>CACYMI010000079.1 GCA_902775385.1 uncultured Bacteroidales bacterium
AGACGGTCAGCGAGATTGCCTACGACTTCCACTTCTCAGAGCCTTCACATCTGATGCGGTTCTTCAAGAAAGCCACAGGCAAGACGTGTACACAATTCCTGCAAGAATACGAGAATGGAACGTTTGAATAACTCTTTTAGGTAAATTCCAATTTATCGAACTGACACAAATATGGATTTCAAAGATAAAAGCAGTGGAATTCTAAAGTCAAAAAGAGTTATGGAAGATCTGGTGTTAACAATTCCCATCAAGGACGCAGCTTTCAGCTAGACGTTAGCCTCGCGTATGGGTAGGACGATGCGCAAGCGTCGTACAATAGGGTGTGTCACTTCATTTATAGTGGTACACCCTATTTAAGGTTTCAATACACAATTTCATGTAGAACGAAAAATGCTCATATACAAGCTAAGGTTGTAATGATGTGTATGAGTTACGTTCAAAGAGGATAGAAAGAGGATGTGCCTATTTTGATGTGACCTCTTTCAATAAATACCCTGTACAACATGCGTATTGAGACGGGATTAAAGAGCATGCTGACCGATGTCAACCTGTATAACGCACCTGACAAGAGATTGGAAAGCATTTCAACTAACAACGGCTTCTTAAATACTCCAGTACTTTAGCGCGAGTACTCCAGTACTTTAACTGGAATACTCTGGTACTTTAAGGGGAGTACTCCAGTACTTAAGGCAAAGTACTGCGTTCAATCCCGCTTCTGCTCGAAAAAGATCTCTTGAAATAAAATGAGAGAACCGACTTTTTGTGCACTATGAATAATTCAGGCTGGAGAAAGTTGAATATTCTCGAGAGAATCATTAACTTTGCGGAAAAATCATCAGAACGACAATAGGGTTTAAGAAGCGTAGTGCAGAACTAACCAATCACCACTCACCACTAACCTCTAACCGCTATACAAGCATAGATTGCGAAAAAGATATAAGGATGGACAGAACAGTTTATGAGATTCAGAAGATTATGGTGGAACGGGGCCTGACGCTGGCTACTGCAGAGAGTTGTACAAGCGGAGGAATTGCCCGCGAGATAACCAGGGTAGCAGGCTCGTCAGCCTACTTCCAGGGCGGACTGGTGGCATACCAGGACAGACTGAAGGAGCAGTTCCTTGGCGTAAATGCCGAGGATATAGCCCGATATGATGTGGTGAGCGAGCCTGTGGTGTGCCAGATGGTACGCGGAGCTTGCGAAATGTTCGGCACCGACTATGCCATAGCCAGCACAGGGTATGCGGGCGAAGGATGCAACGGCATTCCATCCGGCACCATTTGGATTGCATGGGGCACACCCGATGAGATTCACGCCAAATGCCTGACCCGTAACATTGACCGTGAAAGGAATACAGAGAATGCTATCAAAGAAGCCCTGAAAGGCCTGCTGGAGGAGATAAGAGAAAGGAGAGATATGTAAGGCATGACGATGAGCCACCGTCTGCGAAACGGCACATCGTGTGGTGATTGAAGCCGAAAAGCGAAAGTAGGAGGAAAACGGATCCGTTTCCCTCCTACTCTGTTTTAATGCGCTATAACTCATCAATATTGATGAGGCCGTTTACCACACAGTAGATGATGATATCTGCCAGGGAGCGGGCATGGATTTTCTCCATGATGTTCTTGCGATGCGAGATAACGGTAGTGGTGGCAAGGGAGAGCTTGTCGGCTATCTCCTTGTTGATAAAGCCCTTGCAGAGGAGAATGGCCACCTCTATCTCGCGTGAGGAGAGGCTTTCCTTCTGAATGGCCTGGCGTGCCATGGTGATGGCGTGATCATGTCCGCGATGCTGCAGGGCCATGATATCGGCAACGAGTTTCTGCTCGCTCTGGCAGATATTAAGGGTATAGACATCCCTGATCTGCATGTCGCCCTTAACGAGGACGATGGTTTTCTTGGGAAACTGACGATAGAAGGCAGGTTGCCGGAAATAGACGTCGGAGGATACAAAGAAGTGTTGGAACACGGAAGTGTCTCCGCATTCCAACATTTCCCGGGTATCGGAAAAGACCTGTATATCAGCCATTGGCAGCAGTCGGCCTAACAGATGCTGCAGGCCGATGCACGTGAGTACGTTGCTGTCAATGACGGCAAATCTTATACAAACCATTTTACGTAGCAGAAGTCCTGACGGTGCGGCAGGTTCTCGTTCTTGGGGAACATACGGTAGCATACCTTGAAGCTGCCGGCATTGTCAACGCTGTGTGCTGTACGGAAGGTATAGCGGTTCCCGTCCACATTGACCAGTTCGAAGGCGTTGACGTGATAAATGTGGTCCACGCCGTGAATATCGGTCTGGAGTGTTACGAGCTCAATGCCTATCGCATTGTCAAGTCCTGCCTCATCAACCACCACTTCCACATTGTACTTCTTACCGGCCTGGATATTGCCGTTCACTACTTCCTCAGACTTGCGGATCTCGATGACATTGACGGCATCCCAGCGCTCGGCTACGGTCTCCTTCCAGATGGCAATCTCATGAGCCAGACGGCGGTCGTTGGCATTGAGGGCGTTGGAGCGGTCGCGCAGCTTGTTGTAGAACTTGTTATAGTAATCATCCAGTTGGCGCTTCATGGTGTAATGAGGTGCAATCTGGGCAATAGAGTTCTTTATTACCTTGATCCAGTCGGGACTGTATCCCTTGGAGTTGCGGGCATAGTAGAGAGGCATAATCTCGTTCTCGAGTAGTGAGTAGATAGTGGCCGCATCCAGCTGATCCTGATACTCCTGGTTCTCATAGGTACGCTTCTCTGTAAGTGCCCATCCGGCTCCCTCACGGTAGCCTTCGAGCCACCAGCCGTCCAGTACGGAGAGGTTGACTACACCGTTCATCTCGGCCTTCTCGCCTGATGTTCCGGAGGCCTCAAGAGGACGTGTGGGGGTATTCATCCAGATATCCACACCGCTGACAAGGCGACGGGCCAGCTGCATGTCATAGTTCTCGAGGAAGATGATCTTGCCCAGGAACTCAGGACGCTGGCTAATCTCATAGATGCGTTTGATAAGGCCCTGACCGGCGCCGTCGGCGGGGTGTGCCTTACCTGTATAGAGGAACTGCACGGGATACTTGGGATTGTTGACAATCTTGGCCAGGCGGTCCAGATCGGTGAAGAGGAGGTGCGCACGCTTATAGGTGGCGAAACGGCGGCCGAATCCTATGAGCAGAGCATTGGGGTTGATCATCTCCATGAGGCTGATTACCCTGGAGGGGTCGCCCTGATTCTTGAGCCAGCTCTCACGGAACTGCTGGCGGATATAGTCCACCAACTTGGTCTTGAGCTCCATGCGGGTCTTCCATACCTCTTCATCGCTGACGTTGTAGATGGCTTCCCAGATGCTCTGGTTGCTCTGGTCGCTGAGGTGGTTTTTGTCAAAATGCTTGGCATAGAGCTTACGCCACTCGTTGGCACACCATGTGGGGAAGTGTACGCCGTTGGTTACATAGCCTACGTGACTCTCCTCGGGGTAATAGCCCTTCCAGATGCCGGAGAACATCTTCTTGCTGACCTCGCCGTGCAGCCAGCTTACGCCATTGACCTCCTGTGAGGTGTTGCAGGCGAAGGTGGACATGCAGAAACGCTCGGAATGGTCATCGGGGTTCATACGTCCCATGCCGATGAACTCGTCCCAGCTGATGCCGAGCATCTGGGGATAGGCGTTCATGTACTTGTGGAACAGACCCTCGTCGAAGTAGTCATGACCGGCGGGTACGGGGGTATGTACGGTGTAGAGTGATGAGGCACGGACAAGCTCGAGGGCGGTAGTGAAGGATATTCCCTCATTGACGTAGTCAACCAGGCGCTGTACGTTACACAGGGCGGCATGGCCTTCGTTGCAATGATAGACGTCCTTCTTGATACCCAGCTTCTTGAGGGTGAGGACACCGCCGATACCGAGCAGGATTTCCTGCTTGAGGCGGTTCTCCCAGTCGCCGCCGTAGAGTGAGTGGGTGATGCTGCGGTCGAACTCGGAGTTGAGCTCGTTGTCGGTATCCAGCAGGTACAGCTTGATACGGCCTACATTCACACGCCATACGTAGGCATGTACGTGATAATTTATATAAGGTACATCGATTACCATGGGAGTGCCGTCCTCGTTCATCTGCTGCTCAATGGGCAGAGAGCCGAAGTTCTGGGCCTCATAGTTGGCAATCTGCTGGCCGTCCATGCTGAGTGTCTGGGTGAAGTATCCGTAACGGTACAGGAAACCTACGGCACACATGTCAACGTTGGAGTCGCTGGCTTCCTTCAGATAGTCGCCGGCCAGGATTCCCAGACCGCCTGAATAGATTTTCAGTACCTGGTTCAGTCCGTACTCCATACACAGATAGGCTACGCTGGCACGCTTCCGGTCAGGCTCTACGTCCATGTAGTTGCGGAACTCGGTATAAACATCGTTCATCTTCTTGATGACGGCTTTGTCCTTGGCCAGCTTCTCCATCTTCTCGAAGCTGAGGCGCTCCAGAAGCAGGACGGGATTGCCGTCAACCTGCTCGTACAGCGTCTCATCAAGACTGCGGAACAGACTTCTGGCACTGTGGTTCCAAGACCACCACATGTTGTGAGCGAGCTCTTCAAGCTTTCTCAGCTCAGCTGGCATATTACTCTTGACGGTAATAGTCTTCCAACTGGGATTATTAGCGTTACTTGCCTTAATTTTCATATTGTTCTTTTATAAGTTAAATGTATGGTTATTTCTTCTCTAATCTCTTGTCACGGTTGGTGAAGGCAATATGATATGCCTCATAGTAATATTGGATGAAATGCTTCCAGAGGGCTTTTCCTGAGAGGGTGGCCGCCTTCTTGCGAGCCTGCTCCTGAGCCTTGTCATCCAGGGCTGAATAAGCCGATATAGCGGATACGATGGCATCAACCACCTCGCTGAAGTTGTAGTCATTACGCTCTATGACCTCTACGCCGTGAAGGATGCCGCAGTTCTTGCCCAGCTCCTTACGGGCCCACATGCCGAATCCTGAGAGGGATGTGGTGATACAGGGCACATGGAAGGCGACAGCCTCGAGGGGAGTATAGCCCCAAGGCTCGTAGTAGGAGGGATAGACGGCCAGGTCATTGCCGATGAGCATGTCATAATAGGGCATATTGAAGATGCCGTCATTTCCGTCCAGATAGCAGGGTACGAAGATAATCTTCACCCGGCTGTCCTGATTATTACGGATACCGTGGGAATGCAGGTAGCCCAATACGCTGTCATCCTGCTGGTTGTGCAGGGTGTGGGTGAACAGGGGATCGATCAGCGGTGTGTCATATACAACGTCCTGCATGAGACGGTCCTGAAGGTCAACGCGGGGTGCTTCCATCCATCCGGGTACCTGTACCAGTGCCAGGACAGGACGCTGCAGTCCCTGCTCATAGAGGCTGCGGTACATGGCCTCGAGGAAGACATCTATTCCCTTGTTCTTATACTCATACCGGCCACTGGTGGCTACTATCAGCGTATCATCGGTGAACTGGGCGCCGGTGAGGGCGTTGGCCACACGGAATATCCGCTGGCGGGCCTGCTTGCGGGCTGCGGTAAACTTGGCTCCCTTGGGAACGAAGTCCTGCTCGAATCCGTTCATCAGAACGGCATCACAGTCTTTGTCAAGGAGTTCCTTGCACTCATTGGCGGTAACATCGCTGACAGTAGTGAAGCAGTCCGCGAAGTGAGCGGTCTGACGCTCGATGCTGTGCTTGGACTGAATATTCAGCTCCTGTGCCATCTGCTGGCCGTTATAAGCCCAGAGGTAATCATACAGGGGCTTGTAGTTGCCGGCAATACTGCGGCCAATGCTGGTAGCATGGGTTGTGAAGACGGTAGCTATCCGGGGCACATGCTTCTGGATATACAGGGCACCCAGGCAGGTCATCCACTCATGTACCTGATAGATAACGTTCTTCTTCCTGGTCAGGGAATGATTATAGAAACTCTCTACCACCAAGGCTGCCGCATAAGCGAACATGCTTGCCTCGTCATAGTCGCCGTAGGCATGCAGGCTATCTACCTGATAGTCGTTCCACGCCTGGGCGTAAATCTCGTTCTTAATCGCATAGTATGGGGTGAAGTCCACCAGAATGGCATAGGGCTGTCCGGGGATATTCCAGCGGCCTGTACGTATACGCAACCCCTGGGCGGCAGCCTTCTTTACCCAAGACGGCCACAGCTTCCTGTCTTCCACAAAAAGGGGATTCTCCTTGTCCAGCCAGAGATCAGGGCCTATGAAGACGAGATTGTCCTTGACTGATTCCTGAAGTGTCTTTGCTCTGGTACTGAGAACGGTGTAAATTCCACCTACCTTGTTACATACTTCCCAACTGCTTTCGAATATGAAGTCGGGCTTAATCATCTTATCCGTCATTAAATTAATATCTTAAGGTCTTGTTAATCGCGGGCAAAGGTACAACAATTTCCTGAGTGTACGAAATACCCTTTTACTTTTTTGATGTATATCAATAATGTTAGAGATAAAAGGGAAATAGGGGAGGTATGCCCTCCCCTATTTCCTATTTTATCTTGCCGGTGAAATGCAAATTGACAACCGGTGATGACCCTTACTCATCTCATATTCCGGCAACGGGCCGGGGCCGCAACTGGCATTACCCAGACCGCGCATGGCGGCATCCAGGTGCAGCACTACCTCAGGACGGCGTATGCTCTTCAGCTCATGCAGATACTTGGTCTGCCAGAGGTCCTCATCGGTATAATGCTGGGCGCTGAACATAAAGGGGATACCCATGGCTGTAAAACGGAGTCCCTTGCCGCTGTTATCGGTAAACTGGAGCCATTCCACATCGCAGCGCTCACCCATGGTCTGGGGCTTGATATACTCTTCCTGCATACCGCTTACAGTGGTGGCATAGCAGCCGACGAAGGCGCAGTCCTTGCGGTCGGGATAGTTCTCCATGGGGCCGCGTCCCAGGTACTCAACATTCTCGAGGCTCTTGTCGAGGAAGGCCTGCAGACCCATACGGCGGAAGTCTGCGTTCTTATCGTTATTGTTCATGGCAACGGACATCAGAATCTCGCCATTGTCCAGGAACTCATATTCGGTCAGTACAGGTACTGCGGAACGTTGGTCCTTGCCGCCCCTGGCAATCCGGGTGGTGAGTATCCGGGTGCTGTTGTCCTTTTGGATAAGCTTGACGATGACGTCTTCCTGGCTGGCATTGAGGTTGCCCAGGCGGTCATTATTGATGCTGCGGTATCCGTTGAAGAGGAAGTTCTGATCCCGGGCAACCATCTGCTTGCCTGCGTAAGTGAGATCAACCACGGCTCCGGTCTGCTTACTGATTCCGAAACTCCAGTCCTTACCGGATACGTTGATGCGGTCAGCGGTTTCAGTGGCCTGTACATTCTGGGCCGAGGGGCTGGAAATGACTTTATCGGGGGATACGCCTTTCCTTAGCAGTATCTGCTCGGCTGCCACGCTATGACCGGCAGGGGCCCAAATGGTAGCCTCCTTGAGTTGGAGGGAGAGGTTCAGGTAGTAGGTGCCGTCAGTTTCAGGTACTTCTACGGGGATGTCGATGTCTATGCTGTCCGTGGGCTGAACGGCAGGCATATTGGTAGTGCCGCTCTTAATGATACGTCCGTCGCGGATCAGTTCGTACTTGAGGGTATAGGCTCCGAGGTCATGGAAGCAGTATCGGTTGCGGATACGTATCTTTCCTTCGTCAGTCTTACGGAAATCAACGTACTGATATACCTTCTTTACCTGTTCCAGTTTGGGTGTTACATGGCGGTCAGCGGTTATGATGCCGTTGCAGCAGAAGTCGTTGTCATTGGGGTAATCGCCGAATCCGCCGCCATAGTACATGTTGGTCTGGGGCTCGCCGTTCTTGCAGAGGCTCTGGTCCACCCAGTCCCAGATACAGCCGCCAATCATACGCTTGCTCTCAAACTCGATGTAATCCCAGTATTCCTTCAGGTTTCCGATGGAGTTTCCCATGGCATGGGCATATTCGCACAGGAAGAAGGGGCGGTCCTTAAGGTTCTCGTCCCTGTCGAGCCTTCTCATGTGGTCAATACTGGGGTACATGCGGCTGTCCATATCGGCTACTTCGTTCATTCCCTCATAGTGAATCAGACGGTCGTCAAGGGCCTGGATGGCTTTCTTGCCGGTTACGAAGTTCTGACCGCCGCCGCTCTCATTTCCCATACTCCAGAAGATGACGCTGGGGTGATTGCGGTCACGCAGGACCATACGTACATGACGGTCCACATAGGCGCCTTCCCAGGCGGGGTTCTTGCTGAGACTGTAGTTGCCGTGACATTCCAGGTCGGCCTCGTCCATCGTATAGATGCCGTAGTAGTCATACAGAGCATACATGCGGGGATCATTGGGGTAATGGCTGGTACGGACGGTGTTCAGGTTGTAGCGCTTCATAAGAAGGATATCCTCTATCATGCTCTCAACGGGAACGGCCTTGCCATATACGGGATGGGTATCATGGCGGTCGGCGCCCTTGAACATGACTCGCTTGCCGTTGATGAATACCTGTCCGTTACGGTTCTCTATCTTACGGAAGCCGTACTTCTGGGTACTGATGTCGCCGTTTACCTTGATATCCACCGTATAGAGGTTGGGAGTCTCGGCTGTCCAGAGCTGGGGCTGTTTTACCTGGAAGAAGGGGCGGATAACACGTTTCTCGCCCTTCAGCATACGGGCAACGGTCATCTTACAGATTTGTACCAGCTTGCCCTGAGGGTCGTACAACTTGCATTCCACAAGGGCATCCTGAACCTTCTTGTCCAGGTTCTGAAGGGTAAGCTCCATGTTGAGGTTTGCCTGCTGGAAGCCTCTGCGACCGAAGCGGGTGGTCATATAGGCATCCTGGAGCTGTACTTTCTGGCGGGCTTCCAGATAGACGTCACGGTGAATACCGCTCAGGCGGAACATATCCTGGTCCTCGATGTAGGAGCCGTCGCTCCAGCGATAGACTTCCACACAGACAAGGTTCTGCTCTCCTACCCTCAGGTATCTGGTTACGTTGAACTCGGCGTCATTGTTGGGGCCCTGTGTATAGCCCACTTTCTTACCGTTCACCCATATATAGGCGGCGCTGTAGATGCCATTGAAATGCAGGTAGATTTCCCTGCCGTTCCATGAGGCGGGAACTTCAACGGTGCGGCGATAGCTGCTAACGGCATTGGGCTCCTTGACTACAGTATAGCCTTCCTGGCCGCGGATGAAGGGAGGCTGGTTCTTGAAGGGATAGGTGATATTGGTATAGATGGGGGTTCCGTAGCCGAGCATCTCAACGCAGCTGGGGACCTGGATGGTCTTCCAGGATGAGGCGTCGTAATCTGTCCGGTAGAAGTCGGCAGGACGCTGCTCGGGTGAGGGTATCCAGTTGAACTGCCACTGGCCGTTGAGCATCATACGCAGGCTGCTGT
>CACYMI010000080.1 GCA_902775385.1 uncultured Bacteroidales bacterium
CTCGTTCCAGGCCCATTTGGTGGCATTTCCCAATGGCGGCTCTCCGGTCTCGGTAGGCAGGAACTTATCTACCTGCGGCAACTCGATGGGCAGGCACTCCTCGGGAATCATCTGAGGGATGCCGTTCTTGTAATAAACGGGGAAGGGCTCGCCCCAGTAGCGCTGACGACTGAAGATAGCATCGCGCAGACGGTAGTTCACCTTTACGCGTCCCAGCTTATGAGCCTTCACGAAGCGCTTGGTCTCCGCGATAGCCTCCTTGATGGTCTTTCCGTTCAGGTTCAAACTCTCACCGTCATATTTCACACTCTTGTCAGGGCTGACGGGTGAGTTCATGACGATACCTTCCTTGGCGTCATAGCTCTCCTCGCTAACATCAGCACCCTCTACCAGGGGGATGATGGGCAGGTTGAAGTGCTTGGCAAAGGCATAGTCACGACTGTCATGGGCAGGAACGGCCATGATGGCACCTGTTCCGTAACCGGCCAGTACGTATTCGGCTATATAGATGGGGCACTTGTCGCCTGTAATGGGGTTGATACCGTATGCGCCGCTGAATACACCCGTTACGGTGTGGTCAATCATACGCTCACGCTCGGTACGGCTCTTCACATACTTGATGTACTCATCCACGGCGGCACGCTGCTCAGGAGTAGTCACCTTGTCCACCAGCTCGCTCTCGGGAGCCAGTACGAAGAAGGTTACGCCGAACATGGTATCGGCACGGGTGGTGAAGATGGTAAAGGATAAATCCCCAGCCTCCCCCGTCCCCTCCGAGGGAGGGGTGACAGAATCTCCCTCTCCTTGGGAGAGGGTTGGGGTGAGGCTGACCTTAATCTCTACCTCTGTACCTTCGCTGCGTCCGATCCAGTTCTTCTGGGTCTCCTTGATGCTCTCGCTCCACTGAATGGTATCCAGGCCGTCCAGCAGACGCTGGCTGTAAGCACTGACACGCAGACACCACTGGCGCATCTTTTTCTGCTCCACGGGATAGCCGCCACGCTCGCTCACACCGTTTACCACCTCATCGTTGGCCAGTACGGTTCCCAACTGAGGACACCAGTTCACCATTGTCTCGCCCATGAAGGCCAGTCGGTAGTTCATCAACACATCGCTCTTCTTCTTCTCATCCCAACTGTTCCACTCCTCGGCGGTGAAAGACAGTTCGTTGCTTTGGGCAATGTTATAGGCATCAAGCCCTTCTGTTCCGTACTTCTCAAAGTATGCAATCAGCTCCTCAATGGGGCGTGCCTTAGCCCCTTCTTCTCCCTTCGGAGAGGTTGGGAGGGGGCTGCCGAAGAAGCTCTTGAACATCTTCTGGAAAGCCCATTGGGTCCACTTATAGTAATCAGGGGTACAGGTACGCACTTCGCGGTCCCAGTCAAAGCTGAAACCTATCTTGTCCAACTGCTCGCGGTAGCGGTCGATGTTGGCAAAGGTAGTCTTCTCGGGGTGCTGACCTGTCTTGATGGCATACTGTTCGGCAGGCAGACCGTATGCGTCATAGCCCATAGGGTTCAGAACATTGTAACCCTGCAGGCGCTTGTATCGTGCGTAAATATCGCTGGCGATGTAGCCTAAGGGGTGACCAACGTGCAGTCCCGCGCCGCTGGGGTAGGGGAACATGTTCAGGACGTAGAACTTCTTACGGGTCTCGTCTTCCACCACTTTGTACGTCTTGTTGGCCACCCACTGTTGGTGCCACTTCTGCTCAATCTCTCTGAAATTATACTCTTTTGCCATATTTTATAATTAGGTATATCCTTATTTTGGTGCAAAGTTACGAATAAGCGAGAGATAAGCAAAAGAAAAGCCCGTTTTTCTTTTGCTTATCCGAGCGGAAGTAACTTGGAGGCGCCAGCCTCAAAGTTACTATTAAGTGAGAGAAGAACGAAAGAAAAGCCCCCGGAAATAAACAAAAGGAAAGCATTTTATTCCTTAATCCGAACGAAAGCAACTTGGAGAATCCTGCCTGAATCTTACGATAAAAGTACGCGGTAATGTCGAGGGGAACGATAGCGAACGCAAGTATCAAGTGGAAATGAACGAGAAAAATGGGGATTCTACACAAAAATCGGAGGGGGAAATCCCTATCAAATTGATATAAATCAAGAAAATTGAAGAAAATCACAATCTGCTACATATCTTAGGATGGAGCAAATAAGAAATCTGTTAACTTTGCATAGGAAAAAAAAGCAAAAGCGCCGTGATGGCACATAGCTTGTTAAGTATAGAAAAGCATTCATGCAAAAAGATATTTCGTTTAGTTAGTTTTAGGTAAAAAGAATTTGAGAGATTAAAGATTAGTCCGGCGGGCATTTTTTCGTGATGAAAAGATGCCCGTCACTTTTTTTTTACCACTAACCTCTAACTATAATCCTTGCATTACGTTGCTGGCTGGACGGCCAGCCAGGAGCTCGTTGCGCATAAAATCCATATAAGGGGCTACGTGCTGGAAGAATATCTTGTATCCGGCGCACAGGTAGTTCAGGCCCGGCTCACCGTCTGCGGTATGCAGGAAGCGCAGACGGGGGCATTCGCCATGACAGGCTTTCAGCCACTCGCAAACACGGCACTGGCGCGGTAGGGATTCCTTCTTCAGCTGGCTGAAGGCGGTCTGCTTCTCACCATACACCATTTGCGGCAGTCCGTCGGTAAGGATATTACCCAACTTGTATTGCGGAAAGACAAAGTGGTCGCAACTGTAAACATCACCGTTATGCTCCATCACCACAGCATGGCCGCATTCCTCGGCATAGACACAGATCCCCGGGGCAACGCCCATCCAGCCGGCCAGAGCCGCGTCAAAGACGTTTACAAACATTTCCCCCACATCCTGCCTTACCCATTCGTCGAAGATGTCACAGAGGAACTTTCCCCACTCGGCAGGCTTTACACTAAAGGGAGCAAGGGGGCAATCCTCGTCGAAAAGCTGGGCCAGATGCCGTCCGTCAGAATGCCTCCGGATTCGCTCCACGACCGGACTCAGTTGCAGGAACTGGCAATGCAGCTCATCGCGAAAGAAACGGTAGAACTCCAACGGCTTGGAGACATTGGCATGGTTCACCGTTGCCATCGCGTTCCATTCCACCCCATAGTCCTGCAGCATACGTATGGAATCCATCACCCGTTGCCAGGTACCTTCGCCCCTGGCATCCATCCGGTAGGCATCGTGCATCTCCTGCGTCCCGTCTATGCTGAGGCCTACCAGCCAACCCTCATCGTGAAGGAACTGGCACCACTCCTGGGTGAGGAGTGTACCGTTGGTCTGAATACTGTTGCTTATCCGTTTGCCACGGCCGTAGTATCGCTGATAGCTGACGGCCTGCTTGTAGAAACTCAGCGGGCGCAGCATAGGCTCGCCGCCGTGCCAGGTAAAGAGTATCTCGGGTGTCTGCTGCAGTTGTATGTAGTCGCGGACGTAGGCTTCCAACAGGCTGTCGCTCATGCCGACCCCCTCCCAGCCTCCCCGAGGGGAGGTTTTGGTTCTCTCCCCCTCAGGGGAACTGGAGACGTGCTGCAGGTGCTGCTTCTCCAAGTAGTAGCAGTACTGGCACCTAAGGTTGCAGAGCGGTCCTGCAGCCTTTGCCATAACGTATAGTGGGCGGGCGAAAGGGTAGAATGTAGACATTTTAGTGAAAAGTGAAAGAGTGAAAAGTGAAAAATATAAATTAGCAAACCTCTAACCAAGTGAAAAGTGAAAAATATAATTATGACACTCTCCAAGAGGGGAGATGGTCAGGGCTTTATAATAGGTTCTTCGACAGATAGCGGACTGGATACCATACGGCAGCCCAGCCTACCAGGATAACGGTAACGAAGATGAGTACCAGGTCCCAGGGATGAACGCTGACAGGATAGGCCTCTACGATGAAACTGCCCTCACTCTGCCCCATGGTGATAAAGCCGTACTGCTGCTGAAGCCAGCACAGTAGCAGGCCAAGCAAAAGTCCTACCACAGCGCCTGCCAGGCTGATCATACGTCCCTCGAACATGAAGATGCGGCAGATTTGTCTGTCTGAGGCACCCATGCTGCGGAGGGTCTGCACATCGTTCTTCTTCTCTATCATCAGCATGGACAGCGAGCCTATGATGTTGAAGCAGGCTACCAGCAGGATAAAGGTGAGGAACAGGTACGAGATCAGCTTCTCAATGCGCATGATGCGGAATACCTCGTTCTGCTGCTCATAGCGGTCCTGCACCATGAACTTGGGGCCCAGCAGCTGCTGAATCTCCTTCTTGGCCTGTGAGAGGGAGGTCCCCTTCTTCAGCTTCACCTCGGCCGAGGAAATGCGTCCCTGCTGGTCGAAGAGCCTCTGGGCAAAGCCCAAACTGGTTAGGATATAGTTGGCGTCATACTTGCTCTGCTGCACCATGAAGACCACCCCCGGGCTCTGCAGTTCCTGGTGGTTGAAGGAGCTGAGCGGATTGGCCATATTCACCCGTTCGCCCCGCTTGGGGGCATATACCTGAAGGGGTTCCGTAAAGTCAGCGCTGAGGTTCATCTTGGCAGCCAGCTGCAGTCCCAGAACACCGTATTCCAGCACATCGGCATGCAGCACAAAGGAACCGTCACCGTACAGGATATTCTCAATGTGCGTCTGCTTGCTGAAGTTGTCCGCCACGCCCATGATGGTTACCACATGCTGCTGTCCGCCTGTCACCACCATCGCCTGCCCCTCCATCACCGGGGTATAGACGGCTACGCAGTCCATCTTCCTCAGTTTCTGCAGCCGGGCATCATCAGCCTCTACAGTAGTGCCTTCGGCAAGGGTGATGCGCAGCTGGGGATCGAAGGCCGTAAAAAGGCTGGCAACCAAATCATGAAAGCCATTGAAGACGCTTAACGTACACACCAGCGCCATGGTGGCAACAGCCACACCTACCACAGAGATGCCGCTGATAATGTTAATGGCATTGTGGCTCTTCTTGCTGAAGATGTACCTTCTTGCTATGAAGAAAGGGAAGTTCACTTTTTCAGCAGCTCATCAATGTGTTCAACGTAATCCAGCGAGTCATCCCTGAAGAATTTCAGCTCAGGGATGATGCGCAGCTGCTTTCCCACACGCAGGCCCAGCTCATAGCGCACCTGCTTCTGGCTGTTGCTGATATTCTGAAGAATCTCCTCAGCCCGTTCGCCAGGGAATATACTCAGGTAAGCGCGGCAGATGCTCAGGTCCGGGCTGATGCGGCAGGCGCTGACACTCACCAGAACGCCACGCATGGCGCTGGTCTGCTTCTGAAAGATATCGCTCAATTCCTTCTGAATGAGCCTTGAAATCTTATTCTGTCTTGTAGTTTCCACCTTTTATAAGTTGACAGTTGATAGTTGATAGTTGACAGTTGAATGAAGTATGAAGGCTGAGGGCTGAAGTATGAGGTACACTCACCTCTCACCACTCACCTCTAACCTCTATTCTTCCCCCTGGAACATAGGATCCCAGGCAGGAAGTCTGACGGGCTTCTGCTTCATGAGCTCCAGCACCGAGGCAGGGCAGTACCTGCGGTTCACCACCACGCGGAACATATATTCGCGGAACCATTCATCGGTCATGATGATGTAACCGTTCTGACCGCTGTCAGCTCCCCAACTGTTTTCCACCTTCCACTTGCGGGCCTTTCCTGCATCGTCCAGGTCAACGGCCATCAGCGTCATGGCATGCGTGCTGCCGCTGTCGAAGGTCTCGATGCGCTGCTTCTTATTCATGCCGAAGGTAGTGCCCAGCAGACTGCCGTAGTCATAGTTGTTGATATCGGCAAATCCCACATTGCGGTCCAGGAACTTGCCTACGTCGCAACTGAAATACATCTGGCAGCTGTCCTTCAGCGAGGCAATGGCAATCTCCTCCAGCTCCTCAATGGGCAGGTTCACATACAGCCAGTTGTGCCCGTCGTACACATGGCGGTCATAGTCTATCTCATATACCTTATTATATGGGCGACTGGGATCGTTCATCAGCATCACATAGTCCCGGTTCAGATCCTCACCCTCATTGATGCAATAGGCCTTGAAGAACTCCTGCGGGGTATAGGTCTTACCCTTCCAGGTAAACTGGGTGGGAGGAATGCCGTAAGCCATCACCAGCATACGGTACACGGTTCCCAGCTGCTCCACCTTCAGGGCCTGCAGCTGCTTCTCGCCCATACCCGCCTCGCTCTTCTCGCGCAGGGTGATACCGAACTCGCGGAGTTTCCTTTTCAGGTGTCCG
This sequence comes from uncultured Bacteroidales bacterium, assembly GCA_902775385.1. Taxonomy (GTDB): domain Bacteria; phylum Bacteroidota; class Bacteroidia; order Bacteroidales; family Bacteroidaceae; genus Physcousia. The sequence goes on from CACYMI010000080.1 coordinate 6,210, forward strand.
CAGAACTCGCTGGTGCTGTTGCTGACGTATGTCTCGGGCATGATGTCAGCCGGGATTACACCGTACTTGGTGGCCAGGTCCGCAACGCCCGTATAGGTTCCGCCGTCCGAGAGCGGATGCTGGAAGAGCCAGCGTACCATCTCGCTGTCAATGGGCTGCTTGCGGGTATCGATAACCCCTTGCAGGAACAGATTGCTCTTCTCCAGCTGGTCATAGAAGAACAGGTAGCACTGGCTCAGCACCAGGTTCTTGGTGTCCAGCTTCTTCATAGCCCGGCCGCGCAATACGTTCAGCCCTGTAAAGAGCCAGCAGCGGCCGCTGCTCTTCTGGTCAGTAATACCCGTATTCTTTACCTCGATGCTGAAGTTTTTATCCTTGGCTCCGGCATTCTCCTGATTCACGGCCATCTTGCTGATTCCCACGTTGCTGATGGCATTACGCATCGCCTTCTCGGCGGGTGTTCCCGTGTAGCTTCCCTGCAGGGTCTTCAGGACCTCGGGGGTGATGCCCGTCTGAGCATAGGCAGTTGACAATCCTCCTAAGAGGAGGGCATACAAAAATATCCTTTTCATATCCATATATTGTTTGTTTGCTGCAAAATTACGAATAAGCGAGCGGAATACAAAAGGAAAAACAATTTTTCTTTTTATTCCCGAGCGAAAGTAATTTCGGTGATAGCCAAAATTACGAATAAGCGAGCGGAATACAAAATAAAACTTTATTTTATTCCCGAACCGAAAGAGCAGCGAGAGCCTAAGAAAGTTTACTTTCATTAGGCCGAGTCGCGTTTGAGGAAGACGAAGTCAACGGGAGTATTTTCGAGAAGAAGGTCTCAAAGTCGCCACCCTCGCCATCGGCCAAATTATAGGCGAATTAACATAAAATCTCACCGATGAGCGTGAAGGCTACTATCAAATTGTACTATTTCACTATCAAAAGGTAATTAAAAAATACAACTTTCCGGAAATAATCGTATCTTCGCATCGGATTATAAGCAGTAGACTGATGAGAATCTATCCTGAATTAAAAAGTGTGATACAGCAAATAAAGCAGAACGGGCTGTATGTGAACAACGAGATACACGGCTTCATCTATCCCGATGTAAACCTCTCCTTCCCCGGCGTAGCCGTCCACTTGTGTCTGAGCGGAACGGCACGCATCATCTATGACATGCAGGAAATAACCGTCAGGAAGAACCACCTGTTAATCATGATGCCCGGGCACTTCATGAAAACCGTGAAATGCTCCGACGACTTCACATACGCCCGCACCGTCATCTCATCGGAACTGCTGGACGAAGTCAAGGGGCACCTCTTCAGCCACGAGTTCGGCAGGTTCAACAACACCCCCTGCTGCCAGCTCACCGACGAGCAGGCCGACCACGTGATGGCTAGCGCCAAACTGCTCTCCGCCATCGCCATGCATAATACCGCCGACCTGCAGCTGCGCCGGCAGATGCTGCACGCGCAACTGGCAGTGGGCTACGAGTTCGTCAACCTCTACCGCAAGGAGCAGGACAAGCAGTGGCACCATAACCGGTCGGTAGGCCTCTACGCACACTTCTGCGACCTCGTGGTGGTCCACTACCGCGAGCATCGCAACGTGAAGTTCTATGCGGAGCAGCTCGGCTACTCAGCCCGCTACTTCTCCAAGTTCTTCCTCAATGTCAGCAACGGTATCACCGCCCTCGACTACATAGGCCAGTACGTCTGTACCCAGGCCAAACGCTTGATGGATGTCTATCCTGACAAGACAGTCAAGAGTATTTCCGAGGAGCTCGGCTTCTCCACCACCGGCAACTTCTGCCGCTACTTCAAACGCAACACCGGCATCAACCCGGAGGAGTACAAAAGGCAGGAAACCCTATCGGATTAAGGGGGTAGGGGGATAGTGGTTGGAAAACCGTCAGCAGTCAACTGTAAAAACATAAACTGAACTGACGAAGAACCTCCTTTTTCAGGGAAAGGGGAAAAGAAAATGTGCTTTTCCTTTTTATTTTGCTCACTTCTCACTACCTTTGCCGTGAAAACCAACAAAAGACTAATGAGAAAAAGTAATTATGACAAGTTTCCCAGTACCCGTACGGACGGTATGGCAGTTATCGGCTGGGAGAAGATTGTATCTACATTGAATGAGCAATGGGCCGACGAGCCGGTGTGGGCCATCGACCTTTACCCCGGAACTTATGAGGAGGACTTTCTTGCAGCCTTTGCCAAGACAGGGCGTAAGATCATAGATACCCGCACCCTGATGCGGCCAGAGGAGGAAATCCGCCAGCTTACGGAGCGTTTCATCACGGACGACGTGCTGTTCGGATACATGTCCAATATCCGTTTGCACGAATACTTCGATAATTCAATATTGCAGATAGACGGCCCCTGCATCATCATCGGAACCGGAGCCGCCTATATCGCAGATAAACTCTCAACTCTCAACTCTCAACTCTCAACTGTCCCCATCGCCTACGCCGATATGGCCCGCTGGGAGATTCAGCAGCGATTCCGCCGGCACGAGGTGAAGGCCCTGGGTATCGACAACAGCCAGGAGGAGTCCTCCAGACAATATAAGCGCGGTTATTTCAACGACTGGAACATCGTGGACCACTATAAGGACGAGCTGATGCATTCCGGCCGTATCCAGTACTGGATAGACAGCAACAACCGCCAGCAGCCTAAGATGATCAGCGACCAGCAGTTCCGTCAGGGCATGGAGCGCACCGTTCGCAGCCCCTTCCGCGTAGTACCCTTCTTCGACCCCGCCCCCTGGGGAGGCCAGTGGATGAAGGAAGTGTGCGACCTGCCCCGTGAACAACAGAATTACGGCTGGTGCTTTGACTGCGTGCCCGAGGAGAACAGCCTCTACCTGAACCTGGACGGCGTGCTGGTAGAGTTCCCCTCGCAGGACCTCGTGCTCATGTTCAGCCGCCAGCTGCTAGGTGAACAGGTATGGGCCCGCTTCGGCAAAAGCTTCCCCATCCGTTTCGACTTCCTGGATACCATGGGAGGCGGCAACCTGAGCCTGCAGGTACACCCCACCAACGAGTTCTTCCAGCGCGAGTTCGGCATGCCCTATACGCAGGACGAGAGCTACTACCTGCTGGATGCCGGCGAGGATGCCGTGGTATATCTGGGACTCAAGGAAGATATCGTCAGATGATAAAAGACCTTCGGGCCGCCCAGCGGGGCGAAATCAGCTTCCCCGCCGAGCAGTACGTGAACAAGTTCCCCGCCAAGAAGCACGACCATTACCTCATCCCTGCCGGAACCATCCATTGCAGCGGCCATGACAGCATGGTGCTGGAGATCAGCAGCACGCCCAGCATCTTCACCTTCAAGCTATGGGACTGGAACCGCCTGGGCTTGGACGGCAAGCCCCGCCCCATCAACGTGGAGCGCGGCAAGCACGTTATCCAGTGGAACCGCACCACCGAGTGGGTGAACCGGAATATCCGCAACCACTTCGAGGTGCTTCACGAGGAGGACGGCATCCTGGAGGAGCGTACCGGCCTGCATCCCAATGAGTTCATCGAGACCCGCCGCCATACCTTCACCCGGACCGTAGAGCACAATACCAACGGCGGCGTGAACGTACTGAACCTGGTGGACGGCTACGAGGCCGTGGTAGAGAGTCCCGAAGGCAAGTTCGAGCCCTTCACCGTCCATTATGCCGAGACCTTCATCATCCCCGCCTGCGTAGGTCGTTACACCATCACCCCGCTGGGTGGTGAGGAGTGCAAGACCATCAAGGCGTATGTGAGATAAATTAACCCACGGCCAACTTAAATCCTTTCAGCATCGGAATGGGCGGGAGTGTCTTCCCGTTCTCCACTACCGCCATAGCGTAACCTATCAGCAGCCAGTCAGTGGTGCACTCCTGTGGCGAGGCCAGCACCTTGTCCGGCCCGATACCCGTGTAGTCCGACACATGGCGGATATACGCCGCCGTATTGTTCTCCTTGGCTGGTGCCCAGCGCGACACAATGTCCCTGATAGTCCTAAGCTTATACTTATTATAATACGTCTTGCACAGGATGCGGAAGGCGGCTCGCCAGCCCCATTCCATCCCACTAAACTGAAAGAACTCCCTATCATTTTGGCAGGAGCATAGCCCCTGCCATTTATCACCGCTTCTGCGGATATTCAATGGATTACAATTCCTTATTCCTCTTGGTTCACTCATAATTTCGAATTTATAATTTTGAATTTTGATTTTAAAGAGCTCTCCCCCTCGGGGGAGCGGGGAGAGGGGTTGCTTTCTTGTTCACATTTATTGGTGTACTATTTTTAAACGCCACACTGTACGCAGCGTCCAGTTCCTTCAGCTTTACCCGGTAGAAGCTGATACCCGTGCGTACCGCTACGATGGCACGAAGGAACTCGCGGTGCTTGCGCGGATAGAGGCTGGGCAGAGGCAGCTCGTTCCAGCCCTCCTGTCCGCACAGGTGGCACACTTCCCAGATAAAATCATCATTGGCTCTGAGGCCGAACCAGCACTTCAGCACACTGCGGATGCAGAAGCGTTTCCTTTGGCTCAGAAAGAGCCGTCTTGTGTGCTCCAGCCGTAGCCAGAGCTGCACAAAGCATTCTTGGGTATTTTCGATTGTAATCATATCCAAATTTGATTTTGACCAAAATGACCTTGACCACTTTGACCGGTTCAGGACTCATGGTTCAGGGTTCACGATTCACGATATCCCTTAACCATTAACCCTTAACCATTAACCCTTAACCTTCCTATACTTCCCGTCCTCTTCCAGCACTACCAGTCCCTGTTTGCGCCAGTTTTTCAGCATCTGTCGGACGGTGTTTTGGTTCACACCCGCACCCTTCACCGCTACCGAGTGCTGCATAGCCTGCGCAAACGTAAACTGGATGTCCAACCGCTCAAAGATAGAGTCGTTCTTGCCGCGCTTCTGACGCTCGCCATTCAAACCGCCTGCATAGTCGCGACTCTGAAAAGCGTTCTCAATGCGGTCGCGGAAGAAGTAGAGGGCATTCTCCAGCAGCGAGTCAGCTATCACGTCGTAAACCTCCAGCATCGTGGGCGTCTGTGCTTTCAACAGCATCTCCTTCCACAGGTTAGGCTGCTGCTTTAGCTTAGCCTCGGCACCGGTTAGTCCGTGCTTCTGAATCAGCATTTCACACACCTTACACAGCATCAGGCAGCACACCATTCGCTGGGCCGTCACACAGATGCGGAAGCGCTGACGGGCCCGGGTGCGGTCGTCGTTCTTCATTGTCTCCAGACGGATGCGCTCCAACCATTCGCGGCCCTTTGCCTCAAGCTTAGGCAGCATCACCTCGCCATGCATCAGCGGCAACAGGTGCGCTATCTGCTGTATGCGGTCGCGCTGGCGGTCGGTCAGCACGTGGGGATTGTCCTCCAGCGGAGCAAACGTGTTGTCGGGTGTGCGGGCCACCGCGATACGACTCTGAAATCCGTCCGTGTAGTTCGATACCACACGATACAGCGCATCCGGCGTTCCACACATACATACGTTCCATAACAATTTCTCAATATGCACGTTCACAGCCTCTGCACTTCGTGCCTCGCGCTCGTACTTACTGCCGTCGTAGCTCTGGCGCAGCATGACGGAGAAGTCGCTCATCGTAGATTTCCACTTCTGTGCCACGGTATCGGCCTCGGGCGTGAACGAGAAGGCGTGCTTGCCCTCCGTGTTAGCCAGTCGCTCGGCCAGGTTAGCAACGGTGTTGTTCAGCGTCAGACAGCGTACGGGCAACTTCGGTTCCTCGGGCTGCTCCTTCTTATTCTTCGCCGCCCGCTTCTTGGCGCGCCACTCATCCTCCTGCTGTTGGTACATCTTGTCCAGCGCCTGCACCTCGCTCATCCAGGCTTCCACCACAGGGTCGATACCGCCCTTACCGCTGGCAAAGTCACCTGCTATATAAGAAATGAGATTCAGTCCCTTCTTCTGCCCGTGCACATCGAGTGTGACACCCGTAGCCAGCGTACCGATGCAAGGACAGATAGCCGTCACCACTGGCATCGTCAACGCTGGGCCGACGGCATCGATACTCTCCTTGACACCCATCGGCATCCTTTTAAGTGAAGAGTGAAGAGTGAAGAATGAAGAATCGGACCCCTCCTCCGTCTCCTCCCGAGGGAGGAGTGACCCCTTCTCCGTCTCCTCCCGAGGGAGGAGGGTATCCAGGATGGCTTGGATAACTTTGCTGATGCCTTTGGGCGGCTCCTTGCAGGCCGAGTCAATGATGGTTGCCATTTCGGTTTCGGAGAGTCCGTAGCGCGGCATCACCTGCATCAGCACCTCCTTCTTATTATCACAGATGGCTCTGAGGTTTACTGCTAACTTGTGCAGCTTCACATTCCTCTCACCCTCCTGCGGCTCACCGCCTGTACGGTTCCAGTAGTCCTTTATAATTTCGCTGTATGGGATACCGCGAAATTTTAGTTGACAGTTTACAGTTGACAGTTGACAGTTGATTTGTGATAGTTGAGAGTTTGATTTCAAAGAGCCCTCCCCCTCAGGGGCGGCTGGGGTCTTTAGAGAAAGTACTGAATGTGCTTTCGGCCCCACAAAGGGGAGCGAATCCCCATTCGCGACGGTGGACGAGGGAGAGGGGTCGAATAGATCGTCCGAGATATAAATCAGCTGCGCCCCCGTTGTCGTGAAGAAAACACGTGTGATGTCTTTGGCTTGGGCATCGTAGGCGACCTCCAAAAGCTCAGAAGCCCACTTCAGATTGCCCTCTTGGTCTAAATCTGCACGACGTTTGAACACCAGGTGAAGGCCTTCGCCTCGGGCGCTCTCTTCGAGCATCAGCAGGCCCAGCTCTTCTTTCTTGCTGAGGATGCGCTCCTTGACCGCCTGCATCTCCTCGGCAGGGATATGGTCGATGTCCATGCCCACCGTGTTGCTCATGCGGGTACTGCCTTTCAGCGTCCCGTCCTCGTTGGGCAGGCACGAGTAGTTCATCTGCGCTAATT
>CACYMI010000081.1 GCA_902775385.1 uncultured Bacteroidales bacterium
TAAAATCTTTAATTTTGGATTTGTTAATTTTATTTTTTTAATTTAAATAACATCACTTTTATGAAAAAAACTTTTTTAACGCTGATTGTTGCACTGACGGCAGCTACAAGTGTATTTGCGCAGACAGACACGCGTATCTTCAATCATCTGTCAGTGGGTCTTAATGTTGGAACAACAGGTATCGGCGCTGATGTGGCCATGCCGCTGACCAGGTTTCTCGACTTGGAGGCTGGATTCGCCATCATGCCCCGTATCAGGTACAATACGAATCTTCATCTGAACCTGCCTGGCGATCAGGTAAGCATCATCAACCAGTATCTGCCGGACCAGTATAAGGTAAACTTCAACGACATTCCCATTCAGGGTAAACTTAACATGGTGAACGGTAAGTTCATGGTAAACTTCTACCCCATGCCCTTAAACGGGTTCCATATTACAGTGGGCGCTTTCTTCGGCCAGAGCAAAATCGCCGAGGTCTATAATACGGAGGAGGGACAGCTCATGGCGGTTAACAAAGCTAACGAAGTTATCGCTGAACATCAGCTTCCAATCAATCCTGTAGGTCTTAAACTGGGAGATTACCTGCTGACCCCTGATGCTGAGGGTAATGCCCGTGCTGAACTGAAGACTTGGAACTTTAAGCCATACGTAGGCTTGGGTTACGGACGTGCCTGCCCTGGCAAGCGTATCGGCTTCAAGGTGGACCTGGGTGCTATGTTCTGGGGAACGCCTGAGGTGATTGACCATAACGGCACTTCATTGACAAAGCAGGATTGGGACGGCAAGGACGGCGGTGCCTTCCGTATCATCAGCAAGTTCAAGGTTTATCCCGTTCTTAACTTCCGTCTCTGCGGAAGAATTTTCTAAACGGATGAAAATAAAGAGAACTGTACCTTCTTTCTGATATATGAGGAAAATACCAAATGGCATAACTTGTCTTCTCGTCATCATTGCCCTATTCGGCTATCTGGGCAGTGTGATGGGAATGACAAATATGCTCAACACGATAATGAAGACGGCTCACGCGCTGCTTCTGAATACTGTATTCTACCTGATGAGCATGTGCGTGCTGACAGGTGCGCTGAGCAAGATCCTGACAGAGTTCGGAGTGGTACATCTGCTGCAAATTATGCTAAGGCATGTCATGCGCCCCTTATATAATATGCCTGGTGTGGCGGTTGTGGCCAGTATCATGACTTTCCTGAGTGACAATCCGGCCATCATTACCCTGAGTAAGAACAAGCAGTTTGCCAAGTACTTTAAGGTTTACCAGTATATATCGCTGGCTAACTTCGGTACAGCCTTCGGGATGGGCCTGCTGGTGATTGTGTTCATGATTGGGCAGGGTTACTTTGCGGCGCCGTTCATAGGACTGGTAGGTGCTGCCAGCGGCGGTATCATTGCTACCCGCCTGATGCAGTACTTTATATGCAAGCAGTACCCTGAGTACCGCACGCAGGATGCTATCCCGCAGGAGGAGCTGGCGCAGCTGGAGGCCGAGAAGAAGGCGCATGCGGGGCATGAGGAGGAGAAGCCTAACACCTTCATCCGTGTGCTGAATGCGCTGCTGGACGGTGGAAAATCTGGTGTGGATATAGGCTTGGCTATTATTCCCGGTGTTCTGATTATCTGTACCTTAGTGATGCTGTTCACCTTCGGGGGGAGCGTAGTGGGTACGGATGCTGCCGGAAACGATATTGTGGCATATACGGGCGAGGCCTTTCAGGGCTGCGGGCTGCTGCCCCTGATTGCCGGCAAGCTTAATATTGTATTCGAGTGGCTGTTCGGTTTTACGGCTCCTGAGCTTATCGCTTTCCCCATTACGGCCTTGGGTGCCGTAGGTGCGGCGCTGAGCCTTATACCGGAATTTACGGCCAAGGGGATCATCAATGACAATGCCGTGGCTGTTTTTACGGCTATGGGTATGTGCTGGAGCGGTTTCCTGTCCACCCATACGGCTATGCTGGACTCTATGGGATACCGTGAGTTGCTGGCCAAGGATTTTATCAGTCAGATAGTTGGCGGTGTAGGGGCTGGTGTGATTGCACACTGGCTATATGTGACAATTATGTACTTGTCGACATTATAAATATGGTACAGAAAGTTCTAACGGACTAAGTATAGCATAACCGGGAATTCGCAGATAATTCATAAGTTTTCAGTGAAAATATTTGCTCAGTACGGATAATTGTTGTAATTTTGCACCCGATTTATGCCGAAGAGGCTCGGAAAAGTGAGTCAGAATGACTTCGCCTCCCGGTCAAACCCGTTAAAAATAATTATAAAAATGTACGCAATCGTAGAGATTAACGGTCAGCAGTTCAAGGCTGAAGCTGGTAAGAAGCTCTTCGTTCACCACATCGAGGGTGCAGAGGCAGGCCAGGCTGTTGAGTTTGAGAAAGTGTTATTGGTTGACAACAACGGCAACATCACTGTAGGTGCTCCCTCAGTAGATGGTGCTAAGGTTACTGCCGAGGTTGTATCTCCCCTGGTAAAGGGCGAGAAGGTACTGGTCTTCCACAAGAAGCGCCGTAAAGGTTACCGTAAACTGAACGGTCACCGTCAGCAGTTCACCGAGTTGACTATCAAGGAAGTTATTGCTTAACAATTTAATTTTAGGAGGAACAGAGAATGGCACATAAAAAAGGTGTTGGTAGTTCTAAGAACGGCCGCGAGTCAGCAGCTCAAAGATTAGGTGTTAAGATTTTCGGTGGAGAGAAGTGTGTAGCTGGTAACATCATCGTTCGTCAGCGCGGTACACGTCACTATCCCGGTCTGAACGTAGGTATGGGTAAGGACAACACATTGTATGCCCTCATCGACGGAACTGTTCAGTTCAAGAAGGGCCGTCTGGACCGTAGTACTGTAAGTGTACTTCCTACTGCCGAGGCATAAGGAACAGACTTTCAAGAACAGAAATAGGCTGTACAATTTATTTGTGCAGCCTTTTTTTATGACATTATCACTATTTTTAGTGATAATACGTAGTATTATTGCAAAAAAGTTGTAATTTTGCAATTCAAATATAGAAAAGTAATAAATCCGCAATATATGCTGACACTAAAACTCATTACAGAACAGACCGATTTAGTTATCAAAGGCCTGGAGAAAAAGCACTTCAAAGGTGCTAAAGAGGCTATTGCTGAGGTAATAGCTACAGACAAGAAGCGCCGTGAAGCGCAGACAACACTGGATCAGAACCTCTCTGAGGCCAAGAAACTTGCTGCCGAAATAGGCGCTCTGATGAAACAGGGCAAGAAGGATGAAGCAGAGACCATCAAGGCCCAGGTAGCTGAAATCAAGCAGAAGAATGAATTACTGAAGCAACAGATGGATACTGCTGAGCAGGAGGTTAATACACTGCTCTGCCAGATTCCCAACATCCCCTACCCCGAGGTTCCCGAGGGTTCATGTGCCGAGGACAACTGGGTAGTGAAGAGTAATCTGAAAGAGTGCGTAATTGGAAAAGACACCGTAGGCAACTGGGATGCGAACCCGGTTGTAGAGAGTGCACGGCTCCCTCACTGGGAACTGGCCAAGAAATATAACCTGATAGATTTCGATCTGGGTGTAAAGATTACCGGAGCCGGTTTCCCCGTATATCGCGGAAAAGGTGCGCAACTGCAGCGCGCCCTAATCAACTTTTTCCTGGCGGAAGCCGGCAAGGCCGGTTACGAGGAGATTATGCCTCCTACAGTAGTAAACACTGCCAGCGGTTATGGAACAGGCCAGCTGCCTGACAAGGAAGGACAGATGTATCATTGCAACCTGGACGACCTCTACCTGATTCCTACAGCCGAGGTGCCAGTAACAAATATCTACCGCGATGTCATCCTGGACGAGAAAGACCTGCCCATCAAGAACTGTGCCTATACACAGTGTTTCAGACGTGAGGCCGGATCATACGGTAAGGATGTGCGCGGACTGAACCGTCTGCACGAATTCAGCAAAATAGAAATTGTACGCATAGACAAGCCTGAGCATTCAGCTGAGAGCCACAAGGAAATGCTGGCTCACGTAGAGGGACTGCTGCAGAAATTGGAACTGCCCTATCGTATCCTGCGTCTCTGCGGCGGTGACCAGAGCTTTACCTCGGCCATCTGCTACGACTTCGAGGTTTACTCTGAGGCACAGAAACGCTGGCTGGAAGTCAGTTCTGTCAGCAACTTCGATACCTATCAGGCCAACCGTCTGAAGTGCCGCTATCGCAACAGCGAGACTAAGAAGACGGAGCTCTGCCATACATTAAACGGTAGTGCCCTGGCTCTGCCCCGTATCGTTGCTGCCATCCTGGAGAACAACCAGACTGAGGAAGGAATCCGTATCCCCGCAGCATTGCAGCCTTACATGGGTTGTGATATTATCAAGTAACAAATTAACTTAGGATAGCATAAAAACAATTCAGGTAAAAGATGAACAAGATTGTTAGAAAGATTCAGTTCAGTGAGAAGGTATTCCGCCTTGATGTGGAAGCACCCCTAATTGCAAAAGCCCGTAAGGCTGGCCACTTCGTAATCGTGCGCGTTGGCGAGAAGGGCGAACGTGTACCCCTTACCATTGCAGGTAGCGACCCTCAGGAGGGAACCATTACCCTAGTGGTACAGACAGTGGGTGCCAGCACATCCAAGCTCTGCGCTCTCAACGAAGGTGACTACATCACCGATGTTGTAGGTCCTCTTGGCAAGGCCACTCACATTGCCAACTTTGGTACTGTAGTATGTGCCGGCGGAGGTGTAGGCGTTGCTCCTATGCTGCCCATCATACAGGCATTGAAGGCTGCAGGCAACCGTGTGATCAGCGTTCTGGCCGGACGTAGCAAGGACCTTATCATCCTGGAGGATGAGGTACGTAAGAGCTCTGACGAGGTTATCATCATGACAGATGACGGTTCTTACGGCAAACAGGGTGTGGTAACCGTAGGTATCGAGGAGGTTATCCAGCGCGAGAAGGTGGACAAGGTATTTGCCATCGGCCCTGCCATCATGATGAAATTCTGCTGCTTGCTTACAAAGAAATATGATATTCCCACCGACGTCAGCCTGAATACTATTATGGTGGACGGTACCGGTATGTGCGGTGCCTGCCGTATCAGTGTGGGCGGTAAGACTAAGTTTGTCTGCGTGGACGGTCCTGAGTTCGACGGACATCAGGTGGACTTCAATGAAATGCTGCAGCGTTCAGGTGCCTTCAAACCAGAAGAGGCTGAGGCGCTGGCTGCTTATCAGGCTGCCCTGGAGGGTAAGACCTGCAGCTGTGCCACTGAGAAAACAGACGCTAAGGGTACAGATGCTCCTTCTGCTGAGGGGCAGGACACAACTACTCCCTTGTCTGAATTACTGGACCGTAACGCTGCATGGCGTGATGAGCTGCGCAAGAGCATGAAGGCTAAGGAGCGTACTCAGATTGAGCGCGTGAAGATGCCTGAGCTGGATCCCGTATACCGTGCCACAACACGTACCGAGGAGGTTAACCAGGGACTGACCAAGGAGCAGGCTATGACCGAGGCCAAGCGCTGTCTTGACTGCGCCAACCCCTCTTGTATGCAGGGTTGTCCCGTAAATATCAATATTCCATCATTCATCAAGAATATCGAGAGTGGTGAATTCCTGAATGCAGCCCGTGTTCTCAAGAGCACATCTGCCCTACCCGCCGTATGTGGTCGTGTTTGTCCTCAGGAGAAGCAATGTGAAAGCCAGTGTATCCACCTCAAGATGAATGAGCCCGCTGTAGCTATCGGTTATCTGGAGCGCTTCGCCGCCGACTTCGAGCGTGAAAGCGGAAAAGCTGCTCTTCCTGAAGTAGCTGAGAACAACGGCAAGAAGATTGCAGTTGTAGGTTCAGGTCCTTCTGGTTTGAGCTTTGCCGGCGATATGGCTAAGTTCGGTTATGATGTAACCGTATTCGAGGCATTGCACGAAATCGGAGGTGTGCTTAAGTATGGTATCCCCGAATTCCGTCTGCCCAACAGGATTGTTGACTTTGAGATTCAGAACCTGGAGAAGATTGGTGTGAAGTTCGTCAAGGACTGCATCATTGGCAAGACTGTAACGGTCAAGGAACTGGAGGACGAAGGCTTCCAGGGTATCTTTGTTGCTTCAGGTGCCGGTCTGCCCAACTTCATGGGTATCCCTGGTGAGAACAGCAACGGCATCATGTCATCTAATGAGTATCTGACACGTGTCAACCTCATGGATGCTTCAAATGCCGAATACGACACACCTATCCGTCGTGGAAAGAACGTGATGGTTGTTGGTGGCGGTAATACCGCAATGGACAGCTGCCGTACAGCTAAGCGTCTGGGTGCTGAGCGCGTATTCATTGCTTATCGTCGTAGTGAACAGGAAATGCCAGCACGTCTCGAGGAGGTGAAGCATGCTAAGGAAGAGGGTATCGAATTCCTCACCTTGCACAACCCCATCGAATATCATGCTGACGAGAAAGGTAATGTTACAGAGGTAGTTCTGCAGAAGATGGAGCTCGGCGAGCCCGATGCTTCTGGTCGTCGCAGTCCTCAGCCCATCCCTGGCGCTACAGAAACCATCGCCATCGATCAGGCTATCGTTGCCGTAGGTGTATCTCCCAACCCCATTGTTCCTACCTCAATCGACGGTCTGGAACTGGGCCGCAAGAACACCATCGTTGTAAACGAGGGTATGCAGACCAATATCCCCACCATCTTCGCAGGTGGTGACATCGTACGCGGTGGAGCAACAGTAATCCTCGCAATGGGTGACGGTCGTCGTGCTGCTGCAGCAATGCACGAATACCTCAGTAAGTAATAAACCACAACAGAACCAGGAATAGCGCCAAGAGGAATAAAAGGTGCTGTTTCTGGTTCCTTTGTTAATCAATAATTAAAATGTCTGGATTATACACCATTCTTCTACTCATCGCCAGCAATGTCTTCATGACACTTGCCTGGTACTTACACCTTAAACTTTCACAGACAGGTGTTAGCTCTAACTGGCCATTAATCGGCGTAATAGCCTTCTCATGGGGAATAGCATTCATCGAGTACTGCTTTATGATTCCCGCCAACCGTATCGGTTTTGTAGGAAACGGCGGGCCCTTCAACCTGATGCAACTGAAGATTATCCAGGAGGTTCTCTCGCTGATTATCTTTACCATCATTGCTAATATCCTGTTTCAGGGGCAAAGTCTCCATTGGAACCACATGGCGGCTTTCCTTTGTCTTATCCTGGCCGTATATTTCATATTCAAATAAGAAAAGAATGAAAAGATTTCTGTTTACTATCATTATCATAGTCAGCTGCCTGGCAGTTTCAGCTCAGGGCAAGAGAACTAAGGCTAAGGCACAGGCTGTGCCTGAGATAAATCCCGTTGAGGCTATCAGTGAGTACAGGTTTACAGAAGCCGAGGACTATCTGATGTCTGCCATACAGCAGCTTCAGAAGAAGAAGCAGCCTGCCATTCGTGAGGAGGAGCTGCTCGAAACCGCCCGTAAGGGAAGAATCAAACTGCAGGCTACTGAACAGGTGATGATTATTGACAGTCTGGTACTGCCGAAAACAGAAGTCCTGAATGCTATAAAAATCAGCTCGGAGTGCGGAAGCATTCATCCGCTGAGTAATATTATCAAGGAGGATTCCTCGCTCTGCAGTTATTTCCAGAATCAGTTGGGAGACAAGCGTATGTATGCCCAGCCGGATAAGAACGGGAGACTCCGCTTGGTTGAGAGTCAGCTCATAGCTAATGAATGGAGCGCCCCTACCCCGTTAAAGGGTTTTGAGGAGGAAGAGAATGACAATTTTAACTTCCCCTTTATGCTTACTGACGGGGTTACCATGTACTTTGCTGCTGAGAATGCCGAGAGCATTGGCGGATATGATATCTTTATGACTCGTTATGATGCGGACGAACAGCAGTTTCTGGTGCCTGACAATATCGGAATGCCTTTCAATTCACCCGCGAATGATTACCTTTATGTCATAGACGAGTTCAATAACCTGGGGTATTTTGTCTCAGACCGTAACCAGCCGGCAGACAGCGTCTGCCTCTACACCTTCATCCCTAACGAGAAGAGGACCCTATATAATATAGATGTATTAGGGGAAGACAAGCTGCGCAGTCTGGCCAAGATTAACAGCATCAGGGACAGCTGGACCAACCCCGCCCTGGTCAAGGAAGCCCAAAAGCGTCTGAATGAGACCCGTAATGCAAGGGAAGAACAGCATAAGAAGCGCGACTTCGAATTCGTCCTGAATGACCAGCATACCTATTACACCCTTTCCGACTTTAAGAAGCCCAGGGCAAAGGAGAAAGTTCAGTGGTGGCTCGAGAATAAGAAAGACCTCCGGTCGCGCAGCCAGGAATTGGAACGGCTCCGTGCCCGATACATGTCGGGAACAGATACACAGAAGGCGCAGATAGCACCTCAAATCCGTCTGAATGAGGAAAAACTGGAACAGATAGAGACTGAGATACACAATCTGGAAAAAGATATTAGGAAACTGGAACTAGAATAAAGAAAAAACCATGAAACATTTCGAACCTTCAGAACTTATCATCAATAATGATGGTAGTGCTTTCCATCTGCACATTACACCAGAGCAGTTGGCGCAGAAAGTGATACTGGTGGGCGACCCAGGGCGGGTAAGCCTCGTTGCCTCTCATTTCACTAATATCGAGTGCGATGTCCAGAGTCGCGAGTTCCACACCATAACAGGAACCTATAAGGACAAACGTATTACAGTCCTCAGTACCGGTATCGGTTGTGATAACATAGATATTGTTGTCAATGAGCTGGATGCGCTTACCAATATAGATTTCAAGACTCGGACCGAGAAGAGACCGCTCCGTTCATTGGAGATTGTCCGTATCGGAACCTGTGGCGGTTTGCAACCTAACACCCCTGTTGGTTCCTTTATTATTAGTGCCAAGAGTATTGGTTTCGATGGCTTGCTCAATTTCTATGCTGGTCGCAACGAAGTATGCGATTTAGCCTTCGAGAAAGCCTTCACCAAGCACATGAACTGGAACCCTCAACTCTGCGCTCCATACGTCATAGATGCCGACAAGGAACTTACAGAACGAATCGCCTGCAATGATATGGTACGTGGCGTAACCATTGCTTGTGGTGGTTTCTATGGTCCTCAGGGACGCGAGCTCAGGATTCCCCTGGCAGACCCCACACAGAACCAGAAGGTGGAGAACTTCGAATACGAAGGCTGGAAGATAACCAACTTCGAGATGGAATCTTCTGCCCTCGCCGGATTAAGCAGACTGTTGGGTCATAAAGCCACCACCTGCTGCATGGTTGTTGCCAACCGCCTTCTCAAAGAGGCAAACACCAACTACAAGAACACAATCGACTCACTCATAA
>CACYMI010000082.1 GCA_902775385.1 uncultured Bacteroidales bacterium
CTTGGATGTCTGACCGAAGGTATAATAGTAGATAGCCTTGTTGTAGAGCAAATCGTTCTTTACCTTCTCATTGTCCGAGGCATTGGCAAAGCGCTCCATCTTCTCCAGATGCTCCAAGGCGCTCTCGCTCCTGCGCATCTTCATGTACATATTCATTCTAATGAGCGAAGCTCTGTAACGAGCGGCGGCCTTGCCCCCTGCATCCAGCTTGTCATTAGCCTGAATAGACTGTTCTATACCACGCAAACGTTCAAAAGCTTCTTTGTAACGTCCACCCGTTGCATCATTCTCGGCACGTTGCCACATCTCCTCTGTCTGGGCGTTTGCAGCTAGGCCAAACACCAGTATATTGACCAGTAAAAAAGCAAATTTCCTACACATTATTCTGAGTCTGTTACAATTAACTATGCAAAATTAGGAAAAAACAAGACGACAGCCAAATATAAATTTATATTTCATACACTTACACCCGTCTTTGCAATAATAATCTCGCAATTAAGGGGTATCGTATGAAAAGAGTGTGTATTACCATGTTTTGTAGGTGACTATACCAAGCCCACCTCACCTCTTCGCTGTAATCCGGCAAATATTGACTATGGTCTGCATGGCCTTCTCCATACTCTGGATAGAGACAAATTCATGACGTCCGTGGAAGTTGAGGCCGCCTGCAAAGATATTAGGACAGGGTAAGCCCTTTGTACCGCCTCGGATGGGGATAACACGGCAGAAGCCACAGGCCTCTTCAATGGCCTGCTTAGCGATATCGGTAATATGGGGCTTGTCGGAGAGCTGAGAGAGCATATTATAGTACTGGTCGGAAAGTTCCAACAGAACAGTCCCTGCGCCATAGCGCTGATTAAAACGCTCTACCATATCCATAAGGACTTTCTTGCGCATCTCGAACACCTGACGGTTATGGTCACGGATGATATAGGATAGCCGGGCCTCCTCTACCGTTCCCTGCATACCGGTCAGATGATAGAAGCCCTCGTACCCCTCAGTCTTCTGCGGCACCTCGTCCTGCGGCATCTCCTGGGCAAACTCTGTGGCTATGAGTGCGGCATTCACCATTTTGTCCTTGGCATAACCAGGGTGTACATTACACCCTTTGACTGTCACCTTGGCACCTGCTGCATTGAAGTTCTCGTACTCCAGTTCACCTACTTCTCCGCCATCCATTGTATAGGCCCACTGGCAACCGAACTTCTCAACATCAAAAAGATGTGCACCGGCCCCAATCTCCTCATCAGGATTGAAGCCGACACGAATCTTGCCGTGCTCTATCTCAGGGTGCTCCTGCAGGTAAACAATAGCCGTCACAATCTCCGCAATGCCTGCCTTATCGTCAGCTCCCAAAAGGGTATGACCGTCCGTAACAATAAGGTCCTCACCTATATGGTTCTTCAACTCCGGAAAAGCAGATACAAGGGTAACGATATTCTGGGCAGGATCCAGGACAACATCCTTTCCGTCGTAGTTGCGAATAATCCGCGGTCTGACATCGGCTCCGCTACAGTCAGGCGATGTGTCCATGTGGGCGATAAAGCCGATGGTGGGAACGGGCTTGTCTGTATTGGCGGGAAGAGTGGCATATACGTAGGCGTTCTCGTCCATCTCAACGTCTTCGAGACCTAGTCTCAGAAGCTCGTCACGCAGATATTCTGCCAGGGCAAACTGTTTGCGGGTGCTGGGACAGGAAGCGGACTCCTCGCTTGACTGGGTATCGAAGGATACATATTTCAGGAAACGGTCTGTAAGTTGGGTATTCATAATGCTGTATTATTTGTGGTTTATTCTGCAAACTTACACTTTTTTTCTGACAACGCGGCCGTTTCTCGTTATTTTTATCTAAATTTGCAAAGAAAAAGGGACCCTCCACAGCCCTCATACAGAGAGGAGGGAATAATTAACCCCGGAAAATCAAAACCCCCAAAAAACTGCCCCGGCCAGCGGCCGGACAAGAATATGATAGACAGACTGACGGTTGACAAAATACTGGATGCGGCAAACATCGTGGATGTGGTGTCAGACTTTGTGACACTGAAACGTGCGGGTGCTAACCTGAAGGGGCTGTGCCCTTTCCATGATGACAATACGCCATCCTTTATGGTATCCCCTGCCAAGAACCTGTGCAAATGCTTTGCCTGCGGCGAGGGAGGCAGCCCGGTTCACTTCATTATGAAGCATGAGCAGCTCTCCTACCCCGACGCGCTGCGCTATCTGGCCAAGAAGTACGGCATCGAGATTCAGGAGAAAGAACTGTCCAAGGAGGAACTGGAGTCGCGCAACGACAGGGACAGTATGTTCATTGTGAATGAATGGGCACGTGACTGGTTCCAGAACGAGCTGAACAATACGCCTGACGGTAAGGCCATAGGCCTGGCTTACTTCAGGGGACGCGGATTCCGCGATGATATCCTGAAGAAGTTTCAGGTGGGATACAGCCCCAACAGCCGTGAGCATACGTTAGCGGCGGATGCGCTGAAAGCGGGATACCTGGAGAAGTTCCTGACAAACACGCCGAATGAGAAGGATACGAAACTGAGCATAGGAACAGGCCTTTGTCTGAAGAATGAACAGGACGGAAAGCTGCGTGACCGCTTCCGCGGCCGTGTGATTTGGCCTATCTTTACAATGAGCGGCAGAGTAGCCGGCTTTGGCGGACGTGTACTGGACGCTGCCACAAAGGGGGTGAATGTGAAGTACATGAACTCGCCGGAAAGCCTTGTCTACAGTAAAAGGCGGGAGCTCTTCGGGCTCTACCAGGCTAAGGAGGCAATCCGCAAGCAGGACCTGTGCTATCTGGTGGAGGGTTATACGGATGTGATGGCCATGCACCAGATGGGGGTGGAGAATGTGGTGGCATCCAGCGGAACGGCCCTGACCAACGAGCAGATCAGACTGATTCACCGCATGACGAATAACATCACGGTTATCTATGACGGTGACGAGGCGGGTATCCATGCCAGCGAACGCGGTATTGACATGCTGCTGGCTGAGGGTATGAATGTGAAACTGCTGTTGTTACCTGACGGGGATGACCCGGACAGCTTTGCACGCAAGCATAACGCTACTGAATACCAGCAGTACCTGAAAGAGCATCAGGTGGACTTTGTGAACTACAAGACTGCTCATCTGATGGAGAGTGCGCAGGATGACCCCACAAAACTGGGGCAGCTGATACACAACGTCTCTGAGAGTATTGCGGTAATACCGGATGAGATTACGCGGGTGCTGTATATACGCCAGGCAGCCCAGAAGCTACACATGGAGGAGCGGCTGATTCAGGATGCCGTCCAGAAACAGATGCAGCGGCTGAGGGAGGAGAAACGCAAGGAGCAGGAACGGGAGGAGAGAAGAAGGGTTCCCGTGAACCCTGATGCTGGTCCGGAAAGGAATGACCCGGCCCTGCAGGATAATCCCGTGAGTACCGGGGCACACACATCCGGCATCAGCAAGGGGAACCAGCGAGAGCTTACATTGATGCAGATGTTGGTAAGGCATGGTGAGAAGCTGATGGGACAGATGGAGGATGATGAAGGGAATGAGATTCCGCTGACGGTGATTGAATATATCCATTACAGCCTGGCTGATGACGGCATAAAACTCTCTGAACCATTGTACGAGCGAATGTTGGCCGAGGGGCTGGAGCATGTGAAGGAGGAGGGGTTCAGGGCTGAGCATTTCTTCATCAACCATCCTGATGCGGATATCAACAAGCTGGCTGCGACATTGTGCATTGACAATGTGCCGCTGAGCAAACTGCACGGGGAAGCCCCCTCGGACGAACGCTTGGACGAGATTGTTCCCAACCTGATGGCAAGCCTGAAACTGAGTATTGTCCAGGGCGAACTGAAGGAAATTATCAATAAAATGAAGAAGCCTGAGTTCAAGAATGACAAGGAAGCCGTTCGTAAACTGATGGCCGAGTTTAACGGGAAGTCAAAGTTAGCCAAGGAACTGGCTAAGGAGTGCGGTGAGCGTGTTATCTTGAAATAAGCTGAAGGAATTCCTCGCGTGTCTTGGCCTGATTGAAGGCGCCGCAGAAATCACTGGTGGTGGTGATACTTCCCTGCTTCTCTACGCCACGCATCTGCATGCACATGTGCTGTGCCTCTACCACTACCATGACACCCATGGGATTCAGCGCTTCCTGAATACACTCGCGGATTTGCTTAGTCATACGTTCCTGTATCTGCAGGCGGTGCGAGAAACAGTCCACTACGCGGGCTATCTTGCTCAGACCGGTTACCTGGCCGTTAGGGATATAGGCTACATGTACCTTGCCATAAAAGGGGAGCATGTGATGCTCGCAAAGGGAATAGAAGTTGATGTCGCGAACAATAACCATCTGGCTGTAATCCTCGCTGAACTTGGCTGAATTAAGGATAGCAATGGGATCTTCGGCATACCCTTTGGTAAGTGTCTGCATGGCCCGGGCCACACGATGGGGGGTCTTGAGCAAGCCCTCGCGGCTGGCGTCTTCGCCCATAAGTTCAAGAATACGGTGTACAAGTCCCTCTAATTCCTTTTCTTTCTCATTCATGATTATTCGCGTACGTTTATTTTACTCTTTATGATTACGGCTTCGTCAAACCGACCCGTCTCACGCATCTTGTGCAAATACTCTGAAGCCTCTTCGTAAGTACGGAAGTCGCCGGCACGGCATATCCAATGGGGCGACTGGAAACCTGCATAGACAGGCAGCTCGGAGAAATAACTCTTTACACGTGCCTTCATCATCTGTGCCTCGGCCTTACTCTTGCCAGTGTTACCGCCCAGATAGACTTGGATACGGTATCCGTTGATACGGATACGCGGTCCGACGGGCTGTAACTTGCTGGAGTCAGAAAGAAGGGTATCCTCAATCTGCGGAGTCATGACCACAGGAACGGTGACCTTTTTTACAGGTTTGAGCGTATCAGGCTGCCGAACGGGCGCTATACCGTTGACAAGGTCATTTATTACAGAACTCTGGTGCAGCACAATCTTGCCTTGACCGGGTACCTGTCTCTGAATCTCCTCGGTAAACTTTACCTGCGCATTTGTCATCGCCCAGGCAAAGGAAAGAGTCAGAATAAGGAGAGCTTTCTTCATGTAGGAACGTTGTAAAGAAAAAAGACTCAGGTTCACAGGTACATAATACCTGCGATACCTGAGTAAGATTATATGATTACTTCCAAGCGTCGATGATGCCCTTGAAATCGGGAGCCTTCAATGAGGCACCGCCGATGAGACCACCGTCGATGTCAGGCTTTGCGAAAAGCTCGGGAGCATTGCTTGCCTTGCATGAACCGCCATAGAGGATGCTGGTCTCGTCAGCAACCTGTGCACCGTAAACCTCGGCTACACAGCTGCGGATGTAAGCATGGATTTCCTCGGCCTGTTCTGCTGTAGCGGTCTTGCCGGTACCGATAGCCCAGATGGGCTCGTAGGCAATCACAACATTCTTCCACTGCTCTGCTGTCAGGTGGAATACACTGCCGGCCAGCTCAGCCTTGCAAACAGCCTCCTGCTTGTTGGCCTCGCGCTCTGCCAGGCTCTCACCGATGCAGAAGATAACCTTCAGACCGTTGGCCAGGGCCAGGTCCACCTTCTCCTTCAGTATCTCAGGAGTCTCGTTGTAGTACTCACGACGCTCGCTGTGACCCAGAATCACATATTCGGCACCGGTACTCTTAACCATAGCGGCAGAAACCTCACCTGTGTAAGCACCGCTCTCCTTGTTGGCGCAGTTCTCGGCGCTGACGGCGATGACGCTGTCCTTCAGCAGTTCGCTGACAGTAGCCAGATGGATGAAGGGGGTACCGATGATAACCTCGCAATTGGGCTTCTCGGCAGCCAGAATATCTTTCAACTCAGTAGCCAGGGCTACACCTTCCTGCAGGGTCTTGTTCATCTTCCAGTTGCCTGCAACAATCTTCTTTCTCATTTTCAGATTCTTTTTTAATGGTTTATATTATGTAATTTTCTCAATTTCCACATGACCCAGAGATTATCCGCCACAACGAAGAAAAGCAGTGGCAGTATATACCAGAGGAATATCCTGAGGGTTTTCTGCTTAAGGCTGCTGATAGCCGGGTGGAAGGCGGGGAGTTCCTGAACGGGAGCTGTGAGTTCCTCCTCGCCGGGAATGGTTGTATTGGCCCATTTGTTCTCCACGACTCCGTTATGCAGAAGCATCAGCCCGGGATTGGATCGTACCATGGTCTTCAGTATCTCGGCATCTGCGTAGCAGAAGGGGTATTCGGCTCCAGTGAGTTCCACCCAGCGGGCGATTTCCTCTTCTCCGCTGGATGTGAGGCAGCAGAACTGGTAGCCGTTGTCCATACAATAGTCATGAAGGCTTATCAGCCGTTCCATCATGCTGTCGTCCGCTTTCTCCAGGTAGGGAGCTATAAGCAGGAACACATAGCCTGAATCCAACAGCAGCTGCGGAGTGACGAATGTCCAGGTGCTGTCGGGATAATCCTCCAGTGTGAACTCCTTCCGCACACCGTCCTTCTCCAGTATGAATGTGGTGACGTACTGCACATCGGAGGTCAGGGCTTTCTTCAGGTCGGCTCCTATATGATAGGGGCGGAAATCCACTACCGGCAGATAATACAGGTTGATGGAGGCAAAGACGAAGGCGAAGACCCATGTATAGACGGAGACGGTCCACTGATGACGCTTCGTCATCGCTTTCTTCAGCAGCCTGTAGTAGCGCAGTACCAGTACCGATGAAGCCAGTAGCACTACATTCTTGGCAAAGGTTTGCCAGTTGGTCAGTTTGACGGCATCTCCGAAGCAACCACAGTCTGAAATGGGATTGACAATGGCCAGGTACAAGGTAAGCGGTGTCATGACTGACAGGAACAATGTCATACCAACGGATGTCAGTCGGCGCTGAATGCCGAAGAGCATGTATATGCCCATCACAAACTCAATGGCCGAGAAGACAACGGCAAGCAGCAGGGGAACAGCGGCAAACAGTGTGTCTGCGAAACCCAGAACTGACAGATAGTCTTGTATCTTGTATTCTGTCCCCTTGGGATCAATCAGCTTTACCGTTCCGGATAATATGAATGTCCTCTGACACCAACGTGTCTCCTCCAAGAGACTCTATCTGCTTTGTACGGAAGACCTTCATGAGGATAAGGTCTGTATAACTGCTGACACGCATTCCACGCCAGGCCTCATCATAATCATGGTTCTTACGAAGCATCAGGGCCAGCGTCTGGCCGGCATGCTTGTCATAGGCGGCAAGGGCTTCTGACTCGGTCATATCGTCAGGCGACTCGGAATATCCGCGCTCCAGCTGTATGAGGCCTATGATAGCATAATTAACGATACCGATGAACTCAGGAACAATGCCCTCGCCTACAAGACTCACACCCTTGGTCTCAATACTGCGGATGCGATTGGCCTTTATATATATCTGGTCTGTAAGCGAGGTGGGACGCATAATACGCCATGCGGCACCGTAGTCATGCAGCTTCTTGGCAAATAGTGAACGGCACTCTGACATTACATGCTCAAACTGTTCCTTGGTCTCCATATACCTTATTATATATATTATTGTGCAAAGGTACGCCAACATTTTTGATTCTCCAAATTTCAAAGATAAAAAGAAGACGCCGCAAGGTGAATACCTTGGGCGTCTGTATCTGTTTGCCGATAAAAAAACCTATCAGCTATGCTTCAGAATCTGACCGACACGTAGTGTGGAGGTCTTGGAAATTCCATTCAGACGACACAACTCGCCGACAGACGTCCCATATTTCCTGGCAATGGAGGAAAGGGTGTCACCCTGCTTTACCTTATGAATTGAGGTACGTGGCTTGGCTTTCTGGGCAGCTATCTTCTGCTGCTGGAAGTTTCTGCTCTCCTCTTCCTTGTCAACTGTCAGTTCCTCTTCCTCAGCCTCGCTGGCAGCCAGTATGCTATTGCCATTCATCAGGACACCGCTTCCGTTGGAACGGTAAACATAATAGTCGGCCTTGACATCCTGCATCTCGAAATTGAAAAGTCTCTCGGGATCAATGAACTTGCCCAGGAAACGGGTCTCGAAATGAAGATGGGCACCTGTGGAACGTCCGGTATTTCCGCCCAGACCGATGGGTTCGCCGGCTCTTACCGTCTGATCTTCCTTAACCAATTGTTTGCTCATGTGGCCGTACAGGGTCTCCAGGCCATTGGGATGGCGGATGATAACATAGCGGCCATATCCTTTGCCCTCGTAGGCTACCACACGGATTTTGCCGCTGAACGCAGCACGGATTGTGTCACCGACGTAGCACTTGATATCTGTTCCGTAATGATTTCGATGGAATGTCCTGCGATAGCCGAAATGACTGGTTACCAGACGACTGTCAGTAGGCATACGGAAACCGCGCAGGTCAATCTTGTACTCATCAGGCATTTGCACACCGTAATGAGTAGTATAAGCGTTATTCCATTCAGGATAAAGTGCGGAGGCGGGCGCCTGCGCGGACTCCTCGTCATGAAGCAGGCGAACGAGAGAAAGGCTGTCTATCGCGCGCATTTTTTTATCCACGGGAGCCATACTTGCCAATTTGTCCTGCGCGACACCGGAGGTAGCCACACAAGCCATTGCCATCATGAGAATAAATTTTCTTACTATCATTGTTTTCATTGCTTTTGCATTAGTTTGCCTCATCTACTGCATAGAGACGGTCCATGTTCAGGTCGCCCAGATCGAATATCTCTTCGGGCTTGAAGAAGCGGTTCAGCTCAATGGCGGCAGCCTCCGGTGAATCGGAAGCATGAACGATGTTCTGCTGATTACTCATACAATAGTCACCGCGGATAGTACCGGCATCCGCTTTACGTCCGTTGGTATAACCGGTTATATAGCGTACAACCGCAATGGCGTCAACTCCTTCAAGGCACATGGCGATGACGGGAGTCTTCATCATTGAGGCTTTTAACGAAGGGAAAAACGGTTTTTTCACCAAATGGGCGTAATGCTCCTCAAGGATTGCGTCATCCAACTGCAACATTTTCATTCCAGCTATACGGAGACCTTTCTTCTCAAAACGATTGACAACTTCGCCAATCAGCGCTCTTTGTATTGTACTTGGTTTAAGTAAGACCAGCGTCCTTTCCAGCATGAGGATTTCTTTTATTATTTTCTTTTTTCAAATGGACATTTTCCACTTTTCGGCTGCAAAGGTATGAAGAATAATCGGAACAGCCAAGTATTTTAACGCTTTTTTCGATTCGTAAGGGTTAGTTTATAGATTGTCCTGCCACGCGAGCCTATGACTATCTGATTGCCGACAACGCACGGAGAGGACTCGAAATTGGCGCCGACATGCAGGCTGCAACGCTCCTGGCCGCTTTTTCCGTCAAAGATATAAATATTCCCATACGTATCAGCCGTAAGAACGTAGCACTCATCCTTTTCGTTCAGGAACAGAACGGGGGATGACCAGGCATAATGCCTTAGTCTGACACGGTACAGTTCCTGCCCGGTTGCCCTGCTGAGGGCAACAAAATAACCTGGCTGCCCTGTTCCGGGGCTGTTCTCGACAAAATTAACGAAGAGTCTGTCCCCGCAGTTCCCCTTTCCTAAAAGAGGGGTGGCATAATAACCGCCGTCAAAGTGCTTCTCTCCGACCGTTGCCTTGTAAGCCGGAGTCCGGCGGGACCACACTTCATGCCCGTCAGCAAGATTCAGTTTGACAAAGTTGGCTGTGCCGGAAGCGCCCTGCCGGTCCACCTCGCATCCTGCATATACATAGGGGATGCCGTCCTCCATGGCTATGACGGGGGAAGCATCGATATCATCGCCCAGATCATAATACCAGACGGGCAGCATAGTGTTAAGGTCCACGCATAACACACTGCCGTGATTGTCACCGACAACACCATAGTTGGCCGCTATGGCAATGGAACTCTCTATTCCGCCTGCTCCGTATGAGCTGCTCTTTCTGAAACGCAACGTGGAATGAAGCGTCAGACCGCCTTCCTCGTCCACCAGGAACTTATACAGGGTTCCGTTCTCGCCGGGACGGATAAGGAACTGTCCTATCCTTACAGGTGATGAGTCATAGGCTCCCCATCCCCTCCAAGCCTTCGGGTCTCTGCCGAAGAAATGCGTAATCCCGTTCCGAAAAAGATTGACATTCATGGCTCCGAAAGGCTCCACGGCGGGAACACCCTGCCCAATGTACAGATTTCCGTTCATGGTAGGATCAAGGGATGCAGTACCCTTAATGGGATTGCGCACATCAAGGGAGGGGCGTGAAGGCTTACCTGTCTCGAAGTCCAGGAAATAGGCACGGGCGCAGAGAGAACCGAACATCACTTCCTGCCGGGCCGGTTCAATACTGTCGCCTTTCAGCTCACGAAGGAAATGCTGCAGGATACTGTCGGGCCAGCAGACATAAAGGGGTTGTCCTGTCCATCCGGTACCGCCGCCCCAGGTTCCCACAGAGGTCTGACGGCTGTCATATTCGGTATCAAACGTCCAGTTTACAATAAGTGTATCGGGCTGCCCGTATACGGTTCCACCAAAATCAGCATTACGCATCAGATTACCGCGGAAGGTAAAAACCCCAGGGGCATCTGCATACAGATCCGTCAGATCCTCAATCACCCCGCTATGCAGGGTGTCCAGGATATCCACCTTGTAATTCAGGGCTTCTACCGAGGGGTACTGTCTGGCGGGGTAAGGCTTTACTACCGGCTTCGCCTCCGAAGCCAAGGTGTCAGCGGCATTCTCAACCACCCCATTCGCGCGATTGCTGTTACAGGAGCCGGACAGGAGGCTGACCGCAACTACATAAAACAATAACGTTTTTCTCATGATATTCTACTCCAGTCTTCCTCTTTCCGGCTCAGTTCATTCAGGCGCTTCCATAACAGATGATTCTCCGGGAGATTCTGTTGCGGGTCGGCATCCAGCACACTGGCAGCCGTCTCGCGGGCCAACTGTACCAGTTGTCCGTCCCGGGCCAGGTTGGCCAGTTTCAAATCAAAGGCAACACCGCTCTGTTGCGTGCCCTCCAAATCACCGGGGCCGCGAAGCTTCAGGTCTTCCTCGGCAATCTCAAAACCGTCATTCGTCTCAGTCATTATCTGAATCCTGCGACGGGTGTCCCTTGCCAGTTCATATCCGGTTACCAGAATACAGTAGGACTGTTCGGCACCACGGCCTACCCTGCCCCTGAGCTGATGAAGCTGGGAAAGGCCGAACCGCTCTGCATTTTGGATAACCATTACAGAGGCATTGGGCACATTCACGCCTACTTCAATTACCGTAGTTGCCACCAGAATCTGCGTCTCGCCGCTGACGAATTTCTGCATCTCAGCATCCTTGTCCGCAGGTTTCATCTGTCCATGTACCATGCTGAGGCGATAATGGGGGAAAACATGCTGCAAGTTCACAAACTCCTCTTCCACATTCTTCAGGGCCAGTTTCTCACTCTCTTTTACCAGGGGGAAGACGAAATATACCTGATGTCCGGCCTCAATCTCTTGCTGGATGCCACGGTACAGTAACTCTGGTTTATTATCATAGGTATGGATGGTCTTGACGGGTTTTCTGCCGGGCGGCAACTCATCAATCACCGACACATCCAGGTCTCCGTACAATGTCATGGCCAAGGTACGGGGTATGGGAGTGGCTGTCATCACCAGCACATGAGGAGGCACTTGGCTTTTCTTCCACAGGCGGGCTCGCTGCGCCACACCGAAACGGTGCTGTTCATCAATCACAGCCAGCCCCAGACTATGGAATTCTACATTATCCTCAATAACCGCATGTGTGCCCACCAGAATATTCACTGACCCGTCCTTCAGTCCATCCAGAATGGCTTGACGTTTTTTTCCCTTAACGGTTCCCGTAAGCAGTTCCACGCGGACATTCATATCGCCGAGGAAGGATCGGAAGGTCTCCAGGTGCTGCTCAGCCAGAATTTCCGTGGGGGCCATGATACAGGACTGGAATCCGTTATCCAGGGCCAACAGCATTGTCATCAGCGCTACCAGCGTCTTGCCGCTTCCCACATCACCCTGCAGGAGGCGGTTCATCTGGCGCCCGCTGTTCATATCGGCATGCATCTCCTTTATGACTCGCTTCTGCGCTCCTGTCAGTTGGAATGGCAGATGATGGTAATAGAAGGTGTTGAATGCATCCCCTACTCTTACGAAACGGTATCCGTGTCTCTTGGCCTGACGTTCCCGGGAATAGCGGAGGATAGAGAGCTGTATGTAGAAGAGTTCCTCAAACTTCAGACGCATATTGGCATGGGAAAGTTCCATTGCCGTGGAAGGATAATGGGCGAAATGCAGCGCATTGTCAAGCGACATCAGATGCAGCCGTTCTATCAGATAGGGGGGCAGCGTCTCAGGGATAGGCTCCTGCAGTTTGGTGAACAGCGTACTGGTGAAGTGTTCCAGCGAGCGGGAAGTCAGGCCCGCCTTCTTCATCTTCTCCGTTGTACTGTAATAGGGCTGCATGCTCATCTTACTGAGCACCAGTGTATTGGCTGGGTCTATATCGGGATGTGTGATATTGATCCGGCCGTTGAAAAGGTTCGGCCTTCCGAAGACAATATAGTCCGTCCTGGGCTTGTAGGCCTTCTTGATATAGCTGATACCGTTGAACCATACCAGGTCCATCAGCATATAGCCGTCCGTAAAGTGGGCAATCAGGTGTTTCTTGCGTCCGGTTCCGGCTTCCTCAAAGCTTAGTATCTGCCCCTTTACCTGTACGAATGGCATATCCGCAGTCAGCTCACTGATCATATAGAGCCTGCTGCGGTCTATATGCTTATAGGGGAAATAATAAAGCAGATCATGCCATGTGTTGATATTCAGCTCCTGGCTCAGCATCCTGGCCCTGTTGGGACCTATACCCGGCAGGTAGGTAAGCTCTATGTTCCTCAGGTCTTGCATTTCTCAAAGCAGGCCGTTGACAAAACGGATATCAGCGGGTGTGGTAATCTTGATATTCTCGCGGTTTCCCTCTACCAGACGGACGGGTACCCCCATCGCTTCCGTCACTGAGGCGTCATCGGTAAAAAAGGGCGTATATGTCTGGCGGTACGCTTCCTTGAGCAGGGAGATACGGAAGGTCTGGGGTGTCTGCACCAGTTTATATTCGTCACGGGGAACTGTGAGGCTGGTACCGTCCTCACGGAGTCGGCGTATGGTCTCTACAACGGGTACAACGGGTACCACGGCTCCACATCTGGCTGCCTCATCATAGCATCTCCGTATGGTCCCGGCCGACACAAAGGGTCTCACTCCGTCATGAATGCCGACGATGCCGTCCGTATCATCCGGTATCATCCTCAGCCCGTTGCTGACGGAATGAAAACGCGTCTCACCCCCGTCAGCGATTTGCAAGGGCTGAACGAAGGCATATTCCCGGCACAACTGCTGCCAGTATTCCTGCTGAGACGCGGGAAGAACCAGGATTATCCTAATATCAGGATAAACTTGCCTGAAAACCTCGATTGTACGCATCAGCACGGGCTTTCCGCCTATAGGAAGAAACTGCTTGGGGACATCTCCTCCCATACGGAGCCCCTTCCCACCGGCAACAATGACAGCATAGCGTTCCATATATCAGCCCAGCAGTTCCTGATAGATCATACCCTGACGCAAAGGCTGGCTGGCTCCCGCGCCTTTGAAGTAATCCACAATGGTGTAGCCGAACTCGAAGGCTGCGGCAGGACCTTTACCGGTAATGATATTCCCGTCCTGTTCCACAATGGCAGCCGTATAGATTGCGCCCTTCAGCTCTTTTTCCACTCCGGGATAACAGGTTGCCTTTTTGCCTTTCAGAATGCCCAGATGGCCGAACACGAGAGGAGCGGCACAAATGGCCGCAACAGGTTTGCCGGCAGCAAAGTGGGCCGCAATGGCCTTTGTCAGAGGAGTACAGGCATCCAGATTGGTGCTTCCGGGCAGACCGCCAGGCAGCACAATCATATCAGCCTGGCTGAAATCTATGTCGGACAGCAGTCTGTCGGCTTGAATGCCAACCGCATGTGCGCTCTCTACGACCTTCTCTCCGGTAACGGATACTGTTTCAACCGGCAGACCGGCCCTACGCATGATATCCACGGGGGCCAAAGCCTCGATATCCTCGAATCCTGTAGCTAAAAATACGTAAATCATTCCTTATATTATATTAATAAGTTATCTTTTGTGCAAAGTTAGGAAAATTTCTTATCTTTGCCAGACAAAAAGAAAGAAAAATGGAGAAAACCCTGAGATTTGCCCTCTTCGGCAATATCTTCCAGCACAAGAAAGTCCATTCCGTCCATAAACTGCTGACGGAACTGGAAGCCCATAAGGCCACCATACTCCTAGATGCTCCGTTCTACGAGTTTCTGACTGGAGACCTGCGCATCAACGTACCTTATTCACAACTTATAGAGGGAAATAATTTTCAGGCAGATGTGGCTATCAGCCTGGGCGGCGACGGAACATTCCTGGAAGTGGCCAGGCGTGTAGGAGACAAGAACATTCCCATTCTGGGCATCAACACGGGCCGACTGGGATTCCTGGCAGACTTCTCGCCGGAGGACATTACAGACACCATCAATCAGATTTACGCCGGCGGACTGCGCATTGAGCAGCGCAGCGTTCTGCAGCTCTCCTACTCAGAGGGCGAGCCTGCCGACTACCCTTTTGCGCTGAATGAGGTTGCTGTGCTGAAACGCGACAATTCATCCATGATCAGCATACGGGTGGACATAGACGGCGAGTATCTGACAACATACCAGGCTGACGGCCTTATCATCAACACCCCCACAGGAAGTACCGGATACGCCTTGAGCGTAGGAGGCCCTGTCATTCATCCTGACAGCAGGACTATAGGACTGGTCCCCGTGGCCCCGCATAGCCTGAACGTACGTCCCTTCACCCTTTCAGACGAGAAGGAGATAAGCCTGACCGTGGAGAGCAGGAATCACAACTTCCTGGTGGCCGTTGACGGACGGAGCGAGAAGTGCCAGGAGGGAATCAGGCTCCGTATCCGGCGTGCGCCCTACCTGATTAAGGTACTCAAGCGCAACAACGGTTCATTCTTCCACACCCTCAGGGACAAAATGATGTGGGGTACCGATGTAAGGATTTAATACATGTTCAGTATGAGCGGCAACATTCCCAAATGGTTTTGGAATACTTCACGCGGATTACGCTTACAGTCGTGCATCAATGCCGTATTGGGCATTATCCACGTAGGTTTGGACTTTGCCTTCATTGCCGCCACCAAACTGGCCATTGACATTGCCACAGGCCGAAGCCGGCAATCCCTAAGTATTGCGGCGGCGCTGCTCATAGGCATCATGCTCTCACAGATACTGATGGGATTCACCCGTAAGTGGGTGGCTGCCATTTTAGGTGTGCGAAGTCAGAACATGCTGCAGCTTCGCCTCTTCAGCCATTTGATGAAGAGCGAATGGAGCGGCATAGAGAAACATCATAGCGGAGATGTGCTGAACCGTCTGGAGCACGACGTCAAGGATATCACCAACGTGATCACCGAGACCATCCCTTCCGTACTAGGGCTCATCGTCCGGTTCATCGGTGCATTTATCTTCCTGTACAGTATGGACAGCACCCTGGCCTGTATGTTGGTTTTCGTAGCTCCCGCCTTCATCCTGCTGAGTAAACTTTACATCCGCAAAATGCGGGCCCTGACCCGCGAAATCAGGAATACTGACAGCAGAATTCAGAGCATCCTGCAGGAGAGCATCCAGCACCGTATTATCCTCAAGACGCTGGAACGTTGCCACACGATGGTTCAGAAACTGGGTAACGATGCTGAATGCCGGTTTCGGCGGAGGATACCTCATCACTTTCCTCTGGGGCGCCAACCGGCTGCATGACGGAGAGATTACCTATGGTATGATGATTGCCTTCATACAACTGGTGGGACAAATACAGGGTCCTTTCCGCGAGATTACCCGTTATATCCCCATCATTGTCAACAGCATAACAGCCTGCGACAGACTGATGGAATTGCAGGAAACGCCTGCTGAGCCTGAGGGTGATGCCATCCGGTTGCATACAGGAGGCATACGCATCAATAATGTCACCTATGCCTATGACACCCACCGCACCATATTACACCAGCTGAATTTTGATTTTCCCATCGGCAGCATAACCGCCATTCAGGGCGAGACGGGAGCCGGCAAGACCACACTGATACGCCTTATCCTGGCATTGGTGAAACCGCAGGACGGGAGCCTGGAAATTTATGACAATCGGGGTGAAAGCTACGCCGTCAGCCCGCAGACCCGCTGTAATCTGGTATATGTGCCGCAAGGCAATACTATATTCAGCGGAACCATACGTGACAACCTGCTGCTCGGCAACCCCTCTGCCACCGAGGAGCAGATGCTGGAAGCTCTCAGAACAGCCTGCGCCGAATTTGCCATTGAACGCGGACTGGATGCAGCTTGCGGTGAACTGGGAGCCGGCCTGAGCGAGGGACAGGCACAACGCATCAGTATTGCCCGTGCCCTGCTGCGAGACGGATGCATCCTCCTCCTGGACGAACCCTGCTGCGAGACGGATGCATCCTCCTCCTGGACGAAGCTACCAGCGCCCTGGACAACGAGACCGAGCAGGAACTGCTGCACCGGATTCAGCAATGGTCAGACGGCCGCAAGACAATCATCTTCGTCACACATCGTCAGGCCGTCCTCAACTACTGCACCCAATTCCTGACGCTGAAACGGGAGTAGGGATTGAGTACCCCGCCGTCTCCGCAAGCAAAAAAAAGAAAATGAAAAGGAATCCGTATTTCAAAAAGATTTTGTATCTTTGCCGCTAATTCAGACAATACATTATATATAATATGAACAGGAAACTTACAGCCACACTGGTGGCAGCAGCAATTATTGTGACAGGTGTGATAGGCTATCTTATCTACACCATGCAGAAGCAGAAGGAAGAAAGTGCACAGATGCTGGAGCTTGCCGAGATGGACAAGCGCGAGATGGAGAACGAATACGAGCAGTTTGCCATGCAGTACAACGAGATGAAGATGCAGATCAACAATGACTCGCTAGTGGCACAGCTTGAAAAGGAACAGCAGCGTACAGAAGAGTTGCTGGCCGAGCTGAAACGTGTTAAGAGCAGCGATGCCGCTGAGATTATGCGACTGAAGAAGGAACTGGCCACCCTGCGAAAGGTTCTGCAGGACTTCGTGCACCAGATAGACTCGTTGAACCGTCTGAACGAGGAACTGACACAGGAGAATACCAACCTGAAGACCCAGAACCAGCAGGCGCAGGAACACATCAGTAACCTGAGCAGTCAGAACGAATCGCTAAGCTCCAAGGTGGAGATTGCCAGCCAGTTGGATGCCACCGGCATCTATGCTGAAGGCCGCAACAAGAAGGGCAAGGCTGCCAGAAAGATAAAGGATGTCAAGAAGTTTGTCATCAGTTTCCGTATTGCACGTAATGTAACCACCTCCACAGGTATCCGCAGTATTTACCTGCGTATCACCACCCCCACGGGTGATGTTCTGTCCAAAGGCGGCACCTTCCAGTACGAGAACCGCAATCTGGAATACAGTATCCGTAAGGACATCGAATACACCGGCGAGGAGCAGAGCGTTCAGGTATATTGGGATGTGGCAGAAACACTGAGTGCAGGAACCTACAGGGTAGATATCTTTGCCGATGGCCATAACATAGGAACCTCGTCTTTCTCATTCGAGAAATAACATGGGGAAAGGTAAGTTAGCCAAGTTTGCCGAGATGGCGGCAAACCCTCTGGTAGTGGAATGCCCCACAGCGGCAGTCATGGAGGACGAGTTCCCTTTGAAAGGTCATTGGGATGAGCAGTTCTTCCACAACGCCAACCCCATTGTACTGGAGCTGGGATGCGGCAGGGGCGAATATACCGTCGGCCTGGGAAAACTGTATCCGCACAAAAACTTCATCGGTGTTGACATCAAGGGAGCCCGTATGTGGACAGGAGCCAAAGAAGCCCTGCAGGCTGGAATGAACAACGTAGGATTCCTACGTACCAATATTGAGTTCATTCACAAATTCTTCGCTCCGGGCGAGGTAAGTGAGATATGGCTTACCTTCTCCGACCCGCAGATGAAGAAAGCCACCAAGCGCCTCTCCAGCACCTATTTCCTGCAACGCTACCGCCAGTTCATGCAAGAAGGCGGTTCCATTCACCTGAAGACCGACTCCAACTTCCTTTTCACCTATACCGAAGAGATGCTCAAGGCCAACGGTCTGCCTTCAGAGGTATGCACCAGAAGCCTGTATCAGGAAAACGGTGAGGACACAAGGGAGGCACGCTCTTTTCAAACATACTACGAAGGCATGTGGCGGGCACGCGGTATCGATATCAAATACCTGCGGTTCCGCCTTCCCTTAGAGGGAGAACTGGTAGAGCCCGATGTGGAAATTCCGCTGGACGAATACCGCAGCTACAGCCGCGAGAAGCGTTCGAGCCTGGAAGTCAGCAAATAACCCATTAACAACAGAAACATGGAATTATATCCTAAACTTATATTGGACGCACTTGCCACCGTCCGTTACCCCGGTACGGGTAAGAATGTGGTAGAGATGAATATGGTGGAGGACGACATGCGTATTGCCGGCCTGCACGTCAGTTTCAGCCTTATCTTTGACAAGCCTACCGACCCCTTCATGAAATCCGTTGTCAAGGCATGCGAGGCAGCCATTCACGCCTATGCCTGCAAAGACGCCGAAGTGGAAATAAAGACAAAAAGCCTTCAGGTGCCCCGCCCCGATCTTCCAGATCTTTTACCTGGGGTAAAGAATATCATTGCCGTCAGCAGCGGCAAGGGCGGCGTAGGCAAGAGTACCATAGCCACCAATCTGGCCGTAGCTTTAGCACGGCTGGGCAACAGAGTGGGCCTGCTTGACTGTGACATATCAGGTCCCAGCGCGCCGAAGATGTTTCAGATAGAGGACGAACGCCCCTATAGTGAGAACATAGAGGGCCGTGACCTTATAAAGCCTATCGAGAAATATGGTGTCAAGGTGCTGAGTATAGGCTTCTTCATTGATCCCGACCAGCCCACGCTATGGCGAGGCGGTATGGCATGCAATGCCCTGAAGCAACTCATCGGCGACGCCAACTGGGGCGAGCTGGATTACTTTATCCTTGACACCCCTCCCGGTACCAGCGACATACACCTGACCCTTGTCCAGACCCTCCCCATCACGGGAGCTGTTATCGTAAGCACGCCTCAGCAGGTAGCACTGGCTGATGTACGTAAGGGCATCAACATGTACCAGAACGAGAAGGTCAACGTGCCCGTCCTCGGTCTGGTGGAAAACATGGCATGGTTCACACCCGCCCGGCATCCCGAGGAGAAGTACTACCTCTTTGGCAAGGAAGGCGTGAAGCAGCTGGCCGAAAAACTGCAGCTTCCCCTGCTGGGACAGATTCCCATCGTACAGGACATCTGCGAGTCAGGCGATAACGGAACCCCCGCAGCCCTCGACCCAACCACTATCACAGGGCAAGCCTTCCTGCAACTGGCGGCCAAGGTAGTTACACAGACTGACAGACGCAACCAGGAACAACCGCCCACCAGCATTGTAAACACCAGGAAATAACCGGTATGAGACATCCCTTCTTATTCCCGTTAATCATCTGTTCGCTTATATTCAATATACAGCTACTGAACGGAAAGGTACAAGCGAACCCCAGTCATCCAAAAAAAATCAAAAGCCCTCTAAAGGGATACAGACTGGTATGGTCCGACGAGTTCGACACCCCATTCATTGATAATACAAAGTGGACGTACCAGGAAGCTAAAGCCGGCTGGGTAAACCACGAGTTACAGACCTATGTGACCGGAAAATCGCCTAAGGGCCAAAAAGTGGCGGAATGCAGCGGCGGCACCCTGAAAATCCATTGTTTCCAGGAGGGCGACAAGATATATAGCGGCCGTTTGTATGGCAACAGGAACGAAGGCTTCAGATACGGATACATCGAGGCCCGTATCAAACTGCCCAAGGGAAAGGGAACATGGCCCGCCTGGTGGATGATGCCCGTAAACGGCGGAAGATCAATCACCCCGCAAAAACACAGAAGACTCACGAGATGAGATGTGAAGGCGCGGAAGAAGGGTTTCACGTATATGCCCTGGAATGGACAGAAAACCACATCCGCACCTATGTGGACGGAAAGGAGCAACTTTACTTTCCCAATGACAAGACGGGCAACGACGACACATGGCCCTTCAACAAAGCCTTCTACCCTATTCTGAACATTGCATGGGGCGGCGACTGGGGCGGCTACAAAGGAGTAGATGAGACAGCACTGCCCGTCACAATGGAAATAGACTACGTCAGAGTATGGCAGAAGAAAAAAGAGTAAGGATTCGAATCCTTACTCTTTTTTCTATATGAGATAATGTATCTTATTCAATTACGACACGGGTCCAACCGTGAACATCAGGCTCAATACCATACTGGATATTGCGAAGCTTGTTGTAGAGTTTGGTGCTGACAGGGCCGGGCTGACCATCCTTGCTGATAATATAGCTCTTTTTATTCTCCAGGTCGTCAATACGCTCAATGGGACTGATAACAGCAGCTGTACCGCAGGCACCGGCCTCCTCGAAGGTTGACAGTTCCTCCTCGGGAATCTGACGGCGCTCCACCTTCAGACCCATATCCATGGCCAGCTGCATCAGACTCTTGTTGGTAATACTGGGCAGGATACTGGTACTCTTGGGAGTAACGTATGTATTGTCCTTGATACCGAAGAAGTTGGCAGCACCGCACTCATCAATGTACTTCTTCTCCTTGGCATCCAGATAGAACTCGCAACTGTAACCCAGATCATGAGCCATCTTGTTAGCCTTGAGGCTGGCAGCATAGTTACCGCCCACCTTATAGATACCGGTTCCCAAAGGAGCACTGCGGTCGTACTCGCGGATGATAACGTAAGGGTTGGTGGCAAAGCCTCCCTTGAAGTACGGACCTACGGGCGTTACGAATATAAGGAAAAGGTACTCGTTGGCAGGGTGAACGCCTACCTGAGCGCTGGTACCGATCAGCAGCGGACGTATATACAAGGTGGCACCACTCTCATATGGAGGAATAAAACGCTCATTCAAGCGAACCACTTTCTCAACCATCTCAATAAACTTATCTGTGGGGAGTTCAGGCATCAGGATACCGCGGCAGGTACTCTGCAGACGGGCAGCATTCTCGTCGGCCCGGAACACACGCACCTTGCCGTCGGGGCAACGATAAGCCTTCAGCCCCTCGAAAGCCTCCTGACCATAGTGCAGACAGGTTGCAGCCATATGCAGAGGAATGGTTTCCTCGCTACAGGTCTCTATCTCACCCCATGCACCATTACGATAGTAACAACGTACATTATAATCAGTCTTCATGTAGCCAAAGGAAAGGCTACTCCAGTCAATTTCGCTCATTTTTCTATACCTTATATATTGTTACGGGTGCAAAATTACACATTTTCATCGATTTGGAGTAAGGATTTACAGTTTTTTTCCGACTCGTATAGCCGTTCCTTACAGAATTGCATCAAACGCTGCGCTTCCTGCAGCCTCTTTGCCATCTCGTCGATACCAATCTCGCCGCGCTCCATCTGCTGGGTCAGCGCCTCCAGCCGCTCCATGGCTTGCTCATAAGTCAGTTCTTCTTGCATAATACTACCTTTGAATATATTTCGCCTTCCTGCAGGCTTGTTGTTATCACTTCACCTTCGGCCACGTCCTTGGGCGAACGCACCACCCTACCGCCACATGTGGTGATACTGTAGCCGCGTTGCAGCAGAATGCGGGGGTTCACTCCTTCCAGCCTTTTCCGCAGCAGTTCATGACGATGATGTTCCTGCTCCCAACGACGTTCCGAGGCTGTCAGCAATCGGTGTTTCAGCAGTTCCATCTGACGCTCTTGTCTGTCCTTGAATCCTGCGAACAAGAGGGGGAGCACCTTCTGGATGTGCTCCAATCGCTGGCGGGCATTCATGATGCTATTCTCAGCACTGCGCAGGATACGACGGTAGAGGTCGTCCAGCAACGCCGCCTCCTGAGCCTGACGGTCAATAATGAATGCAGCAGCAGCCGTAGGTGTCTTCACACGGGTATGGGCAACAAAGTCCAGTACCGTCTCGTCACGCTCATGACCTATTCCCACAATCACAGGGACAGGCATCTGCGCCACAGCAGCGGCGAGGGAATAGGAATCAAAATCGGAAAGATCGCCCGTGGCACCTCCACCACGTATAATCACCACACAGTCCCACTGCTCAGCCTCATCGGCAATAGATGCCAGAGCATTCATTACACTCTCCTCCACATTAGTTCCCTGCATGACAGCAGGGAAGAGCTGTGCCTGAAAATGCAGGCCGTAGTCGTTGTTTGTCAACTGGTTCTGGAAGTCGCCGTACCCAGCTGCCGTAGCACTGCTCACCACAGCAATCCTGCGCAGCAGGCGTGGCAGTGGCAGTTCCTTATTATCATTGATGATGCCATCCTCTTGCAGTTGGTTTAGGATTTCTCTTCTGCGCCTGGCCATATCGCCGAGGGTGAAGGTACTGTCCACGTCTATGATGTTCAGCGCATAACCGTACTGCTCATGGAAAGTGACCTTTACCAGCAGCTTCACCTGCAAGCCGCGCCTGAGCGTCTCACCCGTCTCACGCTGGAAGCGGAGACTGACAATATTATAGTTGCGGGCCCAGCAGGTAACACGTGCCCTGGCCAGTATGTTGCGGCCCTGTCCGTCCTTCTGCACCAGCTCACCATAGAAGTGTCCGCCGAAGCCTACAGAGGCATCGGCGAACTCTCCTTCAACCCAGTACTCCTCATCCAGGGAGGCTTCCAGTACTGAGCGTACAATATGATTCAGCTCGTAAAGAGTCAACTCCTTACTTCATCAGTATCTTACGGGTAGTACCGTCACTCATACGGACAACATTGATACCACGCTGCATTCTGGTATTCTGCTGACCGCCCAGATTGTAAACATTAACAATCCTGGCATCACCCTTCAGGTCAGACACAGCAGTCTCTGTATCCCAGCTGGGAGCAACAGCGGCACCACCGATAGCCTCGACATTAAACATACTCCAGAGCTCATCAGCCTCATATAAATCAACTGCGGACTCAGGAACACTGAGGCTTATCTCAGGCACAAGGTCCCAGTCGAAAGAAGTTAATGACAGTTTGGGGCACTTGGTAGCCAGGCAGACAATCGTCTCCAGATCAGCGCAACCATAGAAAGCATCATCATCAATGCTGGTCAATGTAGCAGGAAGGGTGACAGTTGTCAGACCTGTGCAGTACTCGAACAAGCTCTCGCTAATGCTGGTTACAGTACTGGGAATCACAACACTTGTCAGGCTGGAGCAATCGCTGAACACACCGACGCCAATGTCAGCCACGCCCTCGGGAATCTCAACAGAAGCCAGATTAAGACAGTTATTGAAGGCATAGTCACCAATTGATGTGACAGTTCCGGGAATTGTAACGGATGTAAGGCCTACACAGCTATTGAACGCATACTTTCCGATCTCGGTAACACCGACGGGAATGAAAGAATTCTTACAACCGAGAACCAGTCTCTTCGTTACTTTCTGCGTCTTTTCATCCAATATAGTCTCAATCAGGGCATTACAGTTGTCGGGAGTGCTGTAAACAGGATTACCGGCAGCAACGGTGATGCTCTCGATGCTGGTACAACTGGAGAAAGTGGAAGGAGCAATATTCTTCAGGCTGGCAGGAATATTGATGGACTTCAGACCGAGACAAAGATCAAATGCTCCGGAACCCAGTTGTCTTAAGCCATCGGGGAGAGTGACATTACTCAGCATAATACAGTTCTCGAAAGCCAAGTCACCAATACTGGTCACACTGGCGGGAATATTCACTGAAGTCAGTTTGAAGCAGGAGCGGAAAGTGTAGCTGGCAATCTCAGTGATTCCCTCGGGCAGCACAACACTTGTAAGGTTCTTACAGCCCGTAAAAGCCGAACCGCCTACAAAACGTACGGTGTTGGGAACTGTAAATGCGGTCAGTGCCTCGCAGCCGTAGAATGTATAGGGCTTGATACTGTCAACCGCAGCAGGAATACTGACAGAAGTCAGGCTCTTACAGCCGAAGAAGGCAGAAGTTCCCAGACTCTTCAGTGTAGAAGGCAGGGTAACGGAAGTCATGCCGCTACAGTTACGGAAGGCAGCATAGTCAATCTTGGTGATACCCTCGGCAATAGTAACCGATGTCACACCCGTACAATAGTAGAAAGCCTTCTCACCGATCTTAGTCACAGTGTAGTCCACATCGCCATACCTTACGGTTGCGGGGATGTTAATGGCACCCTCATATAACTCAGCACCGGCAATGACAGCAACCAGATTCGTGTCCTTCTCAGCCTCATAGCTGATACCGTCAACCACGAAGCTGACAGCCTGCACATTCAGACTGCCCAAAAGGGCCAGCAAGCAACAAACAAAGTAATTACGTTTCATTTCAGTTTAATATTTTTAGTTTATTATTGTTCGGTTTTGTGCATATTACGGGACAAAAATAGGGAATTTTTCCTTTTGTTCAAAGAAAAATCCCCATCTTTTTTGTTATTCATTGAATATTGCTCATTGAAAGCCCTACCCCCAGCCCTCCCGAGGGAGGAAGCGATTTTGAGGTTGTGAGGTTATGAATTAAAACCCGACCTTTCTTCCGCTCAAATCATAGATGTAGTCTGATTCCCGAATTCTGAGCTCTGAATCCCAAATAATGATTTGGGGATTACGAGCTTTGGAATCCGGATTATGAGTTATGAATTGAGAATTATGAATTGGCTCCATGCCCGTAGCCCCGTCAAACCTCACCTCCACCAGAACAGGACGGTGATCCGATGCAGTTGGCTCATTAAGGACCTGACGTTTACGGACGGAACGGACAGCCTTGCCGTAGCAGGCTATATAATCAATGACAGACTTTGGATTACCCGCAGGGAAGGTATAGTTGGTGTTATTATTTGCGGTACTGTTCAGGAAGACAAAACTCTTCTTCATCCCTGTGATAAGCGTGGAAGCAGGCGTATCGTTCCAGTCGCCGCATATAAAGAAAGGCTTGTCCCAGCGTGCGGCCTCCTCCAGGATAATATCCAGGGAAGTCAGCCGGTTTTCCTCTTCAAGAGCTAGATGAGTGGTGGCAAACACGTACTCCTGAAACTCACAGACCAGAAGCACCCTCTTCTCATTCCCGGGCAGAGGAATGATACGGTGCGACAAGGGCTTCTCCTTACTGAGAATAGCAACCCCGTACTTACCACCGGTCAGAGGAATAGCCGGACCGAACGTACTGTACATCCCCAACGACTTGGCCAGCACTGCAGCCTGATGCACATAGCCCGAACGTTTGACACAACTGTCCACCTCCTGCAAGCCCACCACCTCAGGGTCGGCCCCCTGGATAACAGCAGCCTGACGGTCCAGGTCAATCACATCATCCGTACCGGCACCATGCTGGATGTTATACGTCATGATACGCATCAGCAAGGGACTGTCCTGCGTATAAGCATTCAGGCATGTCAGCAGGCACAACAGAAGAAGACACCTCCCGGATTTCATTTTCCCAACTTCTGAAGATAGTATGCACGCAGGTCATCCCACTTGTAATAAGGTCCTGTGACAGGAGTTCCGGGCAAGGACACCTCACGCTCATTCAGCAGCGCCTTTACCAGGACATCACCCTTCTTCCCCTTCTTAGGACGATAGAAGACAAGCTGAATATTGCTGGCCATGGCAAAAATACGGTAATTGGCCCAGGAATAGTCCAGGCGGTCAAGGTCAGACACCTCAACGCCGGCATCACCCAGTTCCATCAGCGTAGCCATAGGCAGGACATATACCTCATGACCGAAGCGAAGGGTAGCGCCATGGAAAGTCCTGTTCTCTACAATGGTGTCAGCCGTCTCAATGAAATTCCTCAGCAAACCGCCCACACGCAGAGGCGCCTTGCCGTCACTAAGCGGACAAGCACCATAGCCCGTATACCACTCAACATTATTCGCACGCCAGATGTCATAGCACTCCTCTTCAGTAAAATAACAGTACATATCCACTCCTTCGTCATGGCTCTGCATATTGCTGCAAACATTGAAGACACTGCGCATCAGCGCCTCCTGCTCCACACTGTCACGCACATAAGCCTCATCATTGAATACCGAGCCGATAAAACGGTCAGGACGGATAAACTTACGACGGTATTCCTCAACGACATTACCCCGCCTCTTTACAGCCTTCCGGATATCGGACGGCATCGCGGGAGCCAGGTAATACTGGAAAACCTCGCCCACATCATTGTGAATAGCAAGACGGGGATTGAACGCTGTCAGTTCCTCGCATTCAGCCATCATGGACATGATACACCGCCGGACAATGGTACTGCGGGCATCCACCTGACTGTTCTTAGAGCCGAAGATAACGGGGAAATGTTCCGTCATACGCTTTCCTATACGATGGTGCTGACGCTCCCCGACGGCAGTAAGGTCTCCCGCACGCTTAGCGCAACAAAGGTAGAACCTCTCCACATCGGCAAGCATCCGCTCACCCGTAGCAGTCAGCTTACCCAGGTCATGCGCCTTACGCAGCGGAACCAGCACATCCTGATACTCACCGTCGCCACACAGCCACCGGCTGCCATGCCGTCCGTAATGTGACATATAGAAGGGCTCATACCCCTTGGGAGCCGGGGTCAGCACATCAGTCTCGGAGGGATCCGGGTAAGCCAGAAGATTACTGGCCGAAAGACGGATGTTGTCATGAATCTCCTGACGGGCTTTGCTCCAGTCCTGCTGAGCA
This sequence comes from uncultured Bacteroidales bacterium, assembly GCA_902775385.1. Lineage (GTDB taxonomy): Bacteria > Bacteroidota > Bacteroidia > Bacteroidales > Bacteroidaceae > Physcousia. The sequence goes on from CACYMI010000082.1 coordinate 26,821, forward strand.
AAAAGCATACTGGCAGTCAGGAAGGCTGCCAGTATGGATATAAGGAATTGTCTTTTCATTTGTCTGTTGTGTATTTTTCATAATTACCGCCATGACGTCATACCGGCTGAACCGATCTAACGTCACAACGTTGTTAACCCAGGAAACTAAGCAGGATACCGGCTGCCACAGCAGAACCGATAACACCGGCCACGTTGGGCCCCATGGCATGCATCAGCAGGAAGTTGCGCTTGTCAGCCTCCTGGCCTACCGTCTGACTGACACGGGCTGCCATAGGAACAGCACTCACGCCGGCGGAACCGATCAGAGGATTAATCTTCTCCTTCAGGAAGAGATTCATGATCTTAGCCATGAGCACACCGCCGGCAGAACCGATACCGAAGGCAACAATACCTACGCAGAGGATACCCAGCGTCTGCCAGTTCATGAATGAGGAAGCAGTAGCCGTAGCACCTACCGTAAGGCCCAGACAGATCACAACAATATTGTTCAGCTCATTCTGCGCAGCTTTGCTCAGACGCTCAACCACACCGCTCTCCTTCATCAGGTTACCTAACATAAGGCAGCCCACAAGGGTACCGGCAGAAGGCACTATCAGAGAAACCACGATAGCCACGATGATGGGGAACAGAATCTTCTCCTTCTTGCTGACCTCACGCAACTGGGACATACGGATCTTACGTTCCTTCTCAGTGGTAAGCAGCCTCATGATAGGGGGCTGTATAACCGGAACCAACGCCATATAGCTATATGCCGCAACGGCAATAGGGCCTAACAGTTCCGGAGCCAGCTTACTGGTAAGGAAGATAGCCGTAGGACCGTCCGCTCCGCCGATGATACCGATAGAGGCAGCCTGCGCGGCAGTAAAGCCGAAGATAGGCAGATCCATCTGTGTAACCAGGAAGGTAGCGAAGATACCTATCTGCGCGGCAGCCCCCAACAGCAGGCTCTTGGGATTGGCAATCAGCGGACCGAAGTCGGTCATGGCACCTACACCCAGGAAAATCAGACAGGGATAGACACCCGCCTTTACTCCTATGTACAGGATATCCAGCAAACCGCCATGGGCCATGATATAGCCGTAGCTGTGGTAGTTGGGACTGGCAGGATTCAGGAACTCGTTGTTCCACATCTCAGAGTCGTACATGCCTGCACCCGGCAGGTTCGTAAGAATCATACCGAAGGCAATAGGAAGGAGCAGCAGGGGCTCATACTCCTTCTTGATGGCAAGGTAGAGCAGAAAGCAGCCGATGAGAATCATCACCGCACACTTCCAGCCCTCGCCGACGAAGAATGAGACAAAGCCCATCTCCTCCACAAACTTACTGATACCCTCCTCTGCATTGAAGTCTGCCGCCATAACAGGCGTGCACACCATCAGCAACAGGGCCAATATGCTGAAAATCTTAATCTGTTTCATGGCAATACTTAGTTTACTTATTATACTATCTGCAACATCATGTATTGCCTTATGCCAGCTCTACAAGAGCCTGGCCGCCGTCCACCTGGTCACCAACGTTCACCAGGACAGCCTTCACGGTACCGGCAGCCTCGGCAGTAATGCTGTTCTCCATCTTCATGGCCTCCAGCATCACCACAGTGTCACCGGCAGCCACAGCGTCACCGGCCTTCACCAGCACCTGGGTAATCTTACCGTTCAGGGGAGCCGTAACCACGTTACCGCCGGCAGGAGCAGCTGCAGGCTTGGCAGCGGCAGGTGCGGCGGCAGGTGCGGCGGCAGCTACAGCAGGCTTGACAACAGGCTTGGCAGCCGGTTTGCGCTCAGGAAGGGTTACCGTATAAATCTTACCGTCAACGGTTACCTCCAGGGTATCCTCATGCTCCACAACGTGAGCGGAATGTTCCTTACCACTTATATTAAACTTGAACTCTTTCATCTTTTTACTTACGTTTTTTATAATCTGGGATTTAATACTGCGTGCCAGTTAGAGGGCTGGCTGTTCTTAATGGTCAGAACACCGCTTTCCTCGTCATGGGCACTGTTAAGATATAGATACAACGCTGTGGCAACCACCACCAGGTCATCGCCGTCAGCAGCATCGGCATGCTTGCCGGGAGCCAGGGCAGCAACAGTTGCCGGCTTATGCGCACCGGAACGCCTGGCAATAACGCCAAAGCACACCAGCACCAGCACCAGCACAATCAGAATGGCAAAAACCACACAGGGACTGATGCCCGC
>CACYMI010000083.1 GCA_902775385.1 uncultured Bacteroidales bacterium
TTGTGGGGCCGAAAGCACATTCTTGCGCTCCAGTTGGTGCTCAGGCGCAGGCGGAACAGTACTTTCTCTAAAGACCCCAGTCGCCCCGAGGGGGAGGGATTAGCTTTTGTTTATAGTAGGCTCTTCCCCTCGGGGAAGCGGGGAAAGGGGTTTTGCTTTTAAATTTTCTCCAATGCCTGGCTCAAATCTTCGATGATGTCATCAATGTGCTCTGTACCGATACTGAGGCGTACGGTGCTGGGGGTGATGTGCTGCTCGGCCAGCTCCTGCTCGCTGAGCTGTGAGTGAGTGGTGGTGTAGGGATGGATAACCAGGCTCTTTACGTCGGCTACGTTGGCCAGCAGCGAGAAAATCTGCAGGGCATCAATAAACTTCCAGGCTTCTTCCTGTCCGCCCTTGATCTCGAAGGTGAAGATGCTGCCGCCACCATTGGGGAAGTACTTCTGATAGAGGGCGTGGTCAGGATGACTGGGCAGGGCGGGGTGGTTCACCTTGGCAACCTTGGGGTGCTTGGCCAGGAAGTCAACTACCTTCAGGGCGTTCTCCACATGGCGCTCTACACGCAGGCTGAGGGTCTCTACTCCTTGCAGGAGGATGAAGGCGTTGAAGGGTGAGAGGGTGGCGCCGGTGTCACGCAGGATGACGGCGCGGATGCGGGTGACGTAAGCGGCTGCGCCTACAGCGTCGGCAAAGACGATGCCGTGGTAGGATGGATCGGGCTTAGCAAGGGTAGGGAACTTGTCGGGGTTCTGCTTCCAGTTGAACTTGCCGCCATCCACGATGACGCCGCCGAGGCTTGTTCCGTGGCCGCCCAGGAACTTGGTGGCGGAGTGTACCACAATGTCAGCTCCGTGCTCGAGGGGACGGATCAGGTAGGGAGTGCCGAAGGTGTTGTCCACGATGAAGGGGATGCCGTGCTTGTGTGCGATGGCGGCTACGCCTTCGATGTCGAGAACGTCTGAGTTGGGATTGCCGAAGGTCTCGGCATAGACCACCTTGGTATTAGGCTGTATGGCGGCCTCAAGCGCAGCCAAATCGTTTACATTGACAATGGTGTTGGTAATTCCCTGGGTTGCCAATGTGTGGGTGATGAGGTTGTAAGAACCGCCATACAGGTTGTCGGCAGCGACGATGTGATCGCCTGCCTGCACTATATTCTGAAGCGCATATGTGATGGCAGCAGCACCGGAGGCAACGGCGAGACCTGCAACACCGCCTTCGAGGGCAGCCACACGGTCCTCAAACACACCCTGTGTCGAGTTGGTAAGACGGCCGTAGATGTTGCCGGCATCGCGCAGACCGAAGCGGTCGGCAGCATGCTGTGAGTTATGGAACACGTACGATGTAGTCTGATAAATGGGCACGGCACGTGCATCGGTTGCGGGGTCAGCCTGTTCCTGGCCTACATGTAATTGCAAAGTCTCAAAACGGTAATTCTTCTTTGTACTCATAATCCTTATCCTTATTATTATTATTATTGTTGTTTTATCTGTTTAATTTGAGTTTCAAGTTTCAGGTTTCAAGTTTCAAGTTTCAAGTTTCAGAGGTCTTCGACCCAGTTTCAGGTTTCAAGTTTCAGAGGTCTTCGACCCAGTTTCAGGTTTCAAGTTTCTAACCGATAAACTTTCCCTCCCCCTCGGGGCGACTGGGGTCTTTAGAGAAAGTACTGTTCCGCCTGCGCCTGAGCACCAACTGGAGCGCAAGAATGTGCTTTCGGCCCCACAAGGCCCCACAAAGGAGAGCGAATCCCCATTCGCGACGGAGGGCAAGGTTGGAGAGGGGTTAATTCTTCACTCTTCACTCTTGACCTGCGGTCGAGCCTGCTCACGCTCGGGATAGTTGAAGCAAGCTTCACTCTCCTCTCGCTCAATCGCAGCCTTCACTCTTCATTTTTAAACACGCTGCAAAGATACGTCGATTTGGAAATATCAACCAAAAATCTTGTGAAATTCAGAATATCTGCCTAAATTTGCAGCGTGAAAAGAAAATATATCTGATAATGATGCCACGGAACGGGTTTATCAGAATAATATACTAAAATACCTGGTGCGTATGAATGAAATCTTAGACGAAACGGACCTGCAGATACTGAGAATCCTGCAAAAAAATGCTAAATTGACCACAAAAGAGTTGGCTGATGCCGTAAATCTGACTCCGACACCTGTGTTTGAGCGCCAGAAACGACTGGAACGCAAGGGCTTCATCAAGCGTTATGTGGCGGTGATAGATCCCGAGAAGCTGAATCAGGGTCTGTTGGTGTTCTGTAAGGTGAAGCTGAAGCAGATTAACCGGGAGATTGCCGATGCCTTTACGCGTCGTATCATGCTTATCCCGGAGGTTACGGAATGCTATAATACCTCGGGTGCCTATGATTATTTGTTAAAGGTTCGCGCGCGGGATATGAAACAGTATCAGGAATTTGTCCTTACCAAGCTGGGCGAAATAGAAAACGTGGGTGCCATTGAGAGTACCTTTGTGATGAGTGAAATAAAACAGAACTACGGCCTGAACTTTTAGACGTTGTAGACTTTAGGCGTTAGACTTTAGTCAATTCGCTAACCGCTAACCGCTCAACGATAACCTATAACCGCTAACCATTCTAACTATAATATGAAACAATTAACCATTCTGCTGCCTATCTTCCTGCTAGCCATGAGTATGCAGGCTCAGGAACGTAGGGACACCATACTGATGCGCGAGGTAAGCGTCAACGGACAGCGTCAGCGCATCAGCTATCGTCTGGACCGTCAGAAGATAGACGCTTCGCAGGTTCTTACGGCTCAGGGCGGTACGGCGCTGGATGTTTTGCGTGCCGTACCCGGTGTGATGATAGATGCCGACGGAAGTCTTTCTTATCGCGGCAGTCAGGAGTTCCTGGTGTACGTGGACGGAAAGATTTCTCCCCTCACAGGTACCGAGGCGCTGCAGATGATAGGCGCTGCCGGTATCAGGGATATAGAGATTCTGACCACCCCCTCTGCCAAGTATAAGACGGATGGCGATGTGGGCATCATCAATATCGTTACCCGTAAGGCTGAAACGGAAGGCTGGGATGCCGTCGTTAATGGCATAGCCTCCACCTGGGGTACACTCTCCCTTGATGCCAAAATCAACTATCGCTTGGGACACCATAATATATATGTTGGCGGGCAGGGCTCGGATATCCATAACAAGAGTCAGTTCCAGCAGGAGAAGCAGACGGCAGGAGTCACCTCTTATGCCGATGGTACGCGCTTCCGCAATTTCCGTACCTTCATAGGGCAGGGCGGCTACGAGTACAATACCGGACGGCACCGTTTGGCTATCGACCTGCAAGGCGGCCGTACTATCAATCCCCGTGGCGGTGATATGATGTACCAAACGAGCCTCACGCCAGCCCTCTCCCAAGGAGAGGTCCTTGACAGCCATGACCGCTATAAGCTGACCAAATATCTCTTCCAGGCTTCCGTGGATTATACCTGGAAACTGAACGAGCGGGGCGATGAGCTGAGCCTCTCCAACCGTTTCCGTTACGACCGTTTTTCGGAGGAATACACAGAGAGTAATATGTTTACCCTGGCAGGCGAGCGTCAGGAGGGTACACGAGGCTACGAAACCGAGCATCACTTTGATTGTGACGGTGCCCTTGCCTATAAGTTGCACTATCGCCCTCAGGGAACCTTGGAGTTGGGTAGCCAGTACACTACCTATAGCGAGGAGGGCGACTACCGCATCTGCTATTGGGACCTTCCCAGCCAGAGTTTCGTCTGGCAGGACGACCTCTATGCTCCGTTCTATTATCGCCGTCAGACCATCAGCGGCTATGCCCAGGTGAACGACCGCTTTGGTCCCCTGCAGTTCGATGCCGGATTGCGTGTGGATCACCTCATTGACGATATGGACCTGCCCACCATCACCAGTCGGCATAAAAGGTACACCGAGCTATATCCCTCGGCCCATCTGGCTTATACCACTGCCAAGGCAGGTACTTTCTCGTTGGGCTATTCACGTAGGACCAACCGCCCTGGCATCTGGAAGCTGGAGCCTTACATCACCTACGAGGACTATCATACGCGCATCATTGGTAACCCCGACTTGGAATCAGAGTACATTCATTCCTTGGAGTTCTCGTGGCGTAAGGCCTTTGGTAATACACAGTTGACGGCCACGGGCTATGTACGTCGCAGGACGGGGGTGGTGGATTATGTCCGCCGTGCCTACGATGTGGGCGTAACCCTGGATAGCATCGTCAATGCAGGAAACGGATGGCGCAAGGGCCTTGAACTTCAGGTAACAACCAAGCCCGCCCCTTGGTGGCAACTCACAGCCAATGGCGACCTCTCCTTCCATAACTTCCGTGCCACCTACGAAGGCTGTATCAGTCAGCACAGCACCACAGGGACCATTGGCTGCATCAACAATTTCCGCTTGGCCAAGAACACCTCCCTGCAGTTCGATGGGCATTTCATAAGCGGACATCACCTGACGCAAGGGTGGGAGACCGCCTATGTGTACTTCGACCTTGCCGCCCGTCAGACCCTCCTTCAGGGGAAGATGCAGCTCGGGCTGGTGGCGCATGATGTCTTCCATACGGCACGTTATCATAGCTTGCGTACCCATACCCTTCTGAGCAGCGAGACGTGGGTGCGTCCCACCTATCCCAATATCGTCTTCAGCATCAGCTACCACTTCCGGCAACCCACAGCCAAGGCCAAGTCCGGTGCCCTGAGCAAGGAAGCCGAGTTTGTGGGAAAAGACTTCTGAGTAATGATATAAAAATAGGTGGACATCCTCACGGATTGTCCACCCTATCTTGTTTAGTTAGTTTAGGGAAAGACTTAGATTGTATAAGTAATACCTTCAATAAGGCTCCCTATGCTTTTTTAAATTATTTCTACCGCAAATATATGTGTTTTCACAATACATACCAAACATTGTTTAAGAAATTTTCACAGAAAAGCACATTTTTTTTGAATTTTGCCATGAGGGGCTGCTTACATATGGGAAAAAGTGTATCTTTGCATATCTATATTTGTATAATTGACATGAAAGCTATTCTTAAACCTTTCCTCTTGCTGCCCCTCTTCCTTACGGCATGCAGCACAACCTCCCTCATTGTTACCAACCCCGTCATTGATGCCGATGCGCCAGACCCTACGGTAATCAGGGTGGGGAATACCTACTATGCTGCCGCAACATCCGGCAATAATGCGCAGGCCTATGCCCGCTATCAGTCCAAGGACCTGAAGAGCTGGCAGAAGACGGGCTATGTCTTTGACCAATGGCCTGAGTGGACCAAGGGGGCCTTCTGGGCACCTGAGTTCTTTGTTATCGGTAACAAGGTGATGTGTTACTATACTGCCCGTCAGAAAAGTGACGGCACCTCCTGCATCGGACTGGCTTCCGCCGACGGACCGGAAGGCCAGTTTACAGACCACGGACCGTTTATCCGTACTACCAACGAGGCCATAGATGCCTTTGTGTTCAATGATAACGGACAGCTCTATATCACTTGGAAGGCTTACGGTCTGGACCCCAGCAAACGCCCCATAGAGATTCTGGCGCAAAAGCTTTCTGCCGACGGCATGCGTCTGGAGGGCGAACCTTTCATGCTGCTGCGTGATGACGAGCGGCAGGGAATGGAGGGGCAGTGCATCTTTCGCGAGGGCGATTATTATTATATGCTGTACTCCATCCGCGACTGCTGCACGCCGCAAAGCGACTATGCCGTCTCCGTTGCCCGTAGCAAACGGTTTACAGGTCCCTGGGAGAAATACAAGGGGAATCCCATCCTGACGGGTAACAGCCAGGATATCCAGAGCTGTGGTCACGGAACCCTTGTCACCACCCCTTCGGGCAATCGCTACTACCTCTGCCACGCCTATTATCTGAAACGCTATAATGAGGGCCGTAAGGCTATCCTGCAGCGTATCAGCATGGGAAAAAACGGATGGCCCGCCTTCGGCTCCCCCAAGAGTGTGAAAGCCGAAAGCCGGCTGAAGGTGAAATTATAGTCTGTAGAAAACCTTTTGTCCTTTTACTATGAGGAGGCCCTTCTTCCCATTGAAGACTGAACTGTCCTCTTGTCTCTTGTCCCTTGTTTCTTGCCCCACTTTTCTTCCGCTCAGGTCATATACGGCTCCCTCTCCTTGGGAGAGGGGTGGGGTGAGGCTTTTTATTCCGGTTTCGGTTTCTGCCGTCTGGTCCTCCACCACGTACTTGCCGCTGTCCTGGGTGCCGGTTATGCATAGGTAGCTGTCGGCCTTGATCCCTATGAGGTCAATAGTTTGCCTGCCGGAACTGTTGCTTACCACCAGGTTGATGTACTGGCCGGAGGAGGTGAGACGGTAGGTCTGATAGTACCACCGCTTGCCGTTTATGCTCTTGGTGGTGGTAACACGCTTGCCGGGCCAGTTGCCGCTCAGCTGCTTGTCCTGATTATCCCAGGCGTAGAAGTTCATGCCGCTCCAACTGATGTCGGAACGTACGTAGAAGGTGATGTCATGCGGCTGGAAAATCTGGTATTCACGTTTCTGAATGCCATAGACCTTGCCGCCTGACAGGATGCCTGCCCTAAGGGTGCAGGAGGATTCTATATTCAGTATGGTCCCGCTTTCTGCCTTCAGGCTCTCTGCCGTCGGCTCAGAGCCGTCCAAGGTATAGACGATGCTGGCACCCGACAGGTTGCTGACAGCCGTTAGCCTGACCTGGAGCGGAGCCTCGTAGGTGCCGTCGGGGATGTCCATCCAGACGGTGTTGGCGCTGCGGCTCAGGCAGTAGCGGTAGCCCTTGCCGGAAAGTATCTCGGTATACTGGGTCTTGCTGACACTATAGCTCTGTGGCGTGTTGCCTACTACGCAGAGTAGGGTGGCGTTCTTGCCTGTGGTGGCTGTGGCGTAATAGTTCTGGACGCTGTATTTCTGCTGCGTGGAACTGGTGTTGGTGATGCCTGCCAGGCGGCGTGCCAGAATCATTTGCTTGATGGCATACTTGCAGTCGCGCCAATGGGTGTAGAAGATGCAGGGAGTGCCTGGCATTGCCAGCAGATAGGCGTTGGCGGCAAGGGTGTCTGTGCGGATGGGGTCCTGCTCGTCGCCATTGGTGCGACGTTCGGTGTCGTGATTCTCGACGAAGGTGACGGCATACTGCTTGTAGTAGTTGTCGGCCACAAGGGGCTTCTCGTCGTAACCGAGCCAGCGCCAGTCGCGGTTGTTGATGGCGTCACGCATGCGGTAACGGAACTGGAAGTCGAAGGCGGCACTGGTGGGCTTGTCTGAAACATAGCCCTTGGAGTTGTTGACCCACTCCTTGATTTTACTACTGCTGTCCCAATACTCGCCCACGCTGAAGGCGGGCTGGGCATAGGTATTGTAATCGGCTATGAAATAGGCATAGAAGCCCTTGACCATATCGTAGCGGAAGCCAGTATATCCTATATCCTCTAACAGGAATTTCAGGTAAGCCTTGATGCACTCCTGTACGTTGGTACTCTTATGGTCAAGGTCGCGGCAACCGGACCAGTCCTCGCCCGTATCATCGTTGGTGGACAAGGATATGCCGTTGCTGTTGGCCCATCCCTGCGTAGCCCCTCCGTCGTCATTGCGGCAGATGTCTGTGGGCAGCATCTGGTAGGTGTGCCCGTTATAGGTCTCGGCAGGATAATCCACCCAGGAGCCGTTCTTCCCTATATTGCTGCGATGGTTGATGACCACATCGGCTATCACCCCCGTCCCCCTCTGCTTAAAAGCGGAAATCATGCTGCGCAACTGAGCCTCAGAACCGAAGGAACTCTTTTGGTTGAAATAATAGACAGGCGTGTAGCCCATCATGTTATAGTCCGTGTTGCACCAGCCGCTCTGGGGCACCCATACCAACTGGAAGTAGGGTGCTATCTCCTCGGCCTCGGCCTTTAGTTTCGCCCACGAGGTCTGCGTATAGGAATCCCAGTAGAACCCTTGCAGCATCACACCGTCATAGTCGGACGGCCATCCCTGGGCACGGATGCCCAGCTGCATGAATGCCAGTAATAGAGGTAGTATGATTCGTTTCATTTCTTCTTTTCATTAGCTCTGTGTTGCAAATATATGTAATTTGTACAAATGTGAATCGGAAAAGCGGAGTTTTTTTTCTCCCCGTGTCCATTAATCTGAAATAAATTGTAAATTTGTGTCCGAAAGGACAATAACTTTAAGATTTAAGATAATGAAAAAGACAAATCTGATGCTGCTCTTAGTGGCAATGTGCGGAGCCCCCTCTTATTGTCAGGCCGAGGATAATGTGCTGACCAAGAAGGAGGTAAAGCAGGGATGGGAACTGCTGTTCAATGGCAAGGACCTCTCGGAATGGCGTAACTTCAATGGTACCGTCCTGTCCAATGGATGGGGAGTGGTGAACGGCTGCATTCAGGCCAGCGGCTCTGGTGCCGATGACTCGGGTTATATTGTCACAAAGCGCAAATTCGCCAATTTCGAACTCTGCTGGGACTGGAAACTGACGCACGGCGGCAACAGCGGTATGATATACCATGTGGTGGAAAATCCTGCCTTTACCGTTCCCTACGTTACAGGCCCTGAGTATCAGCTCATAGATAATGCCGGCTGGGAGGAAGTGAATGCTCCCGCCAAGCTGGAGGAGTGGCAGAAGTTGGGCGTTGACTACGCCATGCATCTGCCCGACTATAGTAAGATGAATGTCAATCCCGTGGGCGAGTGGAACAGCTCGAAGATAGTCTTTGATAACGGTCATGTTGAGCATTGGCTGAATGGCAAGAAGATTCTGGAGTTTGAGGCATGGACTGATGACTGGTTCAAGCGTAAGGGCAGCGGTAAGTGGTCTCACGCTCCTGAATACGGCCTTTCCAACGAGGGTGTTATCTGCCTGCAGGATCATGGCGACCCTGCCTCGTTCAAGAATATCAAGATTCGTCCCCTTCCCCATAAGGCTGGCAAGATAGAGAGCCTGTTCAACGGCAAGGACCTGACGGGTTGGGAACCCTTTGGCGACGGTAAGTGGAGTGTGGACAATGAGGGCAATCTGGTTACCGAGAATGGCGACAAGAAGCAGTACGGCTACCTCTGTACCCGCAAGTACTATAAGGACTTCGACCTCACCCTGGAGTTCAAGCAGGCCAGCAACGGCAACAGCGGTCTGTTCTTCCACTCCTTCATAGAGGGTTTCAACAAGGTGCATGGCTGGCAGTGCGAAGTGGCTCCGAAGGGTAATGATACGGGCGGTATCTACGAATCATACGGAAGAGGCTGGCTGCAGCGCATCCCCGATGAGAAGGAGAATGTCCTGAAGGAGGGCGAATGGAACACCCTGCGTCTGCGCGTGGAGGGCAATCATGTGCAGACATGGCTGAACGGTGTTCTTATGTCGGACCTGAATGACGACCTGATTGGCAGTACTCCCGGACGCCTGATGCTGCAGATTCATGACGGGAACGACATTAAGGTGCTTTGGCGCAACTTCAAGTTGAAGCAACTTTAGAAAGGAAGAAAAATAAAACTGCTATCCTTCCCTCGCATCGGAAGTGATAGCAGTTTTTTTTGTGTTGTTAATAATAGAAATCGGTTATAAGTCTAATCAGACGTTTCTTTTGCGGAAAAACACCTTGCGGCTCTTTTCTCCTTCTCTTACGATATATATGCCTTGCAGGTCCTTGCCGGTGGGCGACACGGGCTGGGCATTCAGATTGTATATCCTTACGGGTGATGGTGCGGGTGACGGGTCTGCCGTAATGCCCTTTACCGGTGTCTCGGCATCCTTGTCGGGCGTAACGATGAAGTTGTCGAACCGTACGCTGGAGTTATGGGCGCGGAATCCTGCCCTTCCGGTGATGAAGGGGACAGGATCGGTATAATTGATGAGCGGCTTCTCCATATCGTCCAGGTAGCACTTGATGTTGGCTCCCTTTACTTCTACCTTCATGTGATGGGGTGCGGAGGCTGAGATGTTCTTGTTGGCAGTGGCTAGTGTCTGCCAGCCGAAATTATGCTTACCCAGGGCTACGGAGGTGGTGCCTGCCAGGAAGATATAGCCTTGCAGGAAGTCGGTGCCCAAAACGGGGTTGTCATCGGCTCCGCCTGTGGAGGCGTTGGTGGTGCGGAAGAGGAGGCCTCCGTTCATCTCGCTGCTACTGGTATAGATGACATCGCACTCTACGGTATAGTCCGTGAGGTGGATATCCTCGAACCCGCCCATAAGCATCTTGCCATATCTGCCGGTGGATTCCAACTGGCCGTTGACAATGGTCCAGTTGCCCTCCCGGTATCCCCACTCGGGGCTGAAACCGTTATCGAAACTGTCACTCATGATATGGGAATCCCTTACGCCGCGTTTGATATTGTATTCGTACAGGGTGGGGTTGCCGTCTGTGACTTCCAGCGTCAGTATGTGGTGTCCTGCAGGTATGGGCACGAGTTGGAGGGTTTGGACGCTGAGGGCAGAGCGGGTGTTGGGGAGTTCGGTTGTACCTGTGATGTCTTCACCGTCAATAAGCAGGCGGATGTGTGAGACGCTGGTTGATTTGTATCGGAGTCCGATATTATAGACGTTGCTGGCTTGTACGTTTACGCGGTACTTCAGATAGCTTCCGGCAGGGCAGCGCATGAGGGTGGCACTACCTGCGGAGAGGGCGCTGGAAAGGGTTTTGACGGCATCGGACTTCTCGGTACACAGATTGGCTGTAATCATGCCGGGAAGGGGGAGGCTGACATCCAGTATGCCACTGCCGTCCACATAGGGACTGATGGCTACATAGGAAAAGTCTGCCGTACCTACGCATGCCGTCGATATATACTCTGACCCGTTTAGCATTCTTCTCTACACGGACGTTATGCCAGCAGGTAGGGTTAAAATCTGCGGGAAGGCTGGCACTGCGGGTCAGGCTGACGGTTCCGTTTACGTAGTTGTTCAGTATAAAGGTATTGGTAGCGGCATCTATGAGGGCTTCTGTGTAGTTGCCAGAATCCTGGTATGAGAAGATGCAGCCTGATTTCCCGTTTTCTTTCTCCTGGGAGCGTAGTGTGAATTCTGCGGTATAGCTGTCATATGAGCAGGGATTGAAGAGCGCCTGACAGGTATCTGCGGTGAGGGCCTGACTGAGATAGCTTCTCTCCTTAACGCTCCATTCGCCGCCACGGACAGACCAATTGTTGCCCAGCCCGGTACGTTCGAAGTAGTCGTTCCTTGCCACCAGTGGCTCATCCTGTTCCCAGCAGGTGGGGCCGGTCATGATGAGTTTGTCGCCGCACCAGGCTATACGTTCGAAGTTGAGCAGTCGGCGGGCTTTGTTGTCCTGCAGGTTGTGATAACAGAAGTAATAGGTATCCAGGTCAGGGCCTACAAAGGCGGTTCCGTGCCCAAGAGCTTTATGGGTAGGGGTCTCTGTATCTACGAGTATGGGATTCTGCTCACTTTGGGGCGTGAAGCCTGAAAGGGCACCGCTGCGGCTGATAGCGTAATCTATGCGGTAGCCGTTAGTCCATACGTGATTGCCGGTATAAAGCAGGTAGTAGAGGCCGTTGCGTTTGAACATGCAGGGGCCCTCGGTCCATTGTCCGGTGATACAGCAGCCCAGATCCACATCGTTGCCGAATGACAGGTTGGTGGGCATGGTGCAGCCGCGGATTCCCTGGTTGTTGGCATGATAGAAATAGTGCTTGCCATCATCATCGGTAAAGAAAGAACCGTCGATGTCTCGGCCCAGGTTGCCGGTCTTGTGGACGAAGGGACCCGTAGGACTGTCGCTGGTGAGGATATAGTGCCCTCCGCCACGCGGTGATGTGCACATGTAGAATGTTCCGTTCCAATAGACAACCTCCGGGGCATAGGCTACGGCGGTAGTCTCGTCGGTACAACAGATGTAGGCCGTGGACCATTCCATCAGGTCTTTGGTGCGCCAGCAATAAATGTTCCTGTCGCCTGCACTTACGTAGAGGTAATAATAGCCGTTGTACTTCATGATGTAGGGGTCGCCCAGGCTGCGGTCCTGTAAGCCGGGAAGAACCATGGGGTTATTCCACCCGTGAATATACGAGAGGGATAGAACACAGCAGAAAAGAAAAGCTGTCAGTCGGGAAAGAATACGGTGTCGCATAATACTCTGAAATTTTATTATGTCAACAAAATTATAAAGAAAAGGGATATGAAAGAAATGACCCTGTGGAATATACCAAAAAGCAAAGTATTAAAATCAAAAAACAAAGGAATGGGGTGTCAGTGGGGGGGATATAATAAGGTGGAACCTGAAAATGAGGTCCCACCTTATTTATAATATACACATGCTTTGCAAGGAGAGATTTATTCCTTGTCGAGCAGAATCTTCATCATCTCGATAGCTGAATAGGGGATGGGGGTACCGGGTCCGAAGATGCAGGCAACACCGGCCTTGTAGAGGAAGTCATAGTCCTGAGCGGGAATTACTCCACCGGCGGTTACCATGATGTCCTCGCGGCCCAGCTTCTTCAACTCCTCGATGAGCTGAGGGATAAGGGTCTTGTGACCTGCTGCCAGTGATGAGGCTCCGACGATGTGCACGTCGTTCTCAACAGCCATGCGGGCAGCCTCCTCAGGAGTCTGGAACAAGGGGCCCATATCCACATCGAAGCCACAGTCGGCATAGCCTGTTGCCACTACCTTAGCACCACGGTCGTGACCGTCCTGACCCATCTTGGCAACGAAGATACGGGGGCGGCGGCCTTCCTTCTTAGCAAACTCGTCGGTAAGGCGCTTGGCCTCCTCGAACTCCTTGTCGTTCTTTGATTCTGAACTATACACGCCTGAAATTGTTCTGATTATTGCTTTATACCGGCCTACGATAGCCTCGCAGGCATCACTGATTTCACCCAAGGTGGCACGGTGGCCGGCTGCGATAACAGCCAGGTCAAGCAGGTTGTGCTCTGACTTCTTGCCCTCGTTGAACTCGCGGACACACTCGGTGATAGCCTCCAGGTCTTTCTTGACCTGCTCGTTGTCACGGTTGGCCTTCAGTTCCTTAAGAGCAGCTTCCTGCTGCAGACGTACTGCTGTGTTGTCCACCTCCAGGATATCGATAGGATCCTCGTGGTCAAGACGGTACTTGTTGATACCCACAATTGTCTGAACGCCTGAGTCGATACGAGCCTGTGTACGTGCCGCAGCCTCCTCGATACGCATCTTGGGCAGACCGGTCTCGATAGCCTTGGCCATACCGCCCAGCTTCTCGATTTCCTGAATATGCTCCCAAGCCTTGGTGTACAACTCCTGCGTCAGTTTCTCTACGTAGTAAGAACCGGCCCATGGGTCAATGTGCTTGCAGACCTGAGTCTCGTTCTGGATATAAATCTGGGTGTTACGTGCGATACGTGCGGAGAAGTCGGTGGGCAGTGCAATTGCCTCGTCCAGCGCATTGGTGTGGAGTGACTGGGTGTGACCCAGAACGGCAGCCATAGCCTCGATACAGGTACGACCTACATTATTAAAGGGATCCTGCTCGGTGAGCGACCATCCTGATGTCTGGGAGTGGGTACGCAGCGCCATAGACTTAGGATTCTTGGCACCGAAGCTCTTAACGATCTTGGCCCACAGCAGGCGGCCGGCACGCATCTTGGCAATTTCCATAAAGTGGTTCATGCCGATAGCCCAGAAGAATGACAGACGGGGCGCGAAGGCATCCACATCGATACCGGCATTGATACCTGCACGCAGGTAATCCATACCATCGGCCAGGGTGTAGGCCAACTCGATGTCGGCGGTAGCACCAGCCTCCTGCATGTGATAGCCGGAGATAGAGATACTGTTGAACTTAGGCATCTTCTGAGAGGTGTACTCGAAGATATCGGCGATAATCTTCATGGAGAATGCTGGCGGGTAGATGTAGGTGTTACGCACCATGAACTCCTTCAGGATATCGTTCTGGATGGTACCTGCCATCTCCTCGAGCTTAGCGCCCTGCTCCAGACCAGCATTGATGTAGAATGCCAGAACGGGCAGCACGGCACCATTCATGGTCATAGAAACGGACATCTTATTCAAGGGAATGCCATCGAAGAGCACCTTCATGTTCTCCAAAGAACAGATACTTACACCAGCCTTACCCACATCACCTACAACACGCTGGTTGTCGGGGTCGTAACCACGATGGGTGGGAAGGTCGAATGCTACGGAAAGACCTTTCTGGCCAGATGCCAAGTTACGACGGTAGAAGGCGTTACTCTCCTCGGCGGTAGAGAAACCCGCATACTGACGGATCGTCCACGGACGGAAGGGGTACATCATACTATAGGGACCACGCAGGAATGGCGGGATACCGGCTGCAAAATCCAGGTGCTCCATACCCTCAAGGTCCTCTTTTGTATATACGGGCTGAATGTCAATCTGCTCGGGAGTCCTCCAGTTGGCAGTAATACCAGCCTCTTTTTGCCATGTCTGGCCATTCTTTGCCTCAATGCCGGCAAAGATATCTATGTTGCTAAATTGTTTACGCATACTAATATTTACTATTTGACGATGTACTATTTACAATTTATTTACGATTTCTTGGATTTGGCTATTTCCTCAGAGTGCATTCGGGTCTTCGTTGTTACAACCGACTTTGCGATGATGTTTAACAACTCAGAACACTCTTGGTGAAGCGGTTTTAAGCGTGATTCCTTCATCATCTGGCTACGTATGATAATATCCAGCCAATGGCAGGTCTCGTCTAGTTCTTCTTCTACCATCTTCAATTTATTTATGAAATCCTTGTCCGACTTTGCCAGACAGGCAGAACGGTAATTGGCTGAGGGGGAAGTGCCGGAACGGACAATCTGTCTGGCAATAGCAAGACCCGCTACCGTTGAGGGCATAGAGTCTACCATCCTGACAATTCTGACTGCGAAATCAGTCATTCGTTCACGAAGCTCATCCTTATTCATAAATAACTAAATAGCAAAATTGAAAATAAATCGTAAATCGTAAATAGCTAAACCGTAAATTAATTTATGTTTAGTTTTGCATTGTACTCCTTAAGAGTCTCAAGCTGGTTTGACCTTACGTGGATGAAATTCTCGATGCCGGCTGCCTTGAGCTCTTCTGTGCAGGCGGGCGCTCCGGCTACTACATACAGGGCGCGGCCGTTCAGGTACTTGAAGGCGGGAATAGCATACTCGGCATATTCATCGTCACTGGAACATATGACTACGATGTCGGCACCAGCCTCCAGAGCCTTGTCAACACCTTCCTCAACGGTAGCGAAGCCCAGGTTGTCGATTACCTTGTAGCCGGCAGCTGCCAGGAAGTTGCAGGAGAACTGGGCACGGGCCTGACGCATGGCCAGGTTGCCAATGGTAAGCATGAAGGCAACGGGTACCTTCTTGGCCTTCTCGGTGGTCAGGCGCAGGGCCTCGAAGTCGGAAGCCAGACGTGTGGGCTTGAGGGCTGCGATTTCGCCTTCTCCGGCACAGCAGTAGCAACCTGTAACGGGTTCCTTGCCCTCGCTCTTCTCGGTGAAGTTGGGGAACTGGTTGGTTCCCAGCAGGAATTCCTTGCGTTTGCCGGCATTGCCATGACGGGTGGCGTTGGTCTCGTTGATGGTGTTCTGGATATTACCAGCCATAGCTTCCTTCAGGAAACCGCCCTTCTCCTCAATATCGAGGAAGAGCTTCCAGGCCTGCTCGGCCAGAGACTTAGTCAATGTCTCGATGAAATAGGAGCCGCCGGCCACATCTACGATACGGCCGAAGTGGCACTCCTCCTTCAGCAACAGCTGCTGGTTGCGGGCAATACGCTCGGCAAAGTCTGTCGGTGTTTCGTAGGGAGTATCGAAGGGAACGACTACCAGGCTCTCTACACCACCTAAGGCAGCCGACATGGCTTCTGTCTGGCTGCGCAGCAGGTTAACATAGCTGTCGAATAGTGTCTGGTTATAGGTAGTGGTCACGGCACAGATATGCATCTTGGCACTCTCCTTGTCAGCTGTGTACTGACTAACAATCTGAGCCCAAAGCATACGTGCGGCACGTATCTTGGCAATCTCCATGAAGTAAACGCCGTTGATACCCAGGTTGAACTTGATGTTCTGGGCGGCTACCTCAGGAGCTACGCCTGCCTCAACCATTGCAGCCAGATACTCGTTACCCCAAGCCAGGGCATAACCCAAATCCTGATAGCTGTATGCTCCGGCATCGGTCAGCTTGTAGGCGTTTACGCTAACGGCACGGAACAGGGGGAAGTCCTTCAGCACCTCGACCAATTCCTTTGCCTGAGCAATCAAGCCGGAGCGGTCCTTGCCGCCGCAGAGAATCTTTTCGATGGGATCGAAGCTGATGCTGCCTGCAATCTTCGTCTTGTCGGCACCCTTCTTCTCGAAGTATGCTACCAGCAACTTGGCCAGCTCCAGGCTGTGGCGCTGGCAGGTCCTGAAGTTCAGTTCCACGCACTCCGCATAGATGCCTTCCAATAAGGTTTCGATGTACTCGGCGCTTACCTTTTCACCTGGAATTGAGAAGCCCAGACTGTCAACGCCCTTGTTCAGGATGTCCAGTGCCTTTTCGTTTGCAGCCTTGGGGCAATCACATTTGATGTCCTGACGGACATACCACTCATTGTCGGCGGCCTTATTGCCGCGCACATAGGGGAACTCGCCGGGAAGGGCGTTTACGAGGGCCAGGTTCTCCACATCTTCCTTGCGGTAGAAGGGTTCCATGCTAAAGCCTTCATTAGTTCTCCATACCATCTTCTTCTGGTAGTCTGCTCCCTTGAGGTCAACCTCAATCTTGTCACGCCATTCCTGGCGTGTAGGGGCGGTAAAGTCAGAGAAGAGTTTTTCTTTACTATCTGCCATTTTCTTTGTAATAAAATAAATAATGTTATCAGCTTAAGTGGATACAAAGTTAAGTTAATTTTGGAATAACAACAAAAAAAACCGCACAAAATGAATAATTATGCACGCAAAAGGGCAGAATTCGATGACGGGAATAACAATCTATCCCATTTTTTCATACCTTTGCACCCGAAAAATGAAGAGTGAAAAGTGAAGAGTGAAAAATAATAGTTACCAACGGTAAACTCTAAACAGTAAACAGTAAACGTAAACTAAATATGGAATGGTTTCTTAGTCTTCTGACAAACACTTCCGGTGTGGGGCACATTGTCATGTTGTATGCCTTTGTAATTGCAGTAGGCGTTGCTTTGGGACGTGTAAAAATTGGTGGAAAGAAGAACGGTATAGCCCTGGGTGTGACTTTCGTCTTGTTTGTGGGAATCCTCATGGGACATCTTCATAAAAGCACAGGCATCGTGTCTGAGGAGGGCTTTGCCGCTCCTGTAAATGTGCTGACCTTCATTCAGGATTTCGGACTGATTCTTTTTGTCTATTGCATCGGTATTCAGGTGGGTCCAGGCTTTGTGGAATCCTTCAAGACGGGCGGACTGAAGATGAATCTTATCGCAGTCGGTGTCGTTCTACTGAATGTATTGTGCTGCATAGGCCTGTTCTTCATGATATTCTATAATGGTGGTCCTATGGCAGGTGAGAACAGTCGCAATCTGGCAATGATGGTGGGCGTGCTTTGTGGAGCTATCACCAATACACCAGGCTTGGGTGCAGCCACCGAGGCATGCGGAAATATCTTCGGTGCCAGTGCTCCTTCGATAGCGAATGGCTATGCTTGTGCTTACCCCCTTGGTGTGGTGGGCATTATACTGGCAATCATTGCAGTAAGATTGCTTACGCGTACTTCGCTGAAGGATGAACAGGAGGCATTGGAACAGGAAAAGGCTGCCAACCCGCATGCTACTCCTCACAGGATGACAATCAGTTGCCGTAACCCATATATCGTAGGCAAGACTATCTTGCAGGTGCGCGAATTCCTGGGACGCGACTTCGTATGCAGCCGTATCCTTCAGAAAGGGCATGTGAGTATCCCTAACCGTGACACTGTTTTGGGTGAAGGCGATCAGCTATACGTTACCTGTGCTGCTGCAGATACCGAGGCCGTCAAGGCATTTATCGGTCCCGAGGATGTTAGTATCGAGTGGGAGGAACAGGATGTTCCTATGGTAAGCAAGCATGTGATGGTTACGCAGGCCGCTATGGCTGGTAAGACGTTGGGCGAGCTACATTTCAGTAGTGTATATGGCGTGAACGTAACACGTGTCCGCAGAGGCGACCTGAACCTGTTTGCCGAGCGTAACCTGCGTCTGCAGATGGGTGACCGCCTGGTGGTTGTCGGCCCTGAGGATGCCGTTGACCGCGTGGCTGCCAAGATGGGTAACAGTGTGAAGAAGTTGGATCACCCCAACCTGTCAGCTATCTTTATAGGAATCCTGGTGGGTATTATCTTTGGTTCTATACCTTTTGCTCTCCCTGGTGTTCCCACTCCCGTTAAGTTGGGTTTGGCTGGCGGTCCGCTCATTGTCGCTATCGCTATAGGGGCCTATGGATATAAACTCAAGATGAATGCCTATACCACTACCAGTGCCAACCTGATGCTACGCGAGATAGGTTTGTCCCTTTTCCTTGCCAGCGTGGGCATAAAGGCTGGAGCCAACTTTGTGGATACCGTAGTAGATGGCGATGGACTGACATACGTATGGTGCGGATTCCTGATAACCGTACTCCCTATTCTTATTATGGGAATCGTGGCACGCAAATGGGCCAAGATTAACTATTGCACCCTTATGGGT
The DNA here is from genome assembly GCA_902775385.1 of uncultured Bacteroidales bacterium. Taxonomy (GTDB): domain Bacteria; phylum Bacteroidota; class Bacteroidia; order Bacteroidales; family Bacteroidaceae; genus Physcousia. Next base: position 18,628 of record CACYMI010000083.1, read on the forward strand.
TTGATAGCAGGAGCTACCACTGATCCGCCAGCATTGGCCTTTGCCAATCAGACAGCAGGAAATGATGCGCCGGCGGTAGGGTATAGCACAGTTTATCCCCTAAGTATGTTCTTGCGCATCCTTACAGCGCAACTCATTATTCTATTGCTCTGCGTAGCCTAAAGAATACGCTGGGCAAATCCTTTTCCGATGATTCAGGTCGCGGACTTATCTTAAGTCTTCGACCTGAATGTTATCTTTATCGTTATAGTTCAAGTTCTCGCCTGCCATACCCCAGATAAAGGTATAGTAATAGGTGGCCGATGCGCAATGGATACTCCACTCGGGCGACATAATGGCTTGCTCGTTCTTGAGCCATACCACACGGGTTTCCTGAGGTTCTCCCATTATGTGGCTCACCTGCTGCCCATCAGGTAAATTGAAGTAGTAATACGCCTCGATACGGCGACCATGGGTGTGAGGTGGCATGGTGTTCCATACGCTGCCCTCCTGTAATTGGGTAAGTCCCATCTGCAACTGGCAGGGCCCCTCCTCAAGGGCGGTATTGACAATCAGCTGGTTGATGGTGCGCTGGTTGCTCTCGGCCTTGGTGCCCAAGGGCTTCTCCTTGGTACCAACAATCACAGCCTTCAGACTCTGAACCTTACCGTTCTTGCGCCCATCGAGTGTAACCCATTGGGTTTTGTAGTGCTGGTGGGCAGTAGCCGAATTAAGATAGAACTTAGCGGGGTTGTTGGCATCCTTTGAGCGGAAGATGACCTCCTTGTTGCAGTCGATATCGTTACCTTTCTTATCCTTACCCAGCCATCCGCGACCCACGTAAAGCGCCTCGCTATAGCCGAGTGGATACTCCTGACCATCGACGATAACCACACCGGGACCACCAGTATTAATGATACCCAACTCGCGATTACGCATAAAGTAATCAGCACGCAGCTGGGGATGAGTCTCAAGCTTCAAATCCTTGGTTACTGGCATGGCGCCACCAAAGATAAAGCGATCGTAGTACGAATAAGTGAGGTTAATCTCATCGGGCGCCATCACCTTCTCCATCACAAAACGGTCGCGCAGGGTCTGCGTGTCGTAATGCTTCACGCCCATAAGCATCAAAGTGAAAATTGATTTCTTCATTGTTATAAATTATTATTGATTATTCTTTTCATCGGCAATAATGCGCTGGCGGTTGAACCACATCATACCAGCGGTGAAGATAGTAAGCACGCCCAGACCAACCCACTGCAGGTTGTTAACGCACTTATAGATGGACCAACCAAACAGGCTTGAAGCAAAGTCGAGCGCACCAGCCTCGAAGCCTTCGGGAATCTTGGCGGCGTTATCGCCCGTCTGCTCAAACACGGTGTGGGCAGCCTGCGTAAAGGCGGGCGCCATATCGGTTACAAACCACAATCCGATGGCCAAAGCCACCAAACCTACAATAAATGTCTTAACCACGTTTCCCTTGGTGTAAGGCAGCACCATCACAAACACATAGAACATGCCTGCCAACGAGGCTAATGGTAGGAACTGGTTGCCTGGCAGGATAACAGCCAACCCTAGTGTTATAGGAATCAGCAATAGCGATACCACTAATGTGGTGGGATGTCCGATTACCAATGCTGGTGACATGCCGATGTAAATTTTGCTAATTTTGAATTTCGAATTTATAAATTTGGAATTCCTTACCACCTCCTGAGTTTTCTCAGAGATAGGCATCAAACCATCAATAAACAGTTTGGTGATACGTGGGATAAGCTCCATCACTGCGCCCATGGTAACGCCTAAGAACAGGATTTTCTTGATATCCAACTGCGCCAAAGCACCAATGAGCGCACCAACGATAACACCCAATACCAGGGGCTCACCCAACACGCCAAACTTCTTTTTCAAGCCCTCGGCATCGATATCCAGTTTTGAGAAACCAGGAATCATATCTAAGCCCTTATTAACAAGCATGGCAAACGGGGTAAAACTCTGCACAAAAGGCTGAGGGATTGAGATGCCCTCCATTCCCTCGTAATAGCCCTGGAACTTAGTTGCTGTAAGGTCAGCCATTACCAGCGTGTTGATGTAACAGACGATAGCGGCAAAATAGCCCCATGCCAAACTCTGGTCCATCACAAAATAGACTACGGCACCAATAAAGGCAAAATGCCAGTAGTTCCACAGGTCGATATTAACGGTGCGGGTGGTTTTGGTAATGAGCATGAGGAAGTTTACACCCAGACAGATGGGGATAATCAATGCGCCTACAGCCGTGTTGTATGCTACAGCAGCGGCAGCGGGCCAACCCATGTCGAACACGCCGAGCTGGAGGTTGTACAAGCTCGAAATCTTAGAAAGCGGATCGCCAAAATTATTTGTAAGCAGGGCTGTAACAATGCCCAGACCTACAAATCCTACGCCTACGTAAAGCCCTGATTTTAAAGACTTTCCGAACTTTAACCCGATACAGAGGCCAATAACGGTAAACAGAATGGGCATCATGACCGATGCACCAAGACTGATAATATAGCTGAATACTTGCTCCATGTTAATTGGTTAGCGCATTAATTTTTATCTTTTCTCTCTCTCGACATAATTTTTATCTCTCTTAGTGGGCTTTTATTTCGGTTGTTTCCCAATATAAGCCAAAATGCCACCATCAACATACAAGATGTGTCCATTGATAGCATCGGATGCATGAGAGGCTAAGAATACGGCGGGAGCTCCAATCTCCTCAGGGTTGAGCCAACGTCCGGCAGGCGTTTTGGCACAGATAAATGAGTCAAAAGGATGACGGCTACCGTCCGCCTGACGTTCACGTAGCGGGGCGGTTTGTGGCGTAGCTATATAACCTGGACCGATTCCGTTACACTGGATGTTGTATTCACCGTACTCCGAACAGATGTTACGTGTCAGCATTTTCAGACCTCCCTTGGCGGCTGCGTAGGCGCTAACAGTCTCGCGGCCCAATTCCGACATCATTGAACAGATATTTATAATCTTACCTTCGCGACGTTCCATCATTTCTGGAATGACGGCAGAGGAACAGATAAATGGTCCTACGAGGTCGATGTCAATGACTTGTTGGAACTCCTCGCGTTTCATCTCGTGCATCGGAATGCGCTTGATAATACCGGCATTGTTGACAAGGATGTCAATCTGTCCTATCTCTTGATGTGTTTGTTCTACAAGTGCCTTCACGGCTTTCTCGTCGGTTACGTCACAGACATAACCCCTTACATTTTTAATGCCAGCTTCTTTGTAATTTTCATATGCTTGCTGCAAAGCCTCCTCGCTGCGACAGTTGAAAATGATGTATCGGGCTCCTGCTTCCACAAAAGCTTTTGCAATGTTGAAACCGATGCCATAGCAGGCTCCTGTAATCCAGGCATTCTTGCCCTCTAATGAAAAGATATTTGTCATATTCATACTTTTTAATGCTTAATCTGTACAATATTTGCTGCTTTGAAGACAAAAATACACAAATTTGTGTACATGTTGCAAAATTTATCCAATAAATTATATTAATTTCGACAAAATAGTGTCAAAAATGATGCATTGAGCTCTGGTGGTCCCGCTTTTTGCTCTTTTCGTATTCCCCTCAAACTGTTAAAAAATGAAGATAAGTAGCTTTCCTGTCAATGCACAACACTCCTTTCGCCTTTCGCGCACATATATTAATATAAGGTAGCGAGTTTTTGCTAGTATTTTTTTTTCGAAAAAAACGTGTAATTGTTTTGTTGGTTTGCGGAATTGTTGTACCTTTGCACCCGCAAACGAGAAAACACGGCCCCATCAGGGGTTCGCAAGTAACTCGGGAGCACAGTTCTTTGACATGATTCCATAGACAGAAATTGTAGTACAAGAGAAACAAGTACGATCCGTCATTCTGAAAAGAAATGAGATA
>CACYMI010000084.1:0-7871 GCA_902775385.1 uncultured Bacteroidales bacterium
GACCTATGCCGACGGCACAAAGGAAACCTTCGGAACGGATACCAAGACCTGGAAGGCCGGCATTGCCGGTCCTGTGAAGCATGCGGCCATCTTCGACGGTGAGGTGTATGATGCCCGTATCCCCCAAGGCTATGAGACGGTTTCTGAAATGAAGGTTCCCGAGGAGAACCGTGAGTTCCGCGGACAGATATTCCCTACCAACGGTGCCGAAATCTACATGCGCGAGGACCTTGCTCTCTCACCCGTGCGCACCTATATATGGGAAGGAGTTGACGGAGCTGCCGAAGATGAATTCGGAACGGTCAGAATCAAAAAGGAATTCAAACCAGGCGAGGCTATTACCTTGCATAAGTGAGGGTACTAAGATGATGTGTCTGCCCTCTGAGTTGCTGAACGATGGCAACGGTTCTAAGACGAGGGGGATGGACGGCCCGGAGGGAAGTGTGCACCGTCTGAACCTGCGTATCCCTGATACCGGAATGCAGTTGGAATACACCTTCAGCGGTGCCCGGAAACCCGTCAGCTTCCGTCCCCGCAATACCTTCTTCGGCTACAGGCTTATCTCTGTGACCGTGGATAATGATGTCACCTTCAAGAGTATCAGGAGTGTACCTGTGACATCCATCACCAAAGAGATGGAAATCGGAAAGGTGACAACAGGCAACGATCTGGTGAACAAACTGATTTCCAATACCCTGTGGGGCCAGCGTTCCAATTATCTGAGTGTAACCACCGACTGCCCGCAGCGCAACGAGCGTCTGGGCTGGACGGCCGATACACAGGTATTTACCGAGACCGGAACCTTCTTTGCCAATACCGATGCCTTCTTCCATAAATGGCTGCATGATATGCGTGACACCCAGAACGACAAGGGCGGCTATCCCGGTGTGGCTCCCTTTGCGCAGTATGGCGCACATCCCCATGATATGATGCGTGTGGGTTGGGCCGATGCCGGCGTTATCGTACCCTGGACGGTCTGGAAGCAGTTTGGCGACACTAAGATCGTAGATGAGAGCTGGGAGTCGATGGAGAAGTTCATGAACCATGTGAATGAGACCAAGTACGACCATAATGCCCTGAAGGACGAGAACGGCAACTACCAGTGGGCCGACTGGCTGAGCTATGAGGCGCTGGAGAGTTGCGGCGGTGGCGCCTTCAATGCAGACGGACCGTTGCCAGATGCTGTCAGCTACTGGAACTACCTGTGTGCCAGCTACTGGATGATGGATGCCGGTATGATGCGTGACATGGCTGCCGCTACCGGACGTAACGTGCAGAAGTACGAGACAATGGTGCGTGAGGCCCGGAACTACCTGCAGACACAGTTCCTGAATCCTGACGGAACCTTCAAGACGGAGATATTGAACACCATGCAGACACCCGCCCTCTTCGCGCTGAAGCTTCAGTTGGTAAGCGGTGCTGCCAAGGAGTCGATGATAGCCCGCCTGCGCCGTAATTTCAGCGAGCACGGCAACTGCCTGCAGACCGGATTCCTGGGGACCAGCATCCTGATGCAGACGCTCACCGAGAACGGTATGAGTGATATCGCCTACGAACTGCTCTTCCAGCGTAAGAACCCCAGTTGGCTGTATTCAGTTGACAATGGTGCCACTACCATCTGGGAGCGTTGGAACAGCTACATGAAGGATAAGGGAATGGGTCCCCGCGGCATGAACAGTTTCAACCACTATGCCTACGGTTGTGTCTGCGAATGGATTTGGGAAACAGCTGCCGGTATCTGTGCCGACCCTGCCCAGCCTGGTTTCAAGCACATCATTATGCGTCCTGTTCCCGACAAGCGTCTGGGTTTCCTGAAGGCTGAATACAAGAGTGCCTCTGGTGTTATCAGGAGCGAGTGGAAGTATCAGGGTGATACATGGGTATGGAAGTTCACCATCCCCCAGGGCTCTACTGCCACCGTCACCCTCCCAGGCGAGACAACCTCCAGGGAGTACAAGGCAGGAAGCTACACGCTAACCACTAACCTCTAACCACTTCCCCCTCCCTCACGGGAGGGCCGGGGAGGGTCTTCTAACCCCTAACCTCTTATAATAAGAACAGATAGTTTAATTAGTTAATAGGTTTTTTACTTTTCCCCGAGGAGAGGGCTATGTGATATAACCCTCTCTTCCAAAACAAAAAGCCGTCTCTTCAGTGCGAAGGGACGGTTTTTTTGTGGTTGGGATAGAGGAGACTAACCCCTAATTACTCTGCGTCAGTTCCTTGTTTTATAACATCTAATGCCTTTTTCAGTATCACATCTTCTGTAGAGAAGAATACCTCCTCTTGTGTCAAGGGCACTTCTATATCGGGCAGCAAACCTCTGCCGTATGGAAAGCGCTCTGAGACATCGGTTGCCGTAATCGCCTTAACAAGAGGCAGGTGATATTCTATTCCGGTATTGGGCAGGAACAGACGGGCAAACTTCAAGGCTGTCATGTAATGATAAGCCGTAGCGGTTTCACGTCCGATACTTACGGCACGCTTGGCACGGACCAGATGAGCCGGGAAGTCGGTTGCGGCACTGACAGAGCCCTCGTTAATCAGGACATAAAGCTTTCCTTTGTAGATAGCATCGTTCTTCTTAGGCTTTGCTGAGGTCTTTATCTCAGAAAACGCATCCCTGTTATAGAATCCCTCTTTTCCCTCTATCTTCACAAAGTCCTCAAACGGCTTCATGTCCTTGGTCCAGTTGAAGCAATGATTAAAGCTGCGGTAGGTGCTGTTGCTGTTCACCATCTGGCAGTTGAACGTTACAGGCTTCTCAAACAGGAACATATCCAGGAGCCGTCCCTCGCAATCAGCACTGCCCCCATAGTTATCACGTACATCTATAATAAGGTTAGGTATCTCGGCATGAAGCTTCAGGCTGTCAGCTATATCGTCCATCTGTACTTCATTCAGCTGGAAGTGACCCAACGTCAGCAAAGCCGTCTTGTCATCCAGCATCCTAAAGCTCCAATCCTCTTTCCTGTTCTGACTCTTATGCGCATAGTAGGCAACGGGGCCAGTTGGTTGTGGTGTGTAACGTTTTACTTGGTCGCGCTTCAGGTAAGGCGCATCCACGCTGGTGCCGTCGGTAAAGGTCAGGTGTGCTCCTGTACCAGTGAATGTGTCGTCATATTGTCCCCACCAGTTTGCCAGCATCTGTATGGCAACTGTAGATTCTACCTTAGCATCAAAGTGTTCGGTCTTCATGCGGACATGAGCCGCTTGTTCCTTAGCTGGGATACCGTTGACGGTAGCCACCTCTTTGCCGATATATTCCTCATAACCCGGCTGCACCTGACGTACAAACATGCGGTCGCCCAATGTGCAAAGCATGATGGCAGGATACTGAAAGTTGCTGCTGGGGTTAGGGAACGGGTTGGACGATTGCCTCCAGGCATGGGTGTCGTGGAAGAAACGTGCCGTAAAGGCATCGCCCACTATATCGTAAAGTGTGGTAAAACTGACCGAATCGGCATCCAGCTTAGCCTTGCAATTCCGCACGAACTCAGCTTCACGTTCCGGCGTGATAATGTCGCGATAGGAAGGAACACATTCCCGAAGACTCTCCATAAAGAACTCGAAGTCCTCATTGGCCTGCTCTCGGGTTAGCTTCTCCGGAGGCGTGAATGCTTCGCCCTCCTTGAATGTTGTCTGCAATCCGAAGGGCGTCATGGGATCCAGAGCTTTTCCGCCCTTGCTGACAGAGATGGAAATGTGCGGCTCGCCTACCTTTTCAAAGACGTAGCTGACTGTACCCAGCACTGTTCCCGCCTTTATGCTCTGGCCGGATTTGAATGCGGTATTGCCGCGAAGTCCGCTGAAATTTATCTCCCTGCCATCCGCAAGTTTCAGTCCGATGTCGCCATTGATATACTTCTTAGGGTCACGTACATCAGGGTCGTCCTCCATTTTCTTACGCATGGCATCAAAGGTCCTGGCATCGTCATAGCTATAAGTCCTGCATTGGTACAGGCCGGAACGATAGGTAAGCATCTGGCTCGTGATTACTCCATCGGCAGGGGCAATAACCTCCGTGCCTTCCTTGGCACCGATGATAAGGTCGCAATAGTTCACCTCATGGTTCAGCGGGTCTTGAGGACGAAGCAGAATGTTAGCACCAGCCTCTTGTCCCTTGACGGGCCATAGAAGGTTCTCTGATTGTGCTTTGCCTTGACAGATGGAGCACAGTAGTAGCAGGATGGGGGTTGGGACCCTCATCCAAGAAATGAGATGTTTCATAAATATATTGAATTAGTTGTGTGTTATTGCTTTACCAGTTCGTAGTTGGTCACACCGCATTCGTTCATGATGCTCTTGAGGCGATCAATGTGTTTCTGAGGAGTGCCCTTGCAGATGTTGACGCGAACATGGTGGTCCTTGCGAATGGCTACTTCCTCCAGTTCTTTGCTGATGTCACCTCTGTTCCACTTCCATGAGGTGAAGGAGTAGTTCTTCCAACTGAAGCTGTCATAAATGCCTGACCTATACCAAATGGTGGTTTTAGTTCCGCTACCCTTTGGCGGCGTGCCTGTAAGCAAAATGGTCAGTTCCGGGTTAATGTTACCCTTCACGTCGGCAGGAATATGAACAGGTCGGGTGCTAAGCTGAACCGTTCCGTGACCATCCTCATCGTAGTGAATCTCCATTTTTTTCAGTGCCGAAGCTGGCAGGTCAGGCAGATTGCTAATGTCCAAGACTTTGCCGTCAAGCCTGATAGTCGTGTTCTTTACATGAAATGAGTAGCTCCAAACGCAGAAGGGATGTTCCTCTACAAAGGAATCGTCGCCATTCACAATCCATGTCCCTTTGCACCACGATACCAAGATAGCATCACCACGTTCCTTTATAATAGGATGCTTACAATCCTCAGGCACAAACCAAGCGCGCAACATCTTCTTGTTTGCATATTCCTCGTCAACCTTTGTCTCTTTGGTTTGCTTGGGAAATATTGCGGCACGATACGCAGCTAAGGAAACTCCGGTAATGAGTAGCACGATGATAAGCGAGGCTGCAAACTTCATCCAGTTAAAGCGTTGCTTTTGAGCCTTGCGTTTTCTGTTGAACCGCTTCCAGGCTGCATCAACGTTGGTAAGATTGTTGGCATGGGAATGACGGATGCTGCGCTTAGATTCCACCATCAGGCGATAAGCCTCGCGGGTATCTTCGTTACGATTGATGATATCGCGGATTTCCTGCTCGGTATAAGCATCAGGATTATCGAGCATTTCCAGAAGCTGCCGGATAGATTTCTCCTCTTTCATAGTTTTCGTGTTTGAAGTGGTTCTTAATTTTCTGAATGCTCTGTATGAGATACTTGTAGGTGGTGTTCGGATTCAGATTAAGCCTGCGGGCAATCTCGGCGACGGTCAGGTCCTCGTCGAAACGAAGGCGGAAAATGCTGTGATGAGGCTCCTCCAGTTGCTCATCCACATAGGCTGAAATATCGTCCAGTTGTTCCAGGTTGGCGGACAGCTGGTCGGTTTCTGTCTCGATAGGCAGCAGGTTCCTCACCCTCTGGTGCACTTGCATCTGCCGGATTCTGTTCAGGCAGGCATTTCTGACGGCAGCCATCAGATAGCTGTCGTTTTGGGGAAGGATGTCGCTGTCAGCCAATTTCAGAAAGATGTCCTGCACCACATCCTCTGCTTCGCCGCCATCGCCCAGCAATACGCTGGCCAGATGGATCATCTTGCTGTAGTTCTGGCGGAAAAGTTCCTCAAGTATTCTCTGTTCAAGCATATCAGTTCTTGTTCTTGTGCATCCCGTTCTGGGGCACTTCTACCTATAAGACACTTCAGACCTGCCGTTTTTTTACGCTATGTTCCATTTTTTTTCTTGAAAAGTATTTGTGAGGTTTTGAGGTTATAACCCTAAAACCTCAAAACCTCATAAACCTATTACCTAGTCAGCGAGAACTTCATGCTGAAGCCGAAGTCCTGAGTGACGGTGGGGTAGCTGCTGCTGGAGAGCAGGGGCTGTGAACGCTGGCGGTCGTAATAGATGCTCAGGGTTGCCAGACGGCTCATTGAGTAATCCAGCTGAGCGCTCGTCTTGAAAGCCTTCTGACCGCTGGTAGCCTCACATAGGCTGGTCTGGATATCACGCTTGATGGCACTCTGGTTACGGATGCTGAAGTCAAAGCGCATTGACAGGCTGTGGGCAAAGTTGCTCTTGCTGCTGCGGTTATTGCTGTTCGTGTTGGTATTGTTCTGGTTAGCCTGACCGTTTCTGTTGTTCTGGCCGTTCTTGCTGTTGATACGGTTCCTGGCTTCCTGACGGGCACTGGCCTTCTTGGAACGGAACAGGTCAGAGATCTTGAAGTCATTGATCTTGTAGCCCCATCCGATGACAAAGTCCTTGGATGCCGTCTCGTTGAGCTGGGCGCTGGTAAGGCTCAGGTTCAGTACGCGGGTGCTGCGGTACTCCATCTTCAGCGTCATGTTATTGTTGAACGTCATGTTCAGGCCCATTAGGGGCGCAAAGCTCTCGTTGATGCTGACGGTACTGATATCATACATCGATGAGGGCTGATACTCGCCCGTAGTGGTGTTCTGCACGAATCCCATTTCATTGCCGGCCCCCATGCACTCCACCCATGAGCTGTATGAGTTGTATGCCCCCACGGCATAGATGCTCTTGTAGGCATGCGTCAGCGTTACGCTCTTGAAGTGGTCACGTACCCAAGGCAGGTTGCTCAGTCCCTTGTAGTTAAGTGTCCAGTTGGGCAGCATACGCATCAGAGAGGGGAAAATCTCCGTTGAGCTGGACCCCGTATAGGCATTCAGGAAAGCAGGTATCATCACATCGGGACCGTACTTGTTGACAGGAGCTCCGCTCTCGGCCTTATAGACCCCGCTCTTGCCGGTACGGGCCGGGTAGGGGACACCCTCATAGCGCTGTGCCACCAGCTGCTGGTAGTGATCCAGGTTCTCGCAGAACTTCTGGAAAGGAGCGCTGTAGTAACCGTTGCTGGCAGAGCCGCTGCTGGCAAAGGCCGTCTTGATAGATATGGTGGTGATGTTGAATGAGCCGTTGTGGGTGGTGGGGATGAATCCGTCAGCATCGCGGTACATATACTGGATGCTCTTGTTGCGGTTATGCGTGCGGCTCATATTCAAGTCCACCTTCAGGTCCGTGAAGGGTTCCAATGACATCTTCACCTGTACATCCTCAGTTGTCGCGGAATTGGCAGGTGCCGAAACACCGTCGGCAGCCCCCATCAGCCATCCCCGCTCCTGAGCGGTATCAATGTAGCTGTCGTTCACAAAGCCCAGTCCGAAGCCGATACCGGGAGCCAGGAATCCGTTGTTCTTACCCTGGCCGAACACATCGCCAATCTCGGGACGGAATCCCGGCAATGCCAGGTTGTAGGTGTTGCGGTAGGAGATACTGATGTTACGCATCGACATCAGGAAGCGGGCACCCGCCTGCGCCCAGTCATACCATTTCTTCTCAGAGTTGGACGGCAGGGCTACAACGTTGAGACGGATCTTGGTAGTATCCACAGGTGTCTTGCGCAGCACCAGGGTATTCTCATCCTTCTTCTTATAATAAATCTTAAAGGCATGGCCGGCGGTATCCAGCGCTGTGATACGCAGACGCTTGCTTTTCTGTCCGTGGTTGATGGTAATATTGCTGTCGGGCAGAAGGGTAATCTCCTGTACAAAGCCCTTCTTCTCAGGCGCCTTCTTCTGGCTGATGCCGCTCTTGTTGGTCATACGGCTGTCCTGCGCCTTCTGTCGTGCCAGGATAGAGTCCACCGGCTCGCCCGTCCGCATAGCCTCCTCCTCGGCTTGTATCCGGGCATCCAGCTGTTTCTCCTTATCCTTCTTCTTGGCATCCTTCTCGCGCTGCTTCTGCTGCTTCTTCTTGCTGGCCTC
>CACYMI010000084.1:7903-21693 GCA_902775385.1 uncultured Bacteroidales bacterium
ATCTTCTCCAGGTCAATCTTACTGTTCACATTGATGTTACGCTGTGTGTTGACCGTGTTGCCCAGGGTGCTGCCGTCCTCCAGCTGACTGCCCCTGCGCCATGAATAGTTGCTGTTGTATGCCACATCCGCGCTGAGCCAGTCCGTAACCGGAATCTTGTCAAAGGGCACTTTATAGCTGATCTGCACGCTCTGGCTGTAGTCCAGCGGACGGCCGAAGTGCAAAAGGCTGTGCTTGATAGAATCCTTCCAGGCCTGGTACTGGTCGGGGTACAGATCCTTGTTCACCTGCATGTAAGGCTCCTCAATCTCGGCCTTCGTAGAACTGTTGAAGGTAAAGTGAAGCGCCTTGAAGATATCCCAGCGCAACTGGAAACTGCGGTTCCACAGGAAGCTCTGGCTCCAGCTGGCGGGAATGGATGACGTGTTGCCCAGATTCTCCAGGTCACGTTCCTGCAACTCATAGTAAGTGCGGTTGATATCCGTGTTGAAGGTAATGTTCTGCGGCACGAATGCCAGGTTCTGCGCCTTCACGATGTCCAGCCACTTGCTCTTGCCCTTCAGCTTCTTAAAGGGCTCCAGCGGCTTCCAGTTGGGGCTCCAGGAATAGTTCATGCCTCCCTTCCAGGTATATTCGTGCTCATATACGATGGTCTGTCCGAATGTATTCTGCGAGGAGTGGCTGTAGTTGAAGGTAAAGTTGGCAGGGTCATAGGGCATGGGATGCTTGCGTGTGGCAATGTTCACCTTGACGCCGGTGAAGGAGATATTCTTGCTCACCTCCACATGGTTGGTCAGATTGCTCAGTGAGTCACGCTCCTTCTCCGTAGCCATTGCCTCCAGCGCGTCGGCCAGCAGCATATCCGTATCAAAGGGATTGTACTTGGGCTTGATGGTCTCCTTGCTGTAAGAGTAGTACATGGGGAAGGTCACCTTCGCCTTCTCGGGCAGCAGACGTCCCAGCTCCACGTTGGTAGAGATGGAGTAGTCCAGATTGTCCTCATCGGTACGCTGAGCCACCGTCTGCTCAATGCCGCCGAATCCGGCCTTGATGTACTTGGCGGTAACGTTAACCGAACCGATGTCGCTCAGCTGCACGTTCAGGTTACCCTGGGCAGCCCAGCCGCCGCTGTTCGAGAATTCCTGCAGGCGCAGCTCATTGGCCCATACCTCCACACTCTTGACGGTACGTCCGTTGTTGCGCACACCTATCATAATAGTCTTCACCTCACCCAGTGTGGGGTTGCCCATGATGGAGATGCGGTTGCTGGGATGGTCCTTGTCATAGTCCGAGAAGAGCTGGTTAATACTGGTGATATTGGCACTCACCTGGGCATTACGGCGCTTCTTCAGTTCGGTAAAAAGCTCCAGGTTGATGTCCATCATATTCTCCGCAGGCCATACGGCGGCACAGCCCGTAGCGCTGTACGTGTCATAGTTGCCCTCGGGAGTCAGCTTCATGGGAACCTCGTACTCATAGTAATTGCTTTTGTAGTCCGAACCCAGGCGCAGGAAAACGCTGCACTCGTCGTCCCGGGTCTCGGTGATATTCTCGGCCAGCGCATTGGCATGCAGGAAGAGCTGCAGATGCTTGTACTGCCGCATGTTATACGTACAGTTCTTATATACCGCGCGTGCGTCGCCGGGACTCAGGTTGCGGGTAATCATGCACAGGGCCTGCTCGTTGTTCTCCACCAGCTGTGACTGATCAGGGTCGGTGATACGGCTGATGCCGGGAGGCAGCACGTAGTTCACAGGCGTCTTGTCCGAGTTCTCCTCGATGCTGACATTGCTGACCTCCAGCGTACCGTTGCTGGTAGGAGCCTGTCCCGTATAGAGGGGGCGCTCATAGGGGCGCCAGTTACCCTGCACCATATCCAGGGTAGCCAGACGCAGGATGATGTCATGCCTGAAGTTGGTCAGGAACATACGCATGAAGCGGATGCTGGTAAAGTCGTTGATATTGCCTTCCTTGTCCTCATAAGCCGACAGGGGGACCCTGAACAGGTACCATTTGCACTCCTCGGTGTTGCCGTTACGCAGCTTCACGCTGGCAGTACGCATATCGGCAATATGGTTGCGTCCCACCACCATGTCCTCAGGGCGGATGCTGATGTGGTACTGATAGTATTTCTCATACTCGTTCAGCGTATAGTCCTGATTGATATCCTCCAGGTCAGGCGTGCTCTTCCAGGAGGTCTCATAGCTCTCGGGGCTCGTATCGTTGTCGGCACTGTTGCCCTGGGGCATGTTGATACGCTTGTAGCGGTCCAGAATCGATGTCTGCAGCTGGTCGAAGTCCGTACCGCGGTAGTAATGGTAGTCATCATTGGCAGGGTCGGCAAAGATGCTGTCATACACCTCGGGGCGTACGATGCCCTGAATCTGCTGCAGGTAATTGCGGTAAGTCTCGTACTGCTGCTCCTCCTCGTCGTTCAGACCGTTCAGACCCACATCCTGGCGTCCGCGTGAGCCGCCCTCATTGTTGAAGGCATAGTTGACGCTGCTGGTATTGGGGATACGGCCCCATAGCCCCTCGTTCCAGTACTGGCTGTTGCCGTCCACAGGCATTCCGCTCTCAAAGAACTTCTTGCCGTCCTTCAGGATATCCTCGCTCACCTCGCCCAGATTGATGTAGAAGTCACCGCCCCTGTCTGCCCCGTCTTTGTTGTAAATGAAGGGGTCCATCATCCAGAACTCAATGTACTGGATGTTCTGTGCCTCAAAGTCCGTATTGTCAATCTTGCGCATCAGACCGCCCCAGCGCTTGGCGGGGTTCAGCAGATGGCCGTCCCCGTCCACCTCGGTGGTCAGGTTATAGGCACCGCGCTCATTGGGATAGTATGCCAGGTTCAGTACATTCAGACTGCTGGCGCTATTATAGCTGTTCTGCGCCTTCTGGGGATAGAGCTCACGCTCATGCACCTCACGCACATAGTGGTTTGACAGCTGCTCCAGGTCACTTTTGATATGACTGGGTGTCAGCGTACTGCTGCGGCGTGTGAAGATAGGATCCACATAATACCAGGCCAGCAGGGCCCTGTTATAGCCGTATGCCAGGTTGTTGGAGAGCTTGCTCTCGGGGAACATGCTGGGCGTACTGCATATTGACCAGTAGGTAGGCTGGGTCATACTGTTCTTGATGCTGCTCTGCTCAAAGTCGTCCAGGTACGAGGCCCGGCCCTGCACGCTGTGGTTCTGTCCTGCTATCAGCTGGGCAAACTCGCCGTTGAAGGTGATAAGGCTGGGCTGCGTACATTGTATAATAGGCAGCTTGTCCACCATATTGGTCAGCCACTGGCTCTCCTTCTTCCAGCTGATATGCGCACCCCACAGGGTATTCTTCAGCGGCTCGCTGCCCATATTCACCTTGGTGGTCAGGGGTGACTCGTTCAGGAACATGAAGGTACCGCCCACGGTCAGGTTCTTGTTAAACTCATAGTCGGCATTGAAGCCCAGCATGGTCTTGCGCTGCATACCATAGTTGTCATTGCTCTCCACGCTGGCATTGATTGAGGTGCCGGCATCCAGCAGGCTCTGATTGATAATGGTCACGCGGCCCATGTTGTAATCCACCGTATAGTCACTGTTCTCAGTCAGTGCCACACCGCCTGCCGTTACCTTCACCGAACCCGGTGCGATGTTTGTGACACCCAGGTCAATCTCTCCTGCGCTGCTGCCCCTGTACTTACCCGTAATCATGAACTTGTCATGCTCGGCAATCTGCTTGGCCACGGTCTTGGTGCTGTCATACAGTTCCGGGAAGCAGAACTTGTCGGCCAGCGCATCGTCGCCGATCCATTCACGCAGATGCGAGCCGAATGGCTCAGCCACCGGGAATACCACACGTCCGCCCTTCAGGATGGTATATCCCTCCACGTAGTCAAAGTAACCGTTGCTGTGTGCGTTGTTCTTGTCATCCAGGCGGTCGGCGTTCAGGGCCTTGATCAGCGGCGTGTTCTTCAGGCGCTCGTCAGGCAGATAGGACAGATATACACCTGTAGAGTCGCTCAGGTACTTTACATCCAGGCGGAAGTTGTCCCGCTGTACCGAAGTGGCTCCCAAATTGTACACATTCTTCATCATCAGCTTCCAGGTAGGGAATTTCGGGCTGCCGGTGGTACTCTTCAGCAACTTCACATACAATGCCTGTGAGTTGTTGGTAATGTCCGCAGCGAACTCACCCACCTGATAAGTGGTGCCGTTATAGGTATATTCATAGGCTACGGCCAGCACGTCATCCGTCTGCAGGTTGGTGTTCAGGCTCACATAGCCCAGGGCGGCGTTCAGCGTATATTCGCTGCTGTTCAGCTTGCGGGCCGACTGCAGCTTCTCATAGTCCTTGCTGCCCTCAAAGACTCCCATGCCGTCCAGCACGGCTGTTGCCTGTGCGATGTCACGGGCCTCGGGGTAGTTCTCCACAATCGTCTCATACTCATCGTTCGAACGGTTCGAGGGAACGTTGACCCCTTTAGCATGCCATTGTCTATTGCTGATATAGGAAGGCTCGCCCAGGTCGGCCAGCGCAATGATGTTCCTGTTGTTCTCCGTGCTGGCACTCTTGTTGGTAACCCATATCTCTATACGCTTGACGGTGATACCGCTGCCTATGGTGGGCAGGGTCTTCATGTTGTCATCGTAACGCTCGCGGAAGAAGTGGGACAGAAAGAAGTGCCTGTTCTCCTCGTAACTCGTAGCGCTGAACTCAAAGGGGGTTGTCTGCTTGCCGCCCTTACTGCTGGCGCTGGCGCTGGCACTCTTCTTCTGGCTGATTACCGTCTGCAGCTTCAGTTTGCCGAACTGCAGGTCCGTACGCAGACCGAACAGGCTGCTGACGCCGGGTACCAGGCTCATGTTGCTGGGGAAGGATACGTTACCGGCCTCCACCAGTTTGATAATCTCATCCTCCTTGCCATCATACTTCAGCTTCATCATCTGTGAGTCGAAGTCAAAGGTAGCCTCCGTATTGTAGTTCAGGTTCAGGTTCACCTTGTCACCCACCTTACCGTTCAGGCTCAGGTTAATCTTCTGGTCAAAGTCAAAGCCCACCGTCTTACGCCTGGAGGCAGCCAGGGCCGGGTTGTCAATCTTCTTGGTGTTGATGCCCACCTTCAGCTCGGCACTACCCTGCGTCTTGATCTGCACACCGCCGGGGCCGAATATCTTCTCGGCAGGACCCAGGTCAAAGTGCATATCCGTAAAGTCGAACTTGTTCTTACCCTCCGCCTCGAAGGCATCCGCGTTCTTCTTGCGCCAGTAAGCCTGCATACTGTTCTTCAGGGACCACTTCTGGTACTCGTCAGGTGTCATCAGCAAGGGCGCGTTCAGGTAACTGGTAGCCTGTCCCAATGTCATGGCGGCAGACGTTCCGCCCGTCCCCGTTCCCGTTCCCGTCCCCGTTGACTTGGTACCGCCACGGCCCGTACCGGCAGGTGTGTTGTCCAGCACGGTTCCTACGGTATAGGTATTGTCCTTCTCATCGTAGATAACATCCGTCTTCAGGTTATCCGGCTCCTTCAGGTCGGCACTCTTAGTCTTTAACTCTTCCTGATTTTCTGTTCCCGTCTTACGCACGCTGAATCTGGGCTTACGTTTCTGTACGGTATCCGCAGGGGCTTCAGAAGGTGAAGCCTCTGCCTGAACAGGTATAGTGTTCATGGTGGCAAGCAGGTTTAAGCTTACCAACACCATTGTTACTGATATGAATTTTCGCGCGCTCACGTTAAACATATAACGTATAAGTAAGCCTATTTATTATCCGAAAAGGGATTTTTCTTTCATTTTTTGCTCTTTTTCACCAAAAATCCCTAACTTTGCGTCAGTTATAGCGGTTAGCGGTTAGTGGTTAGCGGTTAGCGGCCCCTGACCCAAAGGGAGGGAATCTTAAACCCTATTAACCTAAAATTTTGAATTTTGAATTTTCATAAGCGATGATAGAATATCTTAAAGGAACACTTGCGGATTTAACCCCGACCCTGGCTGTTGTGGATTGCAACGGGGTAGGGTACGGCGTCAATATCAGCCTGAACACCTTTTCCGGCATACAGGGGAAGGAGGACGTAAAGTTGTGGATAACAGAGTCCATACGCGAAGATGCCTATCAGTTGTGGGGCTTCTCCACCCGTGTGGAACGTGAGCTGTTTCTGCTGCTGACCAGCGTCAGTGGCATCGGTGCGGGAATGGCCCGCATGATACTGTCGGCCACCACACCGGCCGAACTCTGTAATATCATCAGCGAGGGGAACGACAAGATGCTGAAGCAGGTCAAGGGTATTGGTCCTAAGGCCGCCCAGCGTATCATTGTGGATCTGAAGGACAAAATCGGAGCCTTAGGCGTTGACGCCGCCGCAGGTGGAGGAGCCTCTTCCCTCGGAGCCCAGGCCACAGTCATCAACAAGGAGGTACAGGACGAGGCTGTATCCGCCCTCACCATGTTAGGCTTCAGCCCCGCACCCACACACAAGGTTGTTCAGCAAATCCTCTGTGAAGAGCCCAACGCCCCCGTCGAGAAGGTAATCAAGGTGGCCCTGAAGATGCTGTAGATTTGGGGATCTTTTTTACTCCCACGTTAGGGAAATCAAACTCCCTAACCTGGCAGTAAATTTTCTCTGGCTAAAGCCACAATATTATTGATTTAAGTTTCGGGAGTTATAAGATGGAGTTAAATAGGAAGTTATGCGCTATGCGCAGGAAGTTAAGCCAGCGATACTGGCTGGACGATAGCTTGGGTGTCCCTTTAACTTCCCCTTTAACTTCCCCTTTAACTTCCGAAAGTTCAGTTATTGAACAATCCGCAAATCACGTGTCAAAATATTTATGTCACCATATCACCCGATGGGCGCTCAGCCCCGATGGCTATCGTCACTTAATCGGGTTAGGTGTTGCTCAAACACCTAACCCAACACCTAACCCGTTTTTTTTGCAGGTTAGGTGTCAGGTTAGGTCTTTGGTTAGGTTTTCAGGTAACACCTAACCTGGCAACACCCCGATAACCATCGGTGTTTAACCCTATGTTGGGTTAGGTGTTAGGTGTTTTTGAGAAACTCTTTTTTCCCAGGCTTTAATCCCGCAGCGCTTTCTCTAAGAGCAAAACGGCATGTTACTGTCAGCGAAACGGCCTGTTGCTAAGACTCACCTCAACCCTCTCTCCGAGGAGAGGGAAAACGGTTAGCGGTTAGGGGATTGTCAACCCATATCAGCGAACTATTAGCAAGATTCCAGGCTGCTTATAGCCATACTCAGGAGTAAGCCTAGAAGCAGCCTAGAGTAAGCCTAGAAGCAGCCTAGAGTATGGCTAAAGACTATTTTAACATATTATGTCACAACCGGATTT
The DNA here is from genome assembly GCA_902775385.1 of uncultured Bacteroidales bacterium. Lineage (GTDB taxonomy): Bacteria > Bacteroidota > Bacteroidia > Bacteroidales > Bacteroidaceae > Physcousia. The sequence continues at coordinate 15,236 of CACYMI010000084.1, forward strand.
GAAATCCGACTGAACGGATAGCAGTTGTATTTTTTAGGGTTGCAACCCTCAGAAATTCCCTAAATTCCTTTGATTGAAAGAATAATATCACTATAATTGAGGCTTTCGCCTCGAAGATAGGCTGTACCTCGGAAAAAAAAATAAATTCTGATTTATTTTGTTCTTCTCTCACTTAATCGTAATTTTGGCTAATCGCCGAAGTTACTGGCACTCGGAAAAGGAAATAAAAAACTTTTCTTTCCTTTTCCCTCGTTTAATCGTAACTTTGGCTAATCGCCGAAGTTACTGGCACTCGGAAAAGGAAATAAAAACAAACTTTTTCTTTCCTTTTCCCTCGTTTAATCGTAACTTTGTGACTTAAAAACAAAAAGGCATGACACGTGAAGAGATGATGGCTAAGGGCTTGATGCCCAATGAAACAAAGCATAACGGGAACCGTAGGGCGTTCTTTCATGACTATAACCGCCCTGGGACTTATATGATTACGATGGTGACGGAGGGGAGGAAGCGTGTCTTTGGCTGCATCGAGGGGCATGTTCGCGGCAAACGAGGAACGGCTGATTACCCTCATTTACATTGCTCTGACCTGGGTTCTTTGGTTCTTCAGGAAGAGGTGAAGAAAATCTCTCTGTTATATCCTATGGTAGAGGTGTGGAAAGTGGCATTGATGCCAGACCACATTCACCTCCTTATAAATGTGAAGAAGAAACTGCCGGCAGGGAAGCATTTGGGGAATATTGTGCGTGGATTTAAGACGGGCTGCACCCGGGCCTGGTGGAAATTGGAAGATGAGGCGTCTTGTGGTGTGCCCTGTGGAGACGCACAGGGCACAATGCTGCGGCAGGAAGATCTTGGAGAAGCACAGGGCACTGTGCCTGAGGTTTTTCCCTCGGGTTTACGGCCCGTTCTCTTCCAGAAAGGCTACCACGATCGCATTGTTATGAGAGAGTGTACATTAGAAAACATCTTTCGCTATATGGATGAGAACCCTTTTAGGGCGAAGCTTAGGGAAGAGAACCCAAATCTTATGCAACGCCAACTGCACCTGTGGATTCAAGGACGTGAGTATGCAGCCTTTGGTAATCTTTTCTTGCTGAAATACCCTGAAAAAGAACAGGTGTTTTTTCATCGGAGAAGCAAAGAGGGAATCCCTACACATCTCACCCCCGAGTATGAGAAGGAAAAGGCTCTGTTGCTGCAGCATGCAGAACAGGGTGCCGTGCTGGTGACACCAGGTATATCTGAAGGAGAGAAGGGGGTTGTCCAAGCTGCCTTAGCGGAACACTTCGCGCTTATAATCTTACAAAAAGAGCCTATTACAGAATATTGGAAACCTTCGCAAGGCTGTTTTTATGCTTGCGCTACAGGTAGGCTTTTAATACTGGCTCCTTGGAAGGTTGTGGGAGATTCTGATTATGCCCGCTTTCATTCTCTGAATGACATGGCTCATGAAATTTGCCAGGCAACGGATACGCGTCTGCTGGGCTATGGATGCTAATCGTACTAATGTAGAATTGAACTGTTGGGAACTCAACTTTAATTCATCTGGTGGCATAGCAAACCCCACGGAAGTAGCCTATGCTCTCGGCAATGCCCATGAAGGGGTTGTCCATGTCCTTCTCGTACTCGAGGCTGACGCTGCCGGTATAGTGGTACTTGCGCAGCAGGCGGATGAAGAGGGGGAAGTCGATGCGGCCCCGGCCCAGCTCTACGCTCTTGTCGGCCTTGGTGGTTCCGGTGACGTCCTTCAGGTGGATGTCGAAGACGCGGGTGTGGTACTTCTTATAGTCGGAAAGGGAGTCGCTGCCGTAGCGCAGGTTGTGACCTATGTCGAGACACATTCCCATGCGGGGGTCGCGGTCCTTGACGTGGTTCCAGATGTCCTGGGCATCGGGGTACATGGGCATGTCGGGGCCGTGCAGGTGGATGGCCAGCCTGATATCGTACTGCTTGACCTTCTGCTCTGCATAATCCAACAGCTCATAGTTGGGTACTCCAACCAGAATCTTTACACCCACACGCCGGGCATATTGGAAGGCGCGGTCCACCTCGGCCTCTGACTTCATGTAGATGGGGCCTACGCCGTAGCCTGTGACGCCATATTCGGCCAGCTTCTGGTGGAAGGCGGCAATCTGCTCGTCGGTGCTGTCGAGGGGGAGGTGGAAGTCCTTGATGCAGAGGTAACGGACATCCAGCTGCCGCATGGTCTCGAGCGTCTTCTGGAGGTTGAACTTATGGAATGTCCATCCTGCCATTCCCAGGTGGAAGGGGTCTTCCCGCTGGGGTGTCTTTAGGGTGCTGTTATTTCCGACTGTTTTTTCTGCGGCATAAGCATGGGAATCTGTTCCCATGATGGCAAATGCTGCTACACTGGCCACACCGGTTTGGATAAAGGTTCTTCGTTTCATGGGCGTCTTTAGCGGTTAGCGTACTGCGGTTAAAAGGGTTCCCGTTCCCGTTTTCCCCTTTTCGGGTACAAAAATAGCATTTATTTCCGGGATGAGGAAAAATATCCTTGCATATTTGAAACAGAAACTGTATCTTTGCTATGCAAATGCTTAATTTAATGTTCTATGAACAACAATAAGACGTATGTGGCCTTTGATTCCACTGGTGTGATTGACCATGTGAACAGTAACCTTTCCGTTTTCCTGCAGTTGCGGGAGTGGGAAAGGCAGAATCCTGACAGATTCCATTTCCTGAATATGGAGGAGATTGAGTTCTCCTCAGAGCATAATGACCTGATTGACAGTACGCTGAAGAACCGTTTTCTGCATCTGATGGAGAAGGCGGACAACCTGTTGGTGCTGTCCAGCTCGATGATGGATGTGGAGAGTCCGATGCTGAACTGGCAGATCAGCAGGGCGGTGAACCGTTTCAGACTGCCTGTGATAGTGGCTTACGTGGGGCTGGACAGGTTGGACGACAATACTATTCAGCAGCAGTGGAAGTTCCTGCCTAACAAGGTCAGGAAGTATATAGGGCGTGACAGTGCCAATATGGCGCACATCCCGCTGACGAAGGATAAGCTGGAGCGGGCACTGGGTTACTTCTCGGCTCGGAAGGAATTGTATTCATGGAACTCAACCACAATTTTCTGAAGCTATGAATAAGGTTGCCAACTATATCAAGAGCATTGAGATTGAATCGTTGTGGAGCGGTAAGAAGCATGTCAGGTGGGAGCTGAATCCGGGCGTGAATATCCTGAGCGGTGTGAACGGGGTGGGCAAGAGTACTATCCTGAACCGGGTGATTATGCACTTGCTGAACATTGACAAGGCGGGCCGCTCTGCCGACGGGGTGAAGATTGAGTATGATGTGGAGGGGGCTGAGTGTGTGGACTTTGATGTGATACGTTCCTTTGACCGTCCTATTCTGAGCGGTGACATATTGAATAAAGTTACGGATACGCAGCTGCAGACGGAACTGGACTTTCATATCTATCTGCTGCAGCGCAGGTACCTGGATTTCCAGGTGAGCCTGAGCAACAGGATGGTGGAGCTTTTTACCAGACAGGATCCTGACGCGCAGGAGAAGGCGCAGCAGCTGGCGCAGGAGAAGACGCACTTCCAGGATGTGGTGGACAGCCTGTTCCGGGATACGGGCAAGACCATCCAGCGTGATAAGAATGAGCTGTACTTCACCTCCTTCGGTGAGTCGCTATCGCCCTATAAGCTGTCCAGCGGTGAGAAGCAGATGCTGATTATCCTCCTGTCCGTGCTGGTGCAGAACAAGCGCCACTATACCTTATTTATGGATGAGCCTGAGGTGAGCCTGCACGTGGAATGGCAACAGCAACTGGTGTCTCTGATACGGGACCTGAACCCTAATGCGCAGATTATCCTGACGACTCACAGTCCGGCTGTTATCATGAACGGGTGGGCTGACTGTGTTACGGATGTGGAGGACATTGTTTCATAACTATGGGAAAACGCCTGCATGAGAATCTGACCTCGCAGTACATTGCCTCGGCGAACAGACTGCAGCCTAAGAAGGCCCGGCGCAAGATTGTGGCTTACGTGGAGAGCTATGATGATGTGTTCTTCTGGCGTTCGGTGCTGCAGGACTTTGAAACGGAGCGTTTCTGCTTTGAGGTGATGCTGCCCAGCCGGACTACCCTGGGGAAGGGGAAGAAGACTACGCTGATGAATCAGCTGGGGAAGGGGCTGGGTGAGTATATGATTGCCTGCGTGGATGCGGACTATGACTGGCTGATGCAGGGGCGTACGGAGGTTAGTAAGTATATCTGTGAGTGCCCTTATGTGATGCATACGTATGCGTATGCTATTGAGAACTATGAGTGCTATGCTCCGAGTCTGCACGCTACTTGCGTGATGAGTACGCTGAATGACAAGGTGCTGGTGGACTTTGAGCAGTTCATGACTGAGTACAGCCTGATAATATGGCCCCTTTTTGTATGGAATATCTGGGCTTACCGGTACGGACATTACAAGGAGTTTCCGATGGGGAACTTCTGCGATATTGTGTCATTTCATAATATCAACCCCCGCAATACGGAGTCTACGCTGGATAAGGTGAGGCGCAGGGTGAACAAGTGTATGGGGTGGCTGCAGCGGACTTTCCCCGAGGGGCGTAAGACTTACCCGCTGCTGAGGGATGAGTTGCTGCGGTTGGGTATTCAGCCGGAGATGTGCTATATGTATATGCACGGGCATACGCTCTTTGAGAATGTGGTGATGACGCTGCTGATGCCGGTATGCAATATCCTTCGGCGTGAACGTGAAAGGGAAATCAATGAGCTGGCCGTTCATGAGACGCAGAAGCAGAATGAGCTGTCAAGCTACAGGCATAGCCAGATGCCGGTAGATGTTATGCTGCGTAAGAGTACGGGCTTCAAGAGCAGCCCTCAGTATCAGTTGCTGAAGGCTGACATTATGCGGTTGACGGCCGAGGTAGGCTTGGCGAAGTAGTGGTCCATCTTCTTGATGAGGCCGCTCTTGCAGAACAGCACTACGATATCGCCTGCCTGAATCCTGGTGCTTCCGTAGATGGGCTTGCCGATACCGTCGCGTACCAGGCCGCCTAAGTTTACGCCTGGGGGCAGACGCAGGTCTTTGACGTCGGCCTTGGTGATGGGGCTCTCCTCGTTGGCCAGGAATTCCGCCACATCGGCATTGGCGATGGTGAGGCATTTGACATTGGCCACATCGGTATTGAGCATCATCTGATGGATATGTCCGGCGGCAATCATCTTTTTGTTGATAATGGTTCCGATATCCAGTTTCTCGGCCATGGATACGTAGTCGGTGTTCTCGACCAGTGCTACGGTCTTGCGTACGCCCATCCGCTTGGCGGCCAGGCAGGCCAGGATGTTGGTCTCGGTCTCGGGGGTAAGGGCGGCAAAGGCCTGCATATCCTTCAGCCCCTCGTCAAGCAGCAGGGCGGTGTCCCTGCCGTCGCCTTGTATGATGCGTATGTCGCTGTCACCCAGGATCTCGTTCAGCTGCATGCAGCGCTCCTCGTTCTGCTCGATAATCTTGAGGGTGTAGAAGTCGGGCATTCCCTCGGCTACATGGACGGTGGTGCGTCCGCCGCCCATTATCATTACATCGCGCACGTCGGCATAGTTTTCCTTGCCTACAATCTGCCGGATGAACTGGATGTGCTTCTTGGTGGTCATGAAGTAGGCGATGTCGCCGTCCAGCAGCATGTCGTTACCGCCGGGGATGATGGTGTCGTCCCCGCGTTTTACAGCCACCACATGATAGGGGGTGTCCTGGTTACAGAGGTCCTTGAGCTTGATGTTGATGACGTGGGCCGTCTCACGCAACTTGATGCCCAACATGACCAGGGCGCCGCCATGCACCTCCCAGTACTGTCTGACCCATGAGCGTTTCAGGCCGTCCAGAATCTCGCGGGCTGCCAGTGCCTCGGGGTAGATGATGGAGTCGATGCCCATCCTGTGGAAGAGGTCCTTGTAGTCGTCACGTGTGTATTCGGCGTTGTCCACACGGGCAACGGTCTTCTTGGCTCCCAGGGCATGGGCCAGCATACAGCAGGTTATGTTACGGGTTTCCTCGGGGGTGACGGCTATGAAGAGGTCGGCCTTGGGGACACCGGCTTCCTTAAGTCCGCTGATACAGGTGGGGGCGACATTCAGGGTCATCAGGTCATACTGGCCTCCCTGGGTCAGCCGGGCTGTCTTCTCGGGGTTCTCATCTATGAGGATGATGTCCTGGTTCTCCCGGGACAGCAGCTCTGCCAGATGTGTTCCTACGGCTCCCGCGCCACAGATTACAATCTTCATATAATGGCCTTTTTAATGGATTCAACATCAAGTCCTACTATCTGATAGAGTTCCTCGGGGGTCCCGTGCTCTACGAAGCTGTCGGGCAGGCCGAGGCGTGTTATGCGGGGATGCAGGTCATTGTCTGCCATGTATTCCAGCACGGCAGAGCCCAGTCCGCCCTTCCTGACACCGTCTTCGACGGTGATGA
>CACYMI010000084.1:21721-31462 GCA_902775385.1 uncultured Bacteroidales bacterium
TCATAATGCGCTATGCTGATGTTCCGGTCTTCCAGCTCGCGAATGGCCTGTGTGACAAGGTTGCCTACGGGGCCCAGGCTCAGTACGGCCACGTCGGTTCCTTCCCTGAGACATCTTCCCTTGCCCACGGGGATTTCCACAAAGGGGCATTCCCAGTCCTCCAGCACTCCGCGTCCGCGCGGGTAGCGGATGACAAAGGGCCCCTTGCCGGGCAGCTGGGCCGTGTACATCAGGTGGCGCAGCTCATGCTCGTTCATGGGTGAGGAGATGGTGAGGTTGGGGATGGGACGCAGTGCGGCCAGGTCGAAGGCGCCGTGATGGGTGGGGCCGTCCTGGCCTACCAGTCCGGCGCGGTCGAGGCAGAATACTACATTCAGCCTGTTCAGTGCCACATCATGTATGATATTGTCGAACGCCCGTTGCGAGAAACTGGAGTAGATGTTGCAGAACGGCAGCAGTCCCTCTTTGGCCATTCCGCCCGAGAAGGTGACGGCGTGTCCCTCGGCTATTCCTACGTCGAAGGTGCGATCGGGCATTTCCCGCATCATGTAGGTCATGCCACATCCGGTGGCCATGGCGGGGGTGACGCCTACAATACTGGGGTTGGCTCTTGCCAGTTCCAACAGGGTGTGGCCGAAGACGTCCTGGTATTTGGGCGGCAGGTTCCTGGTGTCCGTCTTGATCCGCCGGCCTGTCTCGGGGTCGTATCTGCCGGGGGCATGGAATACGACGGGGTTCTCCTCGGCTGCCTGGAATCCCTTGCCCTTGATGGTATGGATATGCAGCAGCTTGGGGCCTTTCATGTCCTTGATCTGGCGCAGGGTGGCTACCAGTTCCACCACATTGTGTCCGTCGCTGGGACCGAAGTAGCGGATGTTCATGCCGTCGAAGATGTTCTGCTGGTTGGTCAGGAGCGATTTCAGGGAGTTGTTGAAGCGGATGATCTTCTGCCGGCGGCTCTCGTTCAGGATGCCCCACTTGAACAGGTGCTGGGAGGTTCTGAACCTGAGGTAGTTATAGAGTTTGCTGGTATGCAGCTGGTGCAGGTAATGTTTCATGCCGCCCACGCTGTGGTCGATGCTCATATTGTTGTCATTCAGGATGATGAGCAGGTTGTTGTCCGTACTTGACACGTTGTTCAGGCCTTCATAGGCCAGTCCGCCGCTCAGGCTGCCGTCGCCTATCACGGCTACTACCTGCCTGTCTGTCTGGCCGTTCTCCTGGGCGGCTACTGCCATACCGAGGGCGGCTGAGATGCTGTTGGAGGCGTGGCCGCAGGCAAAGGTGTCATACTCGCTCTCCTCGGGGGAGGGAAAGGGACGCAGGCCGTGCAACTTGCGGTAGGTGTCGAACCGGTCCCTGCGTCCGGTAAGAATCTTATGCCCGGCTGCCTGATGTCCTACATCCCATACGATACGGTCATAGGGGGTATTGAAGACGTAGTGGAGGGCAACGGTCAGCTCTACCACACCGAGACTGCTGGCAAAGTGGCCGGGGTTGTTTGCCAGTTCCTGAATGATGGTCTGACGGAGTTCCTCGCAGACGTCAGGGAGTTCTGAGATAGGCAATTGCCTTAAATCAGAGGGGATATGTATGTTTGCCAGAAGATCTTTGGGCACTTTTTCCACATTTATTCATTTTTGATATTGCAAAATTACATATTTTCGATGAAGTTCCGTAATTTTGTACAAGAAAAATTATCATCTTTGAATAATGGCAGGCCAAGAATATCTTTTCAGGACTATGGTTGAGGTGCCGGAATGGAGGAATCCGATGTCGGTCACGGATCATTCGGTATTCCTGGGTTCCTGCTTTGCCCAGTATATGGGCGAGCGTTTCCAGAGTTTCGGGCTGTCCGCACTCTGCAATCCGCTGGGTGTTCTGTACAACCCTGAGAGCATCAGGCTGCAGGTTCGTGCTGCCCTGCATGCGGATGAGGTGGAGATTCCTGTCTTCAAGGCGGAGCGTGACTGGCGCTCATGGTGGGCCGGTACCCTTATCTCAGGTAAGGACGAGCAGGAATGCAGGACGGTGACGGAGGGGGCCCTTCAGATGCTGAGGCTTTCTCTGATATCGGCTGACTGGCTGTTTCTTACCCTTGGCACAAGTGTCTGCTACAGGCTGCAAGCCAACGGGGAGGTGGTGGCCAACTGCCATAAGGAGCCGCATGGACGTTTCAGGGAGGACTGGCTGTCAATGCCGGCGTGTGCGGATGCGCTGTCGGCACTGACGGATGATTTGCTGGGGGAGAATCCTGAGCTGAGGATTGTCCTTACCGTCAGTCCCTTCAGGTATGCCAAGTATGGGTTCCATGGCAATCAGGTCGCCAAGTCCACGCTGATACTGGCTGTGGAGGAGGTGATGCGGAGGTATCCCGACCGGGTGTCTTACTTCCCTGCCTATGAGATTGTACTGGATGAGTTGCGTGACTACAGGTTCTATGCCGAGGATATGCTGCACCCCTCGGGTGTGGCTGTGGATTATATATGGCAGCGTCTGGTGCAGTCCGCTATGAATCCTGCTATGCGGAAGTATCTGCAGGAATATGCGCCTATACGCAGCGGTCTGTGCCATAAGCCTCTTAACCCTGAAGCTGCTGCCTATAGGAAATTCCTGGCAAATCTGGAGGAAAAAGCTAAGATGCTGAGAGTAAAATACAATATGGAATAATGTATACTATAGCTGAAATCTCAATACTTATAGGCGCACACAGGATAGGCACCTATGAGCAACAAATCGCATGGCTGCTGACTGACAGCCGCAGCCTGAGTTTCCCTGAAAGTTCCCTCTTCTTTGCCATACGCACCGCAAAGGGTGACGGGCATGCCTATATCAAGGATCTGTATGACCGGGGTGTGCGTGCCTTTGTGGTTGAGGAGGTTCCTGCCGGTGATTATGCGGATGCTAACTTCCTGCTGGTGCCCAATACCCTGCAGGCGCTGCAACGGCTGGCGGAGAGGCATCGCGACTCGTTCTCTATCCCCGTTCTGGGTATTACGGGCAGCAATGGAAAGACTATTGTCAAGGAGTGGCTCTACCAGATGCTTTCGCCTGACTGTACGGTAACGCGCAGTCCGCGTAGCTACAACTCGCAGATTGGTGTGCCGTTGTCAGTGTGGGGCTTGTGGGAGAAGAGCCAGGTGGGTATCTTTGAGGCGGCTATCTCGCAGCCTGGGGAGATGGATGCCTTGCAAAGGATTATACAGCCGACGCTGGGAATCTTTACCTGTCTGGGCACTGCCCATCAGGAGAACTTCGAGACGATGGAGCAGAAGTGTATGGAGAAGCTGCGCCTCTTCAAGGATGCCAAGGCGCTGATATACCCTTCTGATAACAGAATTGTAGAGGAGTGTGTCCGTAAGATGGACTTTAAGGCTGAGCTGATTCCCTGGCACAGTACGGGAAATGCCATCGAGGACAATAAGACGGTGTGCCGGACGGTGTGCCGTTACATGGGAATGAGTGACGAGGTGATCGCGGAGCGGCTGGATAAGCTGGAGCCTGTGGCGATGAGGCTGGAGGTGAAGGCCGGCGTCCGTGGATGTACGCTGATTAACGATTCGTACAACAGTGACCTGAACAGTCTGGATATAGCCCTGCACTTCATGAACAGAAGGCCTGAGCGGGAGGGAAAGTCCAAGACGCTTATTCTGAGTGATATCCAGCAGACGGGTGTTCCGCCAATGATGTTCTATACCCATCTGTCGCAAATGCTGCAACAGCAGGGGGTAGAGCAGTTGATAGCCATAGGTCCGGTCATTTCGGCACACAGCCATTGTTTTGAGAATCTGCAGGCCCGGTGTCATTTCTTCCAGGATACGCAGTCGTTCCTGCAGAGTAACCTGCTGCCGGCGCTGCGTGACCAGCTGATACTGATCAAAGGGGCCCGCAGTTTCTGCTTTGAGCAGATTACGGATATGCTGGAGCAGAAGGTGCATGAGACTATCCTGGAGGTGAATCTGAGTGCTATCGCACAGAATCTGGATTACTACCGCTCGTTTCTGAAACCGGAGACGAAGATGGTTTGCATGGTCAAGGCGGATGCCTATGGTGCCGGTGCCGTGGAGGTGGCTAAGATATTGCAGGACCATCGGGTGGACTACCTGGCAGTGGCTGTGGCCGACGAGGGTGTGGCGCTGCGCAATGCGGGCATTACCTCCAATATCATGATCATGAATCCCGAGATGAGTACCTTCAGGACACTCTTCCAGTACAATCTGGAGCCTGAGGTATATAGCTTCCGCCTGCTGGATGCGCTGATTCATGCTGCCAAGAAGGAGTGTATCACCAATTTCCCCATACACATCAAACTGGATACGGGTATGCACCGTATGGGCTTTGACCCCCTCAAGGATATGCCCACGCTGATAGAACGCCTGAAGCAGCAGAATGCTGTGATACCCCGTTCGGTCTTCTCGCATTTCGTGGGCAGCGACTGTGATGACTTCGATGCATTCTCGGCCAGGCAGTACGACTTGTTCCTGCAGGGGAGCGAGCAGTTGCGTCAGGCCTTCCCGCACGGTATCCTGCGCCACATGTGCAATAGTGCGGGCATAGAGCATTTCCCGGAACGGCAGATGGAGATGGTGCGGCTGGGACTGGGACTGTACGGTATCAACAGCCGTAACAACCAGCTTATAAATAATGTATGCACGCTGCGTACCACTATTCTGCAGATTCATGATGTGCCGGCCGGGGACAGTGTGGGATACAGCCGCCGTACTTTTATGGAGCGTGACAGCCGTATTGCCAGTATCCCCATCGGATATGCTGACGGTCTGGACCGTCTGCTGGGCCGGGGCAACGGATATTGTCTGGTGAATGGTCAGAAGGCCCGCTATGTGGGTAATATCTGTATGGACGTGTGTATGATTGATGTTACTGACATTCCCTGTCAGGAGGGCGATTCGGTCCTGATCTTCGGTGAGGAGCTGCCGCCTTCGGTCCTTTCGGATATCATAGATACCATCCCGTATGAGATTCTGACGGGTATCAGTAATAGGGTCAAGCGGGTTTACTATCAGGAGTAATGATACAGAAGAAGGCAGCCGGTCAGGCTGCCTTCTTTTATGTTATTACCAGATGTCCTCCGGTGTCTCGGGGTTGTCGTAGATTTCCTTGGGACACCATTCGATGTAGTCAAGGAAGAGCTGCTTGTCCTTCTTGTCCTGCACGCTCTTGAATCGCATGTAGTACACCTTGTCGGCATCGATGTAGGTGCGGAGCAGGATTCGGCGTGTTGTCTTGGCCAGGGTGCGGGCGGTCTGGCTGCCGCCTGGTATTTCAGAGAAGTATTCGGGGCCTTTCATGAAGCCGTTGTTACGCATGCGCTTGTCCACCTCGGCATTATAGTCGTCATCCTGTGTGTCCGTTTCCCATTTGAGCAGCGGGTCTGTACCACCCAGTGCCATGTTAACGGGGATGCCGGCGGGGTAGAGGGCGTCTTTGTTCTCACCGAAATATACCTGGCAGATACCGCGCCAGGGGCTCTCTGTGGATACGCCCATTCGGATCTCGTAGGTTCCGGATATGGGAACGGGGGGCAGGCGCAGGGTGATGTCGTAGAAGCCTTCGCAAAGCATCTCGTCAGCCTGGTAGTTGGGCCAGTCCTGGTTGATACCGTTCAGCAGGTAGAAGATCATATCCTTGGTGTTCACGTTGATGTCGTTGAAGTACTGATAGACCTCGTCGGGCGGGAAGGAGTAGCGCATGAAGTAGCTCATTACACGCATGTCGTTTGACATCATCTCGGGAGCGAAGTCCCATACGTCATAGCGCAGGCGGGAACGCATCAGTTCCTGGCGGACGTGGTTGTCATAGACGAGTACCTTGTCAATGGGGTAGATGATGGAGTTGAGCAGCTTTACGAGTCTGGAGTCCACATCGGTCCTGAGGTACATTCCTTCGTTCTCAGGTGTGCATGACAGCTCGTGATAGGTACCGTGCCTGCTGTTGTCCAGCTCGGGGAACCTGTTCAGATATACGCCGTTGCTCTCGGCGCTTTCCCACAGGCGGAGCAGGCGTCTCTTGCCCATTGTCACGTAATGTGACCATACAGGGATTGTGGGGGTTTTGTTCCTGCCCTTGGGGTTGAAGCCTTTCTCGTTATAGTGGAGGACCAGCTTGTCCACCGTCAGACGGCAGGGCAGAAGGTGGTAGGTGACAAACTGGTTCAGCAGGTTGTTGTTGTCGGTATAGTTGTCGTCATTGACGGCATCGGGGTAGAAGTTCTGTGAGGCTACCCACTGGCGTACGTCATTGACGGTGATGTCTTTTACGTCTTTCTTCAGTGTCGTTGCCCAGAATTCGTCTGTCTCGGCGAATAGGGTAAATCCGTATTTGCGGCTTGGCTGTGGCTGGACGTATGTTCCGATGTTGTTCCACCAGCTTTCGGTAATGACTCCCAGCTTGACCATCTTCTCATATTCATAGTCCTTTACGGCCGAAAGGGTATCGATAAGGTCGCAGGCCTCAATAAGCTTGGCCATTACATAATAACCGCAGTCCGGCTGTGTGGCATAGAGGTGCATGGTGCTTCCCAGGGTTTCGCTGGTGGGGTTGATGGTATAGGCTACCTCGTGTATGAATCCGTTCAGGCATTCTATGTCCCTGTTGGTAGTGGATACGGGGCATATTCCGTCTATCAGACAGGAGTCGGGGTCGTTCTTGTCAAAGACGACGCTGATCTTGCAGTCGGCCATGGTGTTGATGGAGAATTCTTCGTTGTCATCGGGGAACTCACTGACTGTAAATGTCTTTCTGTCCGCATCCTTTCCGTCCAGGAGGCTGTTCATGACAATAACATATCGGATGGAGTCCAGCAACCGTTCATTGGGGAACGCGTCCCAGCTGGGTTCGGGAATGATGCCTTTGATACACAGGCTGTCCAGATACAACTGGATGGCGGCATTGGTCGGAGCAAAGCATGTGTAGGCTCCGTATGCCGTCATGAGCTGATAGACGGAGGTTTCTGAAATCTCGCTGACTTTCTGTTCTTTCAGCAGGCGTACGTATTCGCTGAACTGCTCATGTTCGGAGAGGTAGCCGCCGATAGTGCGCTCCTTGAACACGTAACGGGCAGATGTGTCAATGGTTTCTGTGCAACTGGTAACAAGTAACAGCCCCATTAACAGAATGGAGATTAGGTTAAATCTTTTGATTTTCATTATGTGTTGTTGTTAATTCCGGTGCAAAAATACATCTTTTTTGCTGAATATACTATTTTTTCATTATTTTCTTTGCAATTATAGTTCCGTCCTGGCTGTATTGCCTGCAAATGCATATGCCGTGGACGGGTCCGGACAGTTTCCGGCCGTCCAGGCTGTAGTATTCTGTGCGGATAATCCGGTTGGCAATGTCAGGTGCAAGTCTTTGTAAATTGTCTATGATTTCCTGCTCTTGTACATTCCTGCCGTTTTCTTCATTGTAAATCAGATCCGCAAGAGTGAAGTTGTCGTAGGTGCTCAGGATATTGCTCTTCCCGATGGTAGGGATGTTCATCAGGAATGTGCTGTTGCCGCCGTCGGGGTATCTGCCGTAGGACTGCCGGCTGTCCTGATGGTCATAGCACAGGGCGTCTGCCCAGCTGCCGTCCCCGGCCTGTATGATTACCACGCCTCCGTCGGTGTTGTCCAGCTTGAAGGGGGCGTGCAACTGGCTTTTCTGCTCTCTCTTGGAAGCCCATATTATCCTGGTCCCGTGTGCGGGCACGATGGTGGAAATGCCGTCGGTGCCTGTTATCTGGTACTTGGCCGGTTTGCCGGCGTCGTCGCTCAGGTACATTCCGGCGATGTCTATGTCCTCACCGGTGGTGTTGTACAGTTCAATCCAGTCATCCCGCTTGATGTGTTCGTTCACATAGATGCCGTTGTCGGCACTTACTTCGTTGATGCGGATGGGGGAGGCTCCTGATGCTGTGTATCTGTCTGGCTCGGTGATGGGTTCGAACAGTGCTGTATAGGAGGCGTCTTTGTCCACCTGGAGTGTCAGACGGTTCTCATTGCTGATAATCATGGGGGTGCTGAAACTCCTTTCCAGGCTGGCCTCCCAGTAGATGTCCGTAGAGCCGGGTACGTTGTTATGGACCTCAACGGCGATGACGTTGCGCCCCTGACTGAAATAAGTGGGGGCGATACTGAATGAGCCGGCATCCGGATTGGCCTGGGCATAGGTGGTGGCGTATGTGCTGTACTGTATCTCTCCTTCTGGCATCAGGTACCGGTACACTTCTACTCCGTTTACATAAACCACGAATCCGTCATCGGCTATGAAGTTGAGGGTAAACTTGTCGTCATTGGCAGGTGTGTCCGGCAGATTGAATACTTTCCTGAAGTAATAGGTGATGTGTTTTTTACTTGCGTCGGCACCGAAGTCCAGGGTGGTCTGGTAGTCTCTCTGGCCGCCGGTATAGTAGCCTAAAGGTGCCTTGCCTTGTTTCCAGGCGGAAGTGTTGTAGCTGGTGGTCTTCCATGCGTCTGATTCCAGGGGCCCCTGGTCATAGTACAGCCATGAATCCTTCATGGGGAATACCGTCTGACGGTCTCCTGCCATGCTGGTCCATCCCTTGAACTCGTATCCTGCCGGAGCGGTTGCCGTGAGAGATACGGGGGCAAAGAGGGTTCCGTCGAAGGTGTTGCCGGGGACGGGCAGGTTATCAAGCATGAATGATGCCTGTGGTATGTTGGCCTGGAACTTCACCTTCATGCCTGTTCCTAACTGGAAGCTGGTACGCAGGGCATTCATGCGGGCTTGCCGGCTCTGGCTGCCGGTCATATTGTTGCGTTGCTCACTGAAGGAGGTCCAGGGTTGTTTGCCTTCGATGGCCAGGGCGGGCTCTACCAGCCGGCAGATGCTGTCTCCTATGGTGTTGCACCTCTCGCCGCCCAGCAGGCAGTATGCGTTCACGAACTGGCGCTGGAACTGCGGGTTCCGTCTCATGTTGTTGTAGATTTGCAGCAGTTCGTTTCCGGTGTTGTTGTTGATGAGGCTTACGCCGTTGCTGTTGCTCCATCCCCAGTCCTGGTCATGCAGTGTCAGGTGGAATTTCCCGTCGGGCAGGGAACGGTAGCCCTTTACGTTGTTGCTGTTGCAGATCCAGTCAGAACAGCCTATGTAGGAGATGGCGGCAAAGAAGTTGATGACCTCGTCCATGTCCACCAGCTGGCGCAGTTCGTTGTAGGTGTTGTCGTCTGTGGCGTTTCTGCTCAGGTTGAGCCATTCATTGAAGGCGTCCTTGGTTCCTGCTTTCTGGAAGTAGCCGTTGCTGTACTCAAAGGCATCCATCTCATCATCGTCATAGCCGTAGTTGGCAGTGCCGTTGTAGCGGTTGTTGGGCTCACGCAGGTTCATCTGTGCTACGTACTCGCCATTGAAGAATACATGTACGGGCTGATAGTCCTGTGCGTCAATGTAGAATCCGTTGCTGATAAGTACCTGCTGGGTGATAGCGTCCCTGACGCGTCCGTGTTCGTGCGAGTTGTTGTCATTGCCGCCGTTGCGGATCTGCAGCTGCTTGTATCTGTTGTAGGGCTTATAACGGAAGAAGGGGTAGTCGAAGCTGGTGGTGCCTTCATAGAGCCTGGTTGCTTTCAGCTTGAAGGAGGACGGGGCATAATGCCGGCTCCATCCGCCGCTGATGGTAAATTCGGCCTCCTGGTTGATGACCATCTTCCCCTCTGGTGTGATGTACTCGAAGTTGACGGGACGTTCCCAGTCCATGTTGATATTGGATTTCCCGTGGTT
>CACYMI010000085.1 GCA_902775385.1 uncultured Bacteroidales bacterium
CTGTTTGCGCCCCTGCACTAATAGCGATAAGAAGGAGTAAACAGATGGAAAGTAGTTTTTTTCTCATAAGATTAGTGTTTATAATGTTATAAAATGAAATGCTAAACCACATGGCATGGCACAAATGGCATTTCTTGACACTGCGAAGGTATGACAAACACTTAGAATACGAGGTGACAATATGCAAAATCGACTGACAAAATTGTAAATTGTCAGTCGATTTCCTTATTCAGACGTTTTTTTTAATGTACAGATTGCGCAATCCATTCTGACGGCGTGAGGCCAGTAACAGCCTTAAAAGCCCGGTAGAAAGAACGTTCGGTAGAGAAACCAGACTCAAGTCCCACCGCAACAATCTTTCCATCGGGGTGCTGGCGGAACTGCTGCATGGCATACTCTATTCGGTAGCCATTGATATAAGTGTTGAACGAACAGCCGCACTGATTATTGATACAACTGGAAACAGTATTGCGGTGAACACCCAGACGCTGGGCAATATCAGTAACCAGCAACCCTTTGTCAAGATACAGCTTTTCTTCCTCCATTAACTGGTTGATGCGTGCCATCATTACCTCGTCAGCATCATTCATGGGCGCAGGCTCTTTAATTTCATCCTGAGCAGGAGACGGCATGCCTCTCTTCGTCCGTCTGGCAAGCCATCTTATACCTGCGCCAACAACCAAGGCAACCATCCCACCTAATATGAGGAGCCACCATGAGAACATGGAAGAGCCTTTTGCATCAGCAGGACGATTCAGGAGCAACAGATAGGCACTGGCTACCGGGGCATAGCTGTCGCCTGAAAAGCCAGGTCGCAAACTTCCACCAATAACAGCCAGATTGCCATCGGGCATCAGCGTAGGCTGGAAGCATCCGCAGTCGGGAAGCGGGTCTGTATAATATAAGGTAAGGGAAGCCGGACGACGGGCATACTCGATACTGACAACGTATAGCCGATTATCCTTATCAGCACCCATCAGATATGCCCGCTGCACCTTTCTGTCCACAACAATGCCACTGATATCATAATAAATGGGGCCATACTCGGGGGTGGACATCGGAATGGGGCACGATGTGGGCAACAGCGAGAACACAGTATCTTCTACCAGCACGACTGCCACCTGCCCCGCAGGTTTCCCGTGACGCTCTGCTTCAAGATCATGTCGTGCAAAGTCTCTTACAGTCATCAGGTAAGCATAGTGTCCCCTTGATTCATCACCGATGAACCCTGTTTCACTGTGGCAAGGAAACGGCGCCGCAGGCCTCCAATGCTGAAATATGGGTACCATGAACGCATCGCCATGCAGACGATCTACGATGATGCTATCCATGTACTGGTGCTTATTGGTCACTCCACTCAGTACCAACACATCGCCGTTGGACGTTCGGAACAGATAGGGTGCGGCACGCGGCACGGTTACATCCCTGACGGCAGCGAACGACTTCCGGCCATCATACATTTCTATACCATCGTCAGCATACCAGTTCCCGCTGATGAGTACTTGCCCGCTGTCCAGTTCAATGGCTGAGGCAAGCGACCGCTTCTGATCCAGACAACCGAATCCTCCGAAAGAATGGTCCTCTGGATTGTACAACTCCACTTCGAAGCTCTGTCCTATACCCAGATTATCCTTAAGACCGCCTGCCAATAACACCTGTCCCGATTTCATTGCCAGCACCGTACCTTCATCGTGCATGTAAAACATCTGGAGTTGTTTCCACTGTCCGTTGCTGAAAAACTCAGCAGTGGACGTTGGTATGAAACCTGTGGTATGTCCACCAAGGACCGTCAGCTCGCCATTAAGGCACAGGACAGTATGCCCTTCACGCGCTACGTTCAGGTCGGGCAAGCGCTCTACCTGAATTCGCTTCACAGGACATTTGACGGATGGCAATGGTCCGGCAGCCAACGCATGAATCTGCGTCAGGGCCAAACATAATAATATAATGTATGATAACATAAACTGCCGTAGCATACCTCTGTTATGAACTGTTTAATACGACAAAGATATAACAACTTTCGGGAACTGACGAAACTTATGCAACTTTTTTCGAAGTGCATATACAAAAAAACAGCGATACCTTATAATTCTGGTGGCAATGTTAGCGGTTATGTGAATATATAACCTTTAAATTATGATATTACACCGTAGATTTATGACATTTTACGCTTTTTCACGGTTTTTTGATGTAAAAAAAATTGAGACTTGGTGGTTCGTATGATGTTTATGAGTATATTTGCAGCAGTTAAGCGAATATAACCTGCAATTTTTGATATTCTCATGAACGAGCATCTCAATTTTAAGTACCTGCCCTCCGTTGAGCATGACGCCGACTGGGGACTTACCGTAAACTGCGTGGGAACACAGGAGATTCAGCCGGGAGAGCCCTATCCGCCCGCCGAGCATCCCCTGTCCTACAGATTCCAGCCCGCTGCCGGCAGAATGCTGGACGAGTATCAGCTTATCTACTGCGCCAAGGGATCGGGCATATTCCATACGGAAAGCGCAGGCGAGATGAGTGTAAAGGCAGGCGATGTGATGATGCTCTTCCCACAGGAAAGGCATACCTACCACCCCGACGAGCAGACGGGGTGGAAGGAATACTGGATAGGATTCCGCGGGATGAACATAGACATGAGGGTTAAGAACGGCTTCTTCTCCACCGGGCATCCGCTGTTTCATCTGCCCCTTTCCCTGAGCGGCGACATGATATACCTGTTCAGCCAGGGCATAAAGGCAGCCCAGCACATGGAGAGGGGCTACCAGCAGTTGCTGAGCGGCTACGTCAACATGATGCTGGGCTACATCTCGTCATATGACAACGCTGCCAGTCAGGCCGAAAAGGAACTGGCCGAGGATATCCATCAGGCCATGTTGTTCATACACAATAACTTCCAGAACGACATACGGTCCGAGGATGTAGCCCAAGCTATCAACTGGGGCTACAGCCGATTCCGAAAGGTCTTTCTGCAGCAGACGGGCATGACGCCCTATCAGTATATCCAGGAGACGCGCATCAGGCAAAGCAAGTTCCTGCTGCTGAACACCACCAAGCCCCTCAAGGAGATAGCATACGATGTGGGGTTCAATAACCCCGACTACTTCTCCACGGCCTTCCGCCGCATCACCGGCATCTCTCCCCTTTCATTCAGGAAGGATGAAGGAGGAGGGGGAATTCTACTTTAACATTACCCTCACCTGCGGCTGGATGGTGACAGGACCCATCAGACCGGCAGGCTGAAGCGGACTGTCCGCATTCCAATGCTTCCAGGTAGCCGTACCCAGTTTCACGGCACCGGGTTGCTCGTCACCGATAAGGCGGTTGACCCAGGGATTGCTAACGGTAATCTCCAGCAGGTTCTCGCCAGAGCGGGCTGCATCGCCCACAGGCAGACGGTAAGGTGCCTTCCATGCCGTACCCAGGGACTGGCCGTTCAGACTGACAGAGGCTATCACGCCTACATTGCCCAGGTTCAGCTGCAGCTCAGTGCCTGCCTGAAGGTACTTCTTAGGCAACGTGAACCGCTTGGTATATACGGCTGTTCCGGCATAATAGCGGATACCGGCATCATCGGACCGGGTATAGGAATACAGGCTGTCAAAGACGGCTTTGTCTGGAGCCATCCTGCCGGGCTGGAAGGTCACATCCCATGCGCCTGTCAGGGTAATGGGCTGAGGCACGGACTTCACACGGGCACTGTAAACCTTACCTGATGCTGTGCAAACGGTTTCGGTACCTGATTTGGACGTTGTCCATACAAAGCCGCCTTCGTCCAGCACCAGGTCGGCATCATTGCCATGATAGGTAAAGTCCACCCGGGAGCCTTCGGTCACATCACGCTCTATGGTCATGCCGTCCGTCATGTAAGTAAGCCTAAGGCGCTTGTTGCGCCCTGACACAGGCGTACCGGCCAGCTCGTCATTCACGGTTATCACATACCGGCCGGCAGCGATATTCTGCTGCAGGGCGGCTGTCACATCCACAGGCTTCTTAGGCCGCTCGCTGTCAAAGTTGGAGGCGATGGGGCCGTAGAAGGCACGCATCACCTTCAGCTGGCCCTGCTCATGTACCTCGGGTATCTGAATGCGTCCGTTCTCGGGCGAATAGGCAATACGCTCCATACCGTCCAGCGTATAATGCACAACCAGGGTCTTCAACTGCCCGAAACAAGGGTCGCCGCCCAGACTTACGTTGTCACTGGGCATATTCAGCCTATTGCCATCCACCCTGGCCGATACCAGATCTGTAACGTCATTGATTCCGCCCGGCAGAAAAGCGCCGTACTCTGCCCGTATAATACGGAGACTGGGCACGGGAACCTCCCTGTTGTCATCGTAGGCCGTATTGACTTCGGCCACGCAGGCATCTGTCACAGCCCGGGACGGACGGAAGATGATAAAGGCGCTCTGTTCGGGCTCCATGTGCAGGTCTATCACCGTTCCGTACTCTCCCTGCCGGTAAGGTATGGCGGCAATCTGTCCCGTCTGGGCATCCCAGCGCTCAGGAACCATTCCCCGCACGCGGAACTCGCACGTCTCGTTACGGTACTGCTTCTCGGGGTTTGACACAAAATAAATCTCACCCTCAGGACAGGAGCGGTGGATGTAACGCAGGTCAGCACCCGTGGATTCGGGACGGAAGTCTGGTCTTACCTGCATCTGCCGCAAAGCATCTGCCACGGTAATATCACGTATCAGCCCCTTTCCCCACAACTCGGATGCCAGCTGCCGCACCACGTCATCACAGGCAGGATAACCCTCCAGACTGGGTGACTTGTCAGGGCGCGGGCCGATAATGGTAGCACCCTGCAATGCCAGCCGGCGCAGGATTCGCAAGGTCTTGGGTGTCATCCAGGAGGTGTCAAAGAGGGTAAGCAGGCGGTATTCGCCGCCGCTGCGGGTGACAAGCTTGCCGTTACGCACCTGAAGCTGCGCCATCTGATCCGTCCAGATTTCGTCATAGTCATAGCCCAGGTCCCGGATATCCTTGCGGCAGTTGCCGTCATTAGGCGAGACCTCGCCCACATATACCAGCACATCACCCACAAAGTTTCCCTGCTGGAGCAGGTATTGAGCGCGCGTTACATATTTCATATAAGGTATGGAGGCCTCCCACAGCGTGTTGAGGCGGTTAAAGTGCGAGCCGAACTCACCCAGCGTATAGCCGGGACCCTTGTCATTGGGCTGATGCACAAAGGTATGGAAGATGTAGTGGTTGATACCGTCCGTCCAGGCCATATCGCCCAGCGCCTTCATCTTGGCAGGACTGCCGTCCCAGCCGGCCTGCTCGCTTCCGGCCGTAAAGGACTCGGCCCCCACAACAGGATTCCCGTTGATATGTGCGATGGAGGCGGCCATCTTGGTAGAAGTAGGCATAGCCGCGTTCCCCATCCAGAACTCGCCCATCACAATGTCAGAGCTGGCACCCACCTCCATATCGTTGAAGGGTCCCGTATATGGCTCTACCGAATATTTCAGTCCGTTCTGGTGACAGAGCTCGCTGAAGCGGTCATAGTAGTTAGCCGCCATCAGGTCGTTCACCGTACGGCGCAGGTCCCACAGGAAGCGCTCGCTCTGCTCGCTGCTTCCCACATAGAAGCCGGCAATGGCGGGGAAATACGGCAAGGGGCTGTAGCCTCGCAGACGCAGGAACTCCCGGTCGAACCCGTCTGTCCAGTTGCCGCATCCCACCTCATAGCTGTCCACCAGGCAGTTGGTAAGAGCGGTACCCACCAGCGGCCCCAGATAGTCCAGAATGGGCTGTACACCATCCTGCCAATACTGGTCAAGCGCCTTACGGCTCATCTTGTCCACCTCCAGTCCGCCGCCCGTGGCAGCCGTTGAGGGATGGCTCTGCTCGCCGGTGCTGGTATGTCCCATACGCAGGATAACCCAATCGCCTGCGGGAACCTGCCAGGTGATATTGCCCCCGGCATCCATCAGGCTGGTAAGGTTATGTACGTCAGACGCCTTTACGATGTCACCGTCCTTCACCACCTCGGGCTTGGGCATCAGAATGTTCGGGTAGCCGTTAGAGCCCAGGCTCTTGAGCACATAGTCCGTGATTCTGCGCTCCGAGGCAGGACGGGGGGAGGCCAGCACAACTATGTCCTTATACCAGTCACGTACCGCCAATGGCTGCTCCAAACGCACGGTCTGCGCCTTGCCGGTACCTGTAAGACGGGTTTCCGTCCAGACGATGCGTTGCATACTCTGTTCGGGCTTTACCCAATAGCCGCCGCTGCTAGACCATCCGGGGCCGTTATGGAAGCACAGTTCCATTCCCAGGCGCTTAGCCTCAAGGGCAGCCCACTTGAAGAGTTCCAGCCACTCGGCAGACAGATACCGGGCCGACCCCTCAGGGTAGCCGTATCCCACATTGAATATCTGAGCCTCGTGGTATCCGGCCCGACTCATAGCCTCCAGGTCGGCGGTAATACCTTCACGGGTTACGTTACAGTCCAGCCAATGCCACCATGTGCAGGGACGACTCATAGCAGAACCCTCGTTCCACTTCTCAAGGGACTGGGCAGAGGCAGCAATACCGGTGCAGAGCAATGCTGCAAAGAGCAATATTTTCTTCATAATAATAACTGAATTGATATGTTTAATACCGCAAAGTTACAACATTACCCGATTCGCATACATGAAAAAATGGCATTTTGACTGCACAAAATGACAAGTCCCCCATGGCAGGGGGACTTGGGAGAGATTTCAGGTTTTCCGGATGTTCCGGACCGGGATGTGTCCTCAACTTCCTAATCCGCCGCCTAAGGCAATGTACAGGGCGATGAGGGACTCTGAGGCCTGATACATATTCATGGCCTGCGAGAGCTGAGCGCTCAGCAGGGACTCCTGGGCTGTAAGCACCTCCAGGTAACTGGCCTTGCCGTTATCCATCAGCTGATGCGTACCAATGTAAGCCTCGTGCAGCACATCCACCTGACGCTGGTAGAGGAGGTTCTTCTGAACGGTAGTCTGATAGTCGGCCAGCGCCTCGTTCACCTCGTTACCGGCATCAATGACCGTCTGTACATACCACTTCTTCATATCCTCCTGTTCCAGCTTGTTGATTTTCAGGTTTGCCTTCAGCTTGCCCTGCGCGAAGATAGGCTGTGTCAGCTGTCCCATGGCATTGAGCAGCAGGCCGCCGGGATTGACAACCGCACCGCTGCCGTTATTGGTCCAGCCCACCAGGCCTGACAGTGTAATGGTGGGAAGGAAGGCGGCACGTGCCGTCTGCACGTTATAGTAAGCCTCCTCAATGGCATGATTAGCCATACGGATGTCCGGACGATATACCAGGTACTGGGCCGATACCCCCTTCACCAGCTGATCCGACAGCGTATAGCTGCCCATGGGGCTGCGCCGGATATGGCGGGGCGAAACGGCCAGCAGGCTGCAGATGTCATTCTCCACACGCTGGATATTACGGCGGGTATCCACAATCTGCGTCTTTACGTTGAGGTACGAGGACTCCATCTGGTTAACAGCCGTAGAGTACGCCTTGCCGTTCTCCCACAGGGACTTCTGCGTCTCAAGCGATGCGTTCCACAGGCTGTCCGTCTGAATCAGGATCTCAAGCTGACGGTCCAGCACCTGCAGCATACCGTACTGTTGGGCTACGGTGCTCACCAGGTTGGCTTGTACCACCTCCTCATAGCATTCAGCCTGCAGGAGAACTGCCTGGGCCGCACGCTTCTTGTTGGTTATAGACCCGAAGATGTCCAATTCCCAGTTCATCTGCAGGGGCAGGCTGTAAGCCTTGGCCGCCCGGCTGTTGTCAAAACTGGATATCGTTCCCTGCGGAGCCAGCGCAAACGAGGGCAGGTATGCCAACTTGGCCGCCTTCAGCGAAGCCTGGCTCTGCTCCACAGCCGTACGGGCCGAGTGGAGGTCGGTATTACTGGCCAGGGCCTCCTCAATCAGCTGCTGCAGCAGCGGGTCGGTAAAGAACTGGCGCCACGAAAGGGGCTTCTCAGTTGTCTGGGAACCGGAAACGCCTATAACATCAGCAGGCACTTCCACCTTCTGCTCATACTTCTTGTATAGTCCGCAGCTGTCAAGCATCAGCCCTGCAGCCGCGATGATGAAAATATGCTTACACTTCATCGTTTAAAATTCAAAATATTATCATTTAGGAGTTAAAAGAGGGAGTTAAAATGGAAGTTAACTCGCTTCGCTCGTGGGAGTTAAAAGGACAATACCAAAACAGATTGCCAACTTCCGATACTATCGTCCAGCCAGCCCTGCAGGCTTAACTTCCCATTTAACTTCCCATTTAACTTCCTTCTATAACTTCCTTTTATAACTTCCTTTTATAACTTCCTTTTATAACTTCCTTTTTTATTCTTCATTCTTCACTTTTCACTCTTCACTTTTCACTTTTCACTCTTCACTTTTCACTTTTCACTCCCCCTTGGAACTTCTCGTGCAACTTCTGGAAGACGATGAAGAAAGCGGGAACCACAAAGAGCAGCGCTATAGTACCGATGCTCATACCGCCAATCACACCAAGGGCAAGGGCACGGTTACCGTTGGCACCGGCTCCACCCTCAATCACCAGGGGAACCATACCTATAATCATGGTCAGCACCGTCATCAGGATGGGACGCAGACGCTCCTTACAAGCCTCGAATGCGGCATCGGCTATGCTCATGCCCTGGGCACGGCGCTCAGAGGCAAACTCGGTAATCAGGATGGCCGTCTTCGCCAACAGACCAATCAGCATGATGACACCCGTCTGCAGGTAGATGTTGTTGTCCATGCCCGGCAGACC
>CACYMI010000086.1 GCA_902775385.1 uncultured Bacteroidales bacterium
GTTCCCTTCGCTCCGGGTGCCAACCCCATGAACTCTCGCGACATGAAGGGTGCCGTAGCTGCCCTGGCTTCAGTAGCCAAGCTGCCCTTCCACCACAGCAAGGACGGTATCTCATATACCTTTGCCATCAGCCCCAGCGCACTGGGCAAGGACCGCGAGATGCAGACAGAGAACTTGGTGAACCTGATGGACGGTTACTTTACTCCCGACGGTGGCCAGCACCTGAATGTGAATGTGTTTGACCGCGAACTGCTGGTTGACGCTATGGAGCACCCCGAGAAGTATCCCCAGCTTACCATCCGTGTGAGCGGCTACGCCGTTAACTTCGTGAAGCTGACCCGCGAGCAGCAGCTGGATGTACTGAGCCGTACTATTAATCATTGCATGTAAGTAAGTTAAACATAACTATTGAGAAATGTCCTCCCTCTTTTACTGGAGGGAGGGCTTTCTTTTTTATAAGATATGACAACAGGCCGTATAAATCATTAGAATCCTTCGGGACCGTTGACGGACCTGGCATCCGATTTGTGGTATTCTTTCAGGGATGCCCGCTCAGATGCCAGTTCTGTCACAATCCCGATACCTGGTCGGCTGACCTGGGCGGGCAGGACAACAAGGGGAAAGGCTCTGGTGAGTTTACCCCTGAGCAGCTGCTTGCCGAGGTTCTCCGATACAAGAACTTTATCCGTACCGGCGGCGTGACAGCTACCGGCGGTGAACCGCTCATGCAGGCTGAATTTCTGCGTGAGTTCTTCCGCCTGTGCAAGGCAGAAGGGATTCATACGTGTCTGGATACATCGGGCGCTATCTTTAATGAGAAGGCTAAGGCGGTAATGGAGTTCACTGACCTGGTGATGCTGGACATCAAGACGCTGGATGACAGCCTGCACAAATCCTATACGGGTGCCACTCGTGAGAACAACCACCGTTGGATGCAGTATCTGCAGGAAATCGGCAAACCCACATGGATACGCCACGTGGTTGTACCCACAATAACGGACAATGAGGAGCGCCTGCAGGCCGTTATCAGTTACATCTCACAATACAGCTGCGGAACATGAATATCCCGTATCCGTTAGCCGGCATTCCCCCCTTGCGCCCCGAACGTCTGGAGGAAATCAGGGAGATGTTCCGCCAAAAGTTGAACATAAAAGTGCTGTAGGCATCTTAATGTTTCCGATATTGACAAATTGCAAACACTTATTTTGCAAGATTTGAGTTAAGCAAGACAATTTGTTAATGTTTTTTGGCAAAGTATAGATATTTTTGTTAACTTTGCATCCCAAAACAACCAATTCAATCCTAAGATGCAAAGTTTAAAGATGCTGAAAAGGCGTCATACATTATTATTCCTTATTACCGCCATGTGGCTTCCCACCTTGTTGAAGTCACAGACAATGAAGGAGTGGGATGATGTGAGCGTTTTTCAGCTGAACCGTGAGGTAAGTCACGACCTGTCCATTCCTTTTTCATCGGCAGAAGATGCCAAGACCCTCGACCTGAGCCGGTCACCTTATTATCTGAATCTGAACGGCACCTGGAAGTTCCGCTGGAGCGGACTGCCGACGTGTGTGCCGCAGGGCTTCCAGGCCAAGGAATACAATGACGCCTCCTGGGACAACATCACCGTTCCCTATCCCTGGCAGGTGTATGCCGTAAGGAATGGCAAGAGTTGGGATAAACCTCTGTACGTCAATACATCATACCCATTTACCTATACCGACGCTTATAGCGTGATGGCCGACCGGAATGCCAACTGGACCTACACCGGCAACCGCAAGAATCCCGTAGGATGCTACAGACGCACATTCATCCTTCCCGACGGCTGGAAGGAGCGCAAGACCTTCATCCGCTTCAACGGCGCGGGCCATGCATACTACGTATGGGTGAACGGCGAGTTTGCCGGATATGCCGAAGACTCCTACCTTCCCAGCGAATGGGATATTACAGACATGGTACAGGAGGGCGAGAATACGGTAGCCGTACAGTGCTTCCGCTTCTCAAGCGGCTCCTTCCTGGAGTGCCAGGACTACTGGCGACTCACCGGTATCACCCGCGATGTGTATCTGTACTCTACCCCTCAGGACTATATCAGGGACTTCTTCTTTACCACAACGGCCCTGAGGACCAACAATACGGCGGCTTCCGCCAAGGTTCAGTACAATATAGCTACCGGAAGTGTAAGCGGACTCACCCTTCAGGCTACCGTCAGCGACGGAGCACGGGAAGTGAGGCAATACACCAAGTCACTGACTGCGGCCAGCGGCACCATAAGCATGACCTTCACCGACATAGAGGCATGGAGCGCCGAGAATCCTAAGCTCTATGACCTGACGCTGTCGCTAATGCGCGGCGAGGAGGTGATAGATCTGCGCAGCTGCAAGATAGGCTTCCGGACCGTCAGCATCCGAAATGACGGAGCGCTGCTCATCAACGGCAAGCGGGTAATCTTCCACGGAGTGGACCGCCATGATTTCAGTCAGGAGACGGGCCGTACGGTAAGCCGGGAGGAGATGCTTCAGGACGTGATGACCATGAAACGCCTGAACGTGAATGCCGTACGTACCAGCCATTACCCCAACAACCCCTATTTCTATGAGCTGTGCGACCGGTACGGTCTGTACGTGCTGGCCGAGGCGGATGTGGAGTGCCACGGCAATCAGGGACTGAGCAGTGTGGAGCTGTTCCGCGCTCCGATGGTGGAGCGAAACGAGCGTCAGGTGCGCACGCTGCGTAACCATGCGTGTATCTTCGGCTGGAGCGCCGGCAATGAGAGTGGTGGCGGCAACAACTTCCAGTATGTGATGGAGGCCATCAAGAAGTTGGATACCAGTCGTATCACGCATTATGAGGGCAACAGTACCTGGAGCGATGTGAGCAGCACGATGTACGGTTCGTACAGCGGTATGCTGAGCACAGCCATCGGCAGGTACAACGAATACAAGAGCGGCAAGAAACCCCGGCCGCATATCCAGTGCGAGAACACACACTCGATGGGCAATGCGATGGGCAACCAGAAGGATATGTTCCGTGAGGTGTACGAACCCTACCCCGCTATGACGGGCGAATTTGTGTGGGACTGGAAGGATCAGGGCCTGCGGATGCCGGTGCCCGGCAAGGCAGGTCAGTACTACTGGGCCTACGGAGGCGACTTCGGCGACATCCCCAATGACGGCGCCTTCTGCTGTAACGGTGTGGTGCTGGCTGACGGTACACCAACTGCCAAGAGCTACAACATGAAGGCGGTATATCAGCCCCTGGACGTTGTTATGAAGGATAGTCTGGCCGGTACCTTCTGGCTGAAGAGCAAGTTGCAGCAGAAGAACCTCAGGGATGTGAATGTGCGCTACAGCATTCAGCAAGACGGCATAGAAATCAAGGGCGGACTGCTGCCCGACATAGACATAGCGCCCTACGACAGCATTCTGGTGAGCATTCCGCTGGATGACGTGGAGATGCTGCCTGAGCACCAGTACTACATACGCTTCAGCACCACACAGCGTGAGGCTACGCCCTGGGCAGAGGCCGGCTACGAGGTGGCGGTGTCAGGAGCTGAGCTGCGCAGGGCCGTTGCCCCCGGGACTTACCGGTATGAGGGCGAAGGTCAGTTGACCGTAAATACAACCTCAACCACCTGCACCGTCAGCGGCGACGACTTTACGGCAACCTTCTCACAAGGGACCCTGTCGAGGTACGTTTATAAGAACACAACGCTCATCAGCATGCCGCTGAAACTGAACACTTTCCGTGTGCCGACCGAGAATGACAAGGCACAGGAGAGCAACTGGGAGAGCCTGGGTGTGCGCTCGCTGACGATGACGAGAGGAGACTTAACCGTTACTGAAGATGAAGGTAAGCAATGGGTTGATATACAGATAACTGACACATACAAGACAAGCACATCAGCCATCACTTTCAACGTTCAGCAGCGCTTCCGTGTTTACCCTGACGGTACCATTTCCGTCAACACCGTCACCACACCTGATGTGGACGGACAGGTGCTGCCCAAACTGGGTTTCCGGCTGGAGATGCCCAATGCCTGTTCTCAGTTGACATGGTTGGGCCGCGGCCCGCTGGACAGCTATGCCGACCGCAAGGATGCCTCCCTGCCCGGTATCTGGCACAGCACGGTGGCTGAGCAGTGGACCGGATTTGTCCGTCCGCAGGAAACGGGCAACAAGGAGGATGTGCGCTGGCTGGCTGTTCAGCGGACCGACGGGAAGGGACTGGTCTTCTCAGCCTCTGAGCCGATGGCCGCCACCGCTGCCAACTGGCGGGCAGAGGATATCTATACCAACAGGAACAACAGGGCGAAGCATCCGTATGAGATGACGACAGTCAAGAATACGGTACTGTGCCTGGATGCCTGGAACAGGGCGCTGGGTAATGCCTCGTGCGGCTCGGATGTGCTGGAAAGATACGAGCGCAAGAATGCCCAGACACCCTTCAGCTTTGTGATACAACCCATTGACTCGCTTCTGTCTGACACGGCCCTTACGGCTATGGCCTGCCTTGGCTCACCCGTCTGCGACCCGGTGCTGATGAAGGCTGACCGATACGGATATGTGCATCTGAGTACCCCTACACAGGGCGCGACGATTCATTATAAGAAGACCGACAAGAACGGCAATGTACAGGAAGGAATCCTCACACCCGACAGGAACGAGCCCTTAGATATGCGTATGGGCGGTACGATAACGGCTTATGCCACCTGCGAGGGACTGGCGGACGGTATGGAGAGTACGCGGCAGTTCGGACTCTATGTGGACAAGCGCGACTGGAGCATCGTATCCTTCGACAGTCAGCAGGGCGGCAGGGAGATTGCCACCAATGCCATAGATGACGACGAGAGTACTATCTGGCATACTCAGTACAGTCCGAATACACCCGACTGTCCGCATGAGTTGATTATAGACATGGGGCATACGTACCTTATTAATACATTCAGCTATAAGGGCCGGACCGACGGCTCCAACGGCCGGATAATTGATTATGAGGTTTACTTCAGCAACAATCCCAAGGTGTGGGGCGAACCGGCTGCTAGCGGGAGTCTGCGTGATGTGAGCGACATCCAGACGGTAGCGGTACCGGGCAAGGTGGAGGCGCGTTTCATGCGATTCGTGGCCAAGTCGGTAGTGGGCAACAACAAGTATGCCTCGGCTGCCGAGCTTTACATCGGTGCGGAAAGCATGGTGAACGACCGCCCCTCGGAGCTGACTCCCATTGTGCCTTCACACAAATACCGCATCCGCGAGGTGAACAGCAACCTGTGCCTGCACTATCAGACCAATACCAACGAGGGGCATTTCTGCCTGGGACAATACAGCGAGAGCGACAATACCTATCAGTTTACCTTCACACCGGTAACGGGCTTCGGCGCCCTGTATAAACTGAGGGGCGGCTCACGCTACCTGTGCATGGACAGCTCGGCCAGCTGGCGCATCATCAGCACAACAACCGCCCCTGCCGATGCCAAAGGCTACATCCAGTTGGAACAGCTGGAGAGCGGACGCGTTCACCTGCGTGCCGGTTGGCAGAACACGCTGCACATCGGTTTCGACAGCAGGAACGTGGGGTCCTATATCTATTCCAATAAGTCGGCCCCCGGCGTATTCGTCCTGGAAGACATCACGCTGGAGAAGGAAACCGCCCTGCAGGAAGCTCCTGCCGAGGAGCTGGGACTGCTGCAGAGAGAGGGCCGGCTGTACATTACCACCCCGGGCATCAGTATGCTGGATGTGTACGGCCTGAGCGGCAGGCACATCACCACCCTGCGACTGGCAGGCAGCTGCATCCTGCCTCTGGCCCTGCCAAAGGGACCCTACATCATCCGCCTCACCCACGGAAATGAAAGCAGGACAATGAAATGGGAGGTTATGAATTAAATAATTTTGAATTAAATATAATATGATACAGATTATCTATGTTACAGATGCAGGCAGAGAGATAGCGCAGCGACTGCTGAAGGAGATTCCGGACTCTCATCTGCTGCCCGCCAAGGCATTTGCCTCTAATATCTTCTCACGCAACGAAGCGCTGATCTTTGTCGGCCCTATGGGTATATGTGTACGCACCATAGCTCCTTTTATCAAGAGCAGAGGCGGAGACCCCTCCGTTATCTGCGTCAACAGCGCCGGCACCTATGTGGTAAGCGTGCTGAGCGGACGAGTGGGCGGAGCCAATAACCTGACCCGCCGCGTGGCCCGTATCCTGGGCTGCGAACCCGTTATCACAACCGAGAGCGACAACGAGGGGCTGTGGAGCCTGGACACCCTTGCCCCACACTTCGGCTGGCAGGAGGAGCATCGCGACGGCCGTATGAATCACATCATCTTCCACTTTGTGGGCGGCAAGCCTACGGTGCTGAAGTTGGATGTCCGCGGCGGCCGTGGCATCGACTATATGAAGCGTACCTGTCCGGCACATGTTAAGTACTTTGATGCCGAGGTACAGCAAGACCCCGACAGCCTGCTGCTGGCCGTCAGTCCGTTCTGGAATCCTACCATCCAGAAGTTCGGCCGCTCCGTTCTCTACCGTCCGCCCGTACTGCACCTGGGCGTGGGATGTGTTCACGACTGTCCTGCCGGCGAGCTGCCCCGTAAGGTACGCGATCTGCTGCATGAGCACAACCTGTCCGAGAAGAGTATCGCCACCATCGATACCATAGCCGTAAAGGCCGACGAGCTGCTGGTAAAATCCCTGCTGATGGCCTTCCCCTGGGCTAAGCTGGTTATCCACGAGGAGGAAGGCAAGGATGCCTGCGTCAGCGAGACTTGCGCCGCCACATACGGTCCGCTGCTGATGGAGAAGAAGGAGCTGGATGATGTGTGCGAGGTAAGTGTATCCATCACACGTGAGGCCCAGTTGGGCGGACATGTTGAGTATGTGGGCGGCGGCGCTGACGATCCCGACCTGGTTACGGTTCGCGGTATGCGTTTCCTGCAGCAGGCCGACCTCATCCTCTGTCCTGCCGATCCCATCTCGGAACGCCTCACCCATTATGCCAAGAAGGGCTGTACGGTCCGTTCGGCAGAGAACCTGAAACCGCAGGAGCGTCTGCAACTGATGCAGGAGTACTACAAGAAGGGTCTTCAGGTGGTACGTCTGGTAATCGGTAACCCCGCCGACTGTCCCGCCTTCCAGGAGGAACAGCCCCTGCTGGACAAAGAGAATATGCGTTACCACATAACACCCGGTGTATGTACTTCCAAGGACTGATTATAGCGGTAGCCACATTTCTTATAATAGGCTCCTTCCACCCCATCGTCATCAAGGCCGAATACTATTGGGGCGTTCGCTGCTGGCCGCTCTTTGCCGTTGTTGGAACTCTGTTGCTCATAGTATCCTTGTTTGTTTCCGACACGCTGCTCGCCGCCGTGCTAGGAGTGACGGGATGTTCGGCACTTTGGAGCATTCTTGAACTCTTCCAGCAACGAGAGCGAGTACGCAAAGGATGGTTCCCGAAGAACCCGAAAAGAACCGATTCATCGGGAAAAGCGGATTTATCCGAGAGACCGAAATAGTAATTATTAAAAAGGGTGTTCAGAGCCGTCTGGATGCTCTTTTTTTTTTCAGAAAAAATGCAATAATATATTTGGTAAAATGGGCAATTTTATCTAATTTTGCAAACGTTCTTCGGAACAGGATAGAATTAAATTTATAACAAAAACAAGGATATTACACTAACTCCATGATTGTCATTAAGAGAGACGGCTCCAAAGAGGAGTTTAACAGGAAAAAAATCAAAAACGCCATTGTAGGCGCTTTTCAGTCGGTATCAGGTTGGGATGAGGAAAAGATTAACAGCGTAGCAACAGACCTTAGCGAGAGTATCTCGGTGCGTGACGGCTTTACGGTAGAGGAAATCCAGAACCGTGTAGAGAACGCACTGATGCAGAACGGCTACTATGCCGAGGCTAAGTCATATATACTTTACCGTCAGCAGCATGCCGAGGCACGTTTCATCAAGGAACGTATCGACTATATGAACGAGTACAGCCAGACAGCTGACAATGCGGCTACTGCCAGCGAGACAGATGCCAACGCCAATGTTACAATGAAGAATGTTGCCAACTTGGAAGGCGAAGTCTACAAGACCACTAACCGCGTCATTCAGCGTCAGCGTATGAAGGACAAGCTGAACCAGATGTTCCCCGAAGTGGCCCGTCAGTATGAGCAGGACCTGAACCACCATATTATATATACACATGACGAGGCCAGCACCCCCGTACTGAAGCAGTACTGTATGGCAGTCAGCCTCTATCCCCTGATGACTGAGGGCGTGGGCAACATAGACGGCGTGACACCCGGTCCCCCCAATGACCTGCAGTCCTTCAGCGGTCAGATTACCAACCTGACCTTCCTGCTCTCCTCACAGTGTAAGGGAGCCGTAGCCTTCGGCGAGTACTTCATTGTACTGAACTACTACATCGTAGGCGAGTTCGGTGCCGACTGGTACAACCACCTGGACGACATCACCACAACAGAGTGCTGCCTGCAGCAGCGTACTGTACGCGACAATATCTTCAAGGCCTTCAAGCAGTTTGTGTGGGGTATCAACCAGCCTGCCGGTAACCGCAGCTACCAGTCTCCCTTCACCAACGTCAGCTACTATGACCATACCTACTTCCAGTCATTGTTCAGCGACTTCTGCTACCCCGACGGCACACGTCCCGAGTGGAAGGCCATCGACACCCTGCAGCGTATGTTCATGAAGTGGTTCAACCAGCTCCGTCTGAAGCAGGTACTGACTTTCCCAGTTGAGACCATGGCCATGGTATATGACCCGAAATCAGGCGATATCATCGACAAAGACTACAAGGATTTCACTGCCGAGATGTATGCCGAGGGACACTCGTTCTTCACCTATATCAGCGACAGCGCCGACAGCTTGGCATCATGCTGCCGTCTTAAGAATGAGCTGACCGAGAATACCTTCAACCCCACCAGCGGTCTGACCGGTGTAATGACCGGTTCATGTAATGTGATCACACTGAACATCAACCGTATCGTTCAGGATGCCAAGCGTACCATCTCAGGCACCGAGGGCGACCACAACTTCTATGCCTTCCTGCGCCTGTACCTTACCAATATACTGGAGCGCGTGTACAAGTACCACATCGCCTACAAGACCATGTTGTATGAAATGGAGGACCGCAAGATGTTCGCAGCCTCAAACGGCGGGTACATCTTTATCAGCAAGCTGTACAGCACCATCGGTATCAACGGTCTGAACGAGGCTGCCCGCTTCCTGGGCCTGACCGTAGGCAACAATCCCCAGTACATAGAGTTCCTGCAGGTAATCCTGGGCACCATCAAGGAGCAGAACAAGCAGAACAGCATCAATGACAAGAAGCGTCCCTTCCTGTTCAACAGCGAAGTCGTGCCTGCCGAGGGTCTGGGCGGAAAGAACTACCGTTGGGACAAGGCTGACGGCTACTGGGTTCCCGAGGATGAGAACCTGTACAACTCCTACTTCTATGACGCTCATGACGATACCCGCGTTCTGGACAAGTTCATCCTGCACGGACGTCAGACCTATCAGTACACCGACGGCGGCAGCGCCCTGCACTGCAACCTGCAGGATCACCTGACCAAGGAGCAGTACCTTTCGCCATCAAGAACGGTACATCATACTATACCTTCAACATACCCAACTCCAAGTGCGAGGCATGCGGACACATCATCAAGAAGCCTATCGATGTATGTCCCTGCTGCGGCTCGGCGGACATTACACAATACACCCGTATCATCGGCTATCTGCGCCCCATCCCCGCCTTCGGCAAGGACCGCCAGATAGAGGCCGCCAAGCGTACCTACAGTTGTAACCTGCAGTAATGC
>CACYMI010000087.1 GCA_902775385.1 uncultured Bacteroidales bacterium
TGTGTCATTAAGGTCATGTGTCATGAGTGTCATTAAGAATAATCAAGAATGCTTTGTGCAGCTCTGGCTACGGCTGGAGCGCACAAGGCGCCTCTTCGGAGGTCAGCATAAACGTTTCTGCGTCAGGAACATACTAAGGGAATGGTTCGGCCTCAGGGCCAACGATGATTTTATCTGGGAGGTGTGCCATAGGGCATTGGTCGATGACGAGCCTCTGGCAGGTTGGGACGAACTGCCCCTGCCGTCTTTGTACCCTCGCAAGCATCGCGAACTGCTAAGGGCCATCGTCAGCGTAAAGCTGGGCATCAGCTACTATCGGGTAAACCTGAAGGAACTGGATGCTGCCTACAGCATTGCCTTTCCCGGCTCAACGCCGATAAACGTTAATAAGAAGGTTAAAATGTTGAAAAGTTAAAATGTTAAAAAGTTAAATGTTATGGAACCAAGAGGTATTAGAAACAACAATCCATTGAATATCAGATTAAGTAAAGATAAATGGCAGGGGCAGAGACCCCCCTCTAACTCCCCCGAGGGGGAGAAGGTCTTTTGCCAGTTTTCTACTATGGAGTGGGGTTGGCGAGCTGCCTTTGTGATACTGTGCAAGACGTATTATGTGAAGTACAAGTTACGGACCATCAGGGACATAGTGTCGCGCTGGGCACCTGCCAAGGAGAACAATACGGCGGCGTATATCAGGCATGTGTCGGACTATACGGGTATCGGGCCGGACAGGGTGCTGGAATCACCTAAGGAGTGCCCTACGGACTGGCTGCTGATAGGCTACGCCATGGCAGTAGTGGAGAACGGGAAGACACTCCCGCCCATTCCGATGCTGAAAGGTTTCTCGCTGGCAATGAGCCAGTGAGAAAATGAAGGCTGCGATTGAGTGAGAGGCGACTGAGGTCTTTAGAGTAGCCACTGAATGTGGCTGCGGCCTCACAAAGGGGAGTGAGTCCCCACTCACGACGGGGGCCAGCGATGCTCGCATCAGCTTTCCCGAACGTGAGCAGGCTCGAACGAAGTTCAAAGAATGAAAGAATGAAAAAATGAAAAATTCCCTCCCTCACGGCAAGGCCGGGGAGGGTCTTCTAACCTCTAACCTCTAACCACTAACCGCTAACCACTAACCACTAACCGCTAACCACTAACCGCTAACCACTAACCACTAACCACTAACCACTAACCTCTAACCACTAACCGCTAAGGATGCGTTCCTTCCAATAGTTGAATATGCATAATTTATTATACAATCAATAGAATATATTTAGTGTTTTTTCGTAACTTTGGGATTAAAATCCCGAACTTACTGCGTCTCGGCATAAAAAATAAATGATATTTATTTTGTTCTGCTCTCGACTTTTCGTAACTTTGCACACAGAGTTTTCATAGACGATTGAATATGGCACGCGAAGAAAGGAATATTATAGGCTACACTGTAGGACTTGTAAGTGAGTTCGCTTTCCGTTTCGGTATTCATCCCCGCCAGGCATACGCCTACCTGAAGCGTTATAAGGGAATGGATCATTTAAGGCGATATTATGGTGTCCTGCACACTCAGTCATTTCCTGATACGGTTGATGTGCTGGCTCAAGTGTGTCAAAACAACGGAGGAGGACTACGATGATACGACTCTATCATGGTTCGAATGTAAAGATTGAGGTGCCAGACCTCATTCACTCCAAACCTTTCAAGGATTTCGGAAGTGGTTTCTATCTCTCGCCCGACAAACAGCAGGCGTGGGATATGGCCTGCCAGAAAGTCAATCAAACAAAGGAAGGTAAAGCTGAAGTGACGGAGTTCCTGTTTGACGAGAGACTGATGACTTCTGGTGAACTTAAAGTTTTGTCCTATCCCGATTACAGTGAGGAGTGGGCTTTGTTTGTTCTTGCTAACCGTGACAAGCAGCGAGAGCACCCAATCCATGGATATGACATTGTATATGGCCCAATAGCTGACGATGGTGTCACTTACCAGTTGCGTCGGTATGAGGGTGGTGTCATCTCTCTGTCACGTCTTGTTGAAGAACTGAAATATGCAAAGGGCATTACCTTTCAATATTTCTTTGGTACAGAATGTGCTTTACAATCATTGAAGAGACTATGAGTACTAAGTTGACAACAGAACAGAAGCAGCTGCTCAAAGATGAGCTGTGCGTGGAGATAGCAGGATTCCTGGTAGATGAGTACCATTACTCGCCCGAGGATGCTATAGACGTGCTTTACACCTCAGAGACCTTTGAGCGACTGCAGGATGATGCTACTGGTTTGTACTACCAGAGTCCGGGATATGTGTATTCTTTCCTTCAGAACGAATTGAAGACGGCAAGGGTGGAATAACCGTTACTGGTATCGCAATCTGATTAAATTTTTGAATTAAGCCCTTTCTCCTTCCCTCACGGGAGGGCAGCGGTGGGGCTGCTGTTCAGTTGTCTGCCGGGTGACTGGCCGGTTTGCTTCTTGAAGGCGCGGTAGAAGTTGATGCGGCTGAGACGTTGCGGTAGGATTCGCTCACCTGAACGGCTACGTCCTCGATGGTGAGGTCGGGCCTGGTGAGTAAAGCTAACATCGTTTTTTACTTTTCAGCACGCAAAAATACGATTTTTTCTTAAAATTTCAAAAAAAAATCCCGCGGATTGCTCTGCGGGATCGGGTGTTTTTCCTAAGTGGTATGGTCTTATCGTATGAATAATAGCTCGCGGTACTTGGGGAGGGGCCACAGGGCATCGTCAACGATGAGCTCCAGCTTGTCTATCTGATAGCGGATGGTGTCGAACATCGGAGCGATGGTATCGTGATAGGCGATAGCCTTCTCATGCTCGTCCTCGATCTTGTTGGCAACCTTACGGGCAGATACCAGCTCCTCTACCTGAGCCTCGATGGTAGCGGTACGCTGCGCAATCTCCTCGATGATCTTCAGGTTGCGGGCGTTGAGCTCCTGAGCCTTCTCGGCAGGGAAGACGGCACTCATGCGCTCTACGTTGCGCAGCAGCTGGCCCTGATAGCTGGTGGCCACGGGGATGATGTGGTTCATGGAGAGGTCGCCCAGTACGCGGGCCTCAATCTGAATCTTCTTGGTGTAGGTCTCCCACTTCACCTCGTTGCGGGCTTCCAGCTCTTTCTGGGTCATGACGCCCAGGCTCTCGAACATCTGGATGCTCTCCTTGTCCAGGTAGCGCTCGAAGATCTTGGGGCATGAGGTCTCTGTATCCAAACCGCGCTTGGCAGCCTCAGCCTTCCATTCGTCGCTGTAGCCGTTGCCGTCGAAGCGGATGGGCTTGCAGGTCTTGATGTCCTCGCGCAGCACGTCGATGATGGCATGGAAGACAGGGTTGTGCTCTGTTCCCTGGAGTGTCTTGGCGAACTGGGGGATGCGGGCATCTACGCGCTTCTTGAAGTCAACCAGGGCCTCGGCAACGGCGCTGTTCAGGGCAATCATGGCGCTGGCGCAGTTGGCCTCAGAGCCTACGGCACGGAACTCGAAGCGGTTGCCGGTGAAGGCGAAGGGGCTGGTGCGGTTACGGTCGGTATTGTCGATGAGCAGTTCGGGAATCTCGGGGATGTCCATCTTCATGCCTTGCTTGCCGTCCATGGTCAGGAGGTTTTCCCGGTCAGCTTTCTCAATGTGGTCCAGCAACTCGCTGAGCTGCTTGCCCAGGAAGCTGGAGATGATGGCTGGGGGTGCCTCGTTGGCGCCCAGACGGTGAGCGTTGGTGGCGCTCATGATGCTGGCCTTGAGCAGGCCGTTGTGGCGGTAAACACCCATCAGCGTCTCTACGATGAAGGTGGCGAAGCGCAGGTTCTGCTCAGGCGTCTTGCCGGGAGCGTGCAGCAGGATGCCGTTGTCGGTGCTCAGGCTCCAATTGTTGTGCTTGCCTGATCCGTTGATGCCGGCGAAGGGCTTCTCGTGCAGCAGTACGCGGAAGCCGTGCTTGCGGGCCACCTTCTTCATAACAGACATCAGCAGCATGTTGTGGTCAACGGCCAGGTTGGTCTCCTCAAAGATGGGAGCCAGCTCGAACTGGTTGGGAGCCACCTCGTTATGACGGGTCTTGACGGGAATGCCCAGTTCCAGGGCATGAATCTCCAAGTCCTTCATGAAGGCCTGAACGCGCTCGGGGATGGCACCGAAGTAGTGGTCGTCCATCTGCTGGTTCTTGGCGGAGTCATGTCCCATGAGGGTGCGGCCCGTGAGCAGCAGGTCGGGACGTGCGGCATAGAGGCCTTCATCCACCAGGAAGTACTCCTGTTCCCAGCCCAGGTTGCTGACTACCTTCCTCACCTCGGGGTCGAAGTAATGGCAGACTTCCGTGGCGGCTGTGTTCACGGCCTTCAGGGCACGCAGCAGGGGTGCCTTATAGTCCAGTGCCTCGCCGCTGTAACTGATGAATACGGTAGGGATGATGAGGGTGTCGTCCATGATGAAGACCGGACTTGTGGGGTCCCAGGCCGAGTAGCCGCGGGCCTCGAAGGTGCTGCGGATACCGCCGCTGGGGAAGCTGGAGGCATCAGGCTCCTGCTGTACCAGCAGCTTGCCGCTGAACTCCTCTATCATGCCGCCTTTGCCGTCGTGCTCGATGAAGGAGTCATGCTTCTCGGCTGTTCCTTCGGTGAGGGGCTGGAACCAGTGGGTATAGTGGGTGACGCCGTTCTCCTGGGCCCACTGCATCATACCGGCAGCTACGGCATCAGCCACGGTACGGTCCAGACGAGTGCCGTTCTCTATGACGTCGATCATCTGATCGTAAACGCTCTTGGGCAGGTACTTGTACATCTTCTGGCGATTGAAAACCTTCTTGCCGAAGTACACGCTGGGTTTCTCACTGGGTGCGGTGACGGTGACCGGCTTCTTCTTGAATGCCTCGCCTACTACTTGGAATCTCAATTCGTTTGCCATAATTGTTTAATTTTATTTAGTGGTTAGTGAACTATCATCTATAAGGGGGCAAGAGGATAGTTATACACATGTTATGGTATTGTCCTTTTAACTTCCTCTTTTAACTCCCTTCTTTAACTTCCCTTCTTTAACTCCCTTCTTTAACTTCTTAACTTCTTTAACTTCTTAACTTCTTTTTAATTATAAATTCATCCACCTTCCGGGCGGTCTGTTTGCCACTGGCGATGGCGCGGACCACTAGGGAGGCACCATTGGCAGCATCGCCGCAGACGAAGACGTTCTCAGGATACTGTGGATGCTCTGGCTTCAGGAATCCCATGGCCAGAAGCACTAGTTCGGCCTTGATGATTTCGGGCTCACCGGCTTCTACCATAATGGGTCTGCCGCCCTCTGGATTAGGCTTCCAGTCAATTGGCTGAATCTTTACGCCAGTCAGCTTTCCGTCTTTACCCAGGAACTCCAGCGTGTTGATGTTCCAACGGCGGGTGCAGCCCTCCTCATGGCTGCTGGTGGTCTTCAGGATAACGGGCCAGTTGGGCCAAGGGGTATTGGGGTTGTGACCAACGGGTGGCTTGGGCATAATCTCGATCTGAGTTACGCTCTTACATCCTTGGCGATGGGCTGTTCCGATACAGTCAGAGCCCGTGTCGCCACCACCGATAACAAGAACGTCCTTGCCCTTGGCGGTGATGCGCTCCTCGTCAGAGAATGTCATGCCAGCCAACACGCGGTTTTGTTGCGAGAGCAGTTCGAGGGCCAGATGCACGCCCTTCAGTTCGCGGCCAGGAGCCTTGAGGTCGCGAGCAGTGGGTGTTCCGGTGGCAATTACGATGGCATCGTAATCTTTAAGTGAAGAGGGAAGAGTGAAGAGTGAAGAGTTGGCTACCGCCGTACCATCTACAGACGATTCTTCATTCTTCATTATTAATTCTTCATTATAACGGAACTCTACCCCTTCCTGTTCCATGACGCTGATGCGACGGTCGATGACGGTTTTGTTAAGCTTGAAGTTGGGGATGCCATAGCGGAGGAGTCCGCCGGCAGCTTCGTTCTTTTCGAATACTGTAACGCTGTATCCCATCAGGTTCAGCTCGTTGGCAGCGGCCAGTCCTGCAGGACCGGATCCAATAACGGCAACCTTCTTCCCGTTGCGTACGGGCTTCTCTATGGTTACATATCCTTCCAGGAAAGCACGCTCGGCAATAGCAGCCTCGTTCTCGCGATTGGTAACGGCTTCGCCGGTAGTGTGATACAAGATACAGGCTTTCTCGCACAGCGCGGGACAGATGCGTCCTGTGAACTCGGGGAAGGGATTGGTCTTCTTCAGCAGTTTATATGCGTTTTCCCACTCTCCGTGATAGAGGGCGTCGTTCCATTCTGGGTCCTTATTGCCCAATGGACAAGCCCAATGGCAGAAAGGTACGCCGCAATCCATACAACGTGAGGCCTGTTCCTGTCTGTCTTTTGTATTTAATGTCTGTTCCACCTCGCCAAAGTCATGGATACGATCGTGAACGGGGCGGTATCCGGCCTCTTTACGAGGCACTGTCAGAAATGCTTTTGGATTTCCCATCTCTATGATTTACTATTTACAAATATACAATTTACTATTTATTTTTCGATTTTATGATTTGATGATTTACTCTCAGCGGCTTAAATAACTAAATCCTTGAAATAGTATATAAATCG
This sequence comes from uncultured Bacteroidales bacterium, assembly GCA_902775385.1. Taxonomy (GTDB): domain Bacteria; phylum Bacteroidota; class Bacteroidia; order Bacteroidales; family Bacteroidaceae; genus Physcousia. The sequence goes on from CACYMI010000087.1 coordinate 6,583, forward strand.
TAATTCGTAAATCGTCAAATTGTAAATATCAGTAGTCTCTCTGGATATCTGCGATCTTCTCGTGCAGGCGGGCCATCTGCTCTTCCTGCAGAACGCGCTTGTATTCGATGGGAACAACCTGGATGAAGTCCTCGACGTGACGATTCCAGTCGTCCAGCATGCGTCCGGCTAATGCAGAGCCTGTGTGCAGATAGTGCTGACGGATAAGCTCCAACAGTTCCTTGCGGTGTGAAGCTTCCTCCACCAGATTGATCTCTACCATATCCATGTTACAGAAATAGTCGAAGGTGTGGTCGGGGTCATAAACGTATGCTACACCACCACTCATACCAGCGGCAAAGTTACGTCCAGTCTTACCCAGTACAACCACACGACCGCCTGTCATGTACTCGCAACAATGATCGCCTGCACCCTCTACAACAGCGATGGCGCCAGAGTTCCGGACAGCAAAACGCTCACCTACGCGACCGTTTACATACAGTTCGCCGCTGGTGGCTCCGTATAAACCTGTGTTACCGGCAATGATGTTGTCCTCGGCATGGAAGTCGGCGTCTCTTCTGGCGGGAGGCAGGATGCTGATCCGGCCGCCGGAAAGACCCTTTCCGAAGTAATCGTTGGTTTCGCCCTCCAGACGCAGGTTCAGGCCGCGAACGGCAAAGGCCCCGAACGACTGTCCGGCAGAACCTTTGAACTTGATGTTGATGGTATTGTCGGGCAAACCTGCTTCGCCGTATTTGCTGGCAATAGCGCCTGAGAGCATGGTGCAGGCTGCACGGTCTGTGTTCTTGATGGCGAAGTCCAGAGTGACTTCCTCCTGATTATCTATCGTCTTCTGAGAAGCAGCGATTATCTCCTCGTCCTTCACGCCTGTTACCTTGGTGTATGCACCACGGTCCCAGTACAGGGCTTTGTCTGTCTCGGGCTTGTACAGCAGACGGCCAAAATCGATGGTTGCCCACTTGGACCCACCCCCGTCCCCTCCCGTGATGGAGGGGAGTTGTTGACCTTGGCTCTCGCCCTTACGGGAGAGCGGGGAGAGGGTCTCTATCAATTCGGTGTGTCCAATGATCTCCTTGAGGCTGTGAACACCAATTTCTGACAAGTATTCCCTAACCTGTTCTGCCAGGAAGGTGAAGAAGTTTACAACATATTCGGCACGACCCATGAAACGGGCTCTAAGGCGTTCGTCCTGTGTAGCTACACCCACGGGGCAGGTGTTGGTGTTACACTTACGCATCATGACGCAGCCCAATACGATCAGGGGCAGTGTTCCGAATGAGAACTCATCTGCTCCCAGCATGGCCATGATGATAACATCCTTGGCAGTCTTCAGCTGACCGTCGGTCTGCAGGCGAACCTGATTACGCAGTCCGTTCATTACCAATGTCTGCTGTGTCTCGGCCAAACCAATCTCGGGAGAGATACCGGCAAAGCGCATACTGCTGGCGGGGCTGGCACCTGTTCCGCCCTCGGCTCCGGAGATGACGATGAGGTCGGCCTTGGCCTTGGCCACACCTGCGGCGATGGTGCCTACACCGCTCTCGGCTACCAGTTTCACGCTGACGGCTGCAGTGGGATTGATATTCTTCAGGTCGAAGATAAGCTGTGCCAGATCCTCGATGCTGTAAATGTCGTGATGAGGTGGGGGAGAGATGAGACTGATTCCGGGGATGGCGTTACGGGTCTTGGCGATGATATCGTTGACCTTGAAGCCGGGCAGCTGTCCGCCTTCACCGGGCTTGGCACCCTGAGCCACCTTGATCTGTATCTCCTCGGCATTCACCAGGTACTCGGCGGTGACTCCGAAGCGTCCTGATGCTATCTGCTTGGTCTTCGAACTGAGGCTTACGCCGTCCACCTCGGTGTGGTAGCGGGCATTGTCCTCGCCACCCTCGCCGGTATTACTGCGTGCGCCCAACTTGTTCATGGCCAGTGCCAAAGCCTCATGTGCCTCGATACTCAATGCACCGAACGACATGGCGCCGGTGACGAAATGCTTCACGATGCTCTCAACGGGC
>CACYMI010000088.1 GCA_902775385.1 uncultured Bacteroidales bacterium
CTGTGAGGGTCCAGTTCCATCAGTATCTGCGGGATGGCATCCTCTACCAGCGAGGTCATGTCAACGGTATCCACGTAGTTGTTGTCTATCAGCTGCAACAGATAGTTCAGTTTGTTGCTGCCTGTGTTGATGATATTCAGGCGATTGCCGGAATAATGGCTGGCGTAGAAGGTGCCGATGATGATTCCGGCTACCATGCTGACGGCCATCAGTAATGGGGTTAGACGATGCTTATTCATATTTCAATTCTCTTCTTCTTCGATTGATAGGTTCGTAACTTCAATTCCGGCGCGGCGTAGCAGATCAACACCGTCTAGGATGCGGTATTCACGGGAATATATTACACGCCTGATGCCGGCTTGGATAATCAGCTTGGCGCATTCTATGCAGGGTGAGTCGGTAACGTACAGCGTTGAGCCGTCACTGTTGTTGCCGCTACGGGCAATTTTGGTAATGGCATTAGCCTCGGCATGCAGGACATAGGGCTTGCTGATGTTGTTCTCGTCTTCGCAGACGTTCTCAAATCCCTGCGGAGTGCCATTGTATCCGTCGCTTATAATCATCTTGTCCTTTACCACCAGGGCACCTACCTGACGCCGTTTACAGTAGCTGTTCTCGCTCCAGATGCGAGCCATACGCAGGTAGCGGACATCCAGGTTGTGCTGCTTCATATCCGGTAAGCCGTTCCGGTGCAAGAGAGCGTCTATTGTAGGCTCCTGCCCTCTGAAACGCCTGTACAATACGGATGGTGGCTCAGTACCGCCCCTGGATAGTACCTCATCGCGGAAGCGCTGGGCCGTCTGGCGGTCCATGATGCCGTTCTTCTGGAACAGGCTGAATGCGTCGGCATCCAACACCTCTGCCCATTTATAGCTGTAGTATCCTGCCGAGTAGCCACCGCTCATGATATGGCTGAACTGTACACTCATGCACGTTCCTTCAATGGTCGGCAGCAGCTGAGCACGTCTCCAGGCCTCCTGCTCAAACTGCAGGATGTCCTGCTGCAGTGGCTCTGTTCGGGTATAATATGCCATGTCTAACAGGCAGAAACTCAATTGGCGCACACAGGCATATCCGCATTGGAAGTTACGGCTCTTGCGTATCCGTTCTATCAGAGCCGTTGGAATAGGCTCGCCCGTCTGGTAATGGAAGGCGAAGGTGTGCAGGAACTCTGGCTCTATGGCATAGTTTTCCATAAATTGGGAGGGCAGCTCTACAAAGTCCCAGAAGACATTGGTGCCGCTCAGGCTTTGGAAACGTACCTTGGAGAAGATGCCGTGCAGGGCATGTCCGAACTCATGCAGGAAGGTCTCCACTTCGCCTAATGTCAGCAGCGAGGGACGCTCGGCTGTAGGCTTCGTAAAGTTGGTAACGATGCTTACATGCGGACGTATGTCATTTCCCTCTTCATCCGTATATTGTTCCAGATAGCTGGTCATCCACGCACCGCTCTGTTTACTTTCACGCGGGAAGAAATCTGTATAGAGCACAGCCAGGAAGGAACCGTCGGCATCGAATACCTCGAATGCCTCCACATCCGGGTGATAGACTTCAATGTCGGGGCACTTCCTGAATGTAATGCCGTATAGTCTGGTTGCCAGTCCGAATATGCCTTCCCGTACCTTCTCCAAAGAGAAGTAGGGACGCAGCATCTCTGTGTCCAGATTATAACGCTCTAACTTCAGCTTGTGGCTGTAATAGGCCCAGTCCCATGGCATTATGGTAAAGTCCGGACCTTCCGTCTGACGGGCTTTCAACTGCAACTCGCGCAGTTCCCTGCGGGCTTGTGGCATGTAGGCGCTCAGCAGTTGGTCAGTGAGCTGGTTCACATGTTGCGTGTCCTGTGCCATGCGGCGTTTAAGTATGTAGTCGGCATAGGTGCTGTATCCCAATAGCCGGGCTATTTGTTGTCGCAGGTTCACTATGCGTTGAACAATCTGGCGGTTGTCAAACTCATCGCCGTGTGCGCAGATTGTCATCTTGCCCATATAGAGCTGCCGGCGCAGCTCGCGGTTGTCGGCATAGGTCATGAAGGGCTGATAACTGGGAAAGTCCAGCGTGATAACCCATCCGGGCAAATGCTTTTCCTTTGCCGCCTGTGCTGCCGCGTCAATAGCCGTCTGGGGAAGTCCCGATAATTGCTCTTTCTCCGTAAGGTGCAGCCAGAAGGCATTTGTCTGTTTCAGTTCATTTTGGCTGAACTGTAGGGTCAGGGTAGAGAGTTCCACCTGTATTTCCGCAAATCGCTCCTTATCTTGCGGGCTTAGGCAGGCACCATGCCTTACGAAGCCCTGATATACATTCTCCAATAGCGTCTGCTCCTCATGCGTCAGGTCACCGTGATGCTCATATACGTACTTCACGCGTTCGAACAGTTTTTCGTTCAGCATGATACGGTTGGCATGCTCTGTCAGCATCGGACTCAGTTTCTGTGCCAGCGCATCCATCTCGTCATTTGTGTTAGCACTTGTCAGATTGAAAAAGATGGTGGTGGCAGTGTCCAACAGTTCGCTCGTCCGGGGCTGTATTGTGTTCTGGAAGGTAGGTTCGTCAGGATTGCTGATGATGGCCTGTATGGCCTCATCCTCCTGTCTCATACCTTCTATGATGGCAGGCTCAAAGTGCTCCAATCTGATTTTGCTGAATGGGGCAGTACCATGTAATGTGCTGAATTTATTTATTAGCAATGGATTCATATCTTACTGATTGTAAGTTTTTTATGATTTGTGTATTTTCTTTATATCGGGGATGACGATGAGTGAGCGTTTCAGTTCCATGAGTCCGGCCTTCTCCAGTTGGTTCAGTGCCCTTGAGGTATTCAGCCTCGTCTCGTCTATGTAGTCGGCTAGGTCCGTCATCTTAATCTGAATCTCCACTTGTCCCTCACAGTCCGGGAACAGTCTCATGATGAATTGCAGTATCTTCTCCTTTACTGTCTGGTGCCGGCATGGTCTCAGCAGCATATCCTTCTTGTGAATGATAGCTGAAAGCAGGTTGAAGTAATTGATGCGGAAAATCTCCGTCTTCATCAGATGCTGTTGCACATCCGTTTTCTTGACTATAATGACAGATACATTCTCCAATGGTGTGTATGAACATCTGAATTTGCAGTTCAGTCCGTACAGGTTATAGGGCTCCAGAAGCGTAGGGGCCTGCAGTACGGATTTTGTCTGGAAGCGTCCGTCATGCGAGGTGTACTCGCGCATCATCTTTCCTGTGGTCAGAAATACCAGGTGCGTGCAAGGGTCATTCTGTCGGATCAACGGCCGTTTCATGGCTGGTACTTCGTTAATCTCCATACCGGTCATGTTTTCTATGTGAGCCAGTTCCTTTCCGCTAATGCCCTGTAGCAGCGGTAGCTTGGTCAGCAGTTCGTATTTCTGTGTCAGTGATATCATTTATTGTCTATTTTCTCATAAAAGTCCGGCGTGTGCCAGGTTCTGAACTCACCCTCCTCATCGGCATAGATGAAGTATGCTTCCAGTTGCGGGTGCTTCTGCAGGAATTCCTGCGACCTTTTCATCCCCATTACCATAAAGGCCGTTGCATAGCCGTCTGCCATAGCGCATGAGGGTGCCTTTACCGTACTGCTCAGGATGTTCTGTTGGGCAGGATATCCAGTCTTGGGGTCAATGGTATGTCCTATCTTACGTCCGTTCTGTATATAGTAATTACGGTAGTTGCCGCTGGTAGCCAGGGCTCCGTTGTGTATCTCTATAATTTCCTGCAGTTCATTGTCTGTACAGGTGCTGTCATCATTAGGCTTGTTTATGCCTATGCGCCAGGCTTCTCCCTTAGGGTTGGTGCCCTGAGCCACTATCTCGCCTCCTATCTCTACCATAAAGTTGTCAATGCCCATTTTGCGGAACAGTTCTGCCACATGATCCACACCGAATCCTTTGGCTATGGCACTGAAGTCCATCACTATCCTGGGATCTTCCTTGTAAAACTGGCCGTTCCGGATGGATATGCGTTTCCATCCAACCAGACTTCTCAGACTGTCTATCAGGTTAGCATCAGGAACCTGGCGTTTCTTGAATCCGAAGCCCCATACATTCACCAGCGGTGCAACGGTCGGGTCAAAGGATCCATCGGTGTCCTCGCTGATGGACTGTGCCAGATTCCATACACTGGTGATGAGCGAGTCGGCCTTCATGCTTTCCCCCCTGTTGATACAAGAAAGCGTACTGCTAGGGTTGAACATTGATAATGAGGCATCTACGCTGTTCAGTCTGGCCACTATGCTGTCATGCAAGTCATCCTCAGACTGGTATTTGATGTGATATACAGTGCCGAAGATTTTTCCTTCCTCCATCTGGAAGGGTATCTTCCGCTGAAAGCCCTGTTCATGGGTGGCTACGAAGACCGTACCCACAATCAGGAGTGCCAGCATGGCAACATGATAGGGGCGGAAACGGTTGTCGTTTTCGGGCGTTGTGTTGGATTGGTTTTCAATTTTCATATAAGGTATTCTTTAAGTATTTTTATTCCTATGCTTATCAGTATGATACCGCCCATTACCTCGCTCCTGAGGTTGATGTGGCGGCCTATGCCTATGCCCAACCACAGACCGGCTATGCTGAATAGGGTAGAGCACAGTCCTATGATGGCAGCCGCTTTCAGAACTTCCTGTTGTCCTATTTGCTGCAAGCAGGAAAAGGATATGCCTACTGCCATCGCATCCATACTGGTGGCAACGGACAGGGTGAGTATGTTCAGCGGTTTAAGTGTATGGGCTGTTGTCCCGTCTTTATGTCTTATACCATCCCACAGCATTTTAGCGCCTAAGTAGAACAATATGATAACAGCTATGATGTCCAGATGGCGGAGATGGTGGCTCAGGAGTGATGTTCCTATATAGCCCGATAGTGTCAGCCCCCCTTGGAAAATGCCGAAAGATAGCGCCATAGCCGTCATGCCAGGCCATATCACGCGCCGTGCGGCCAGCCCTTGTGCGATGCTGACGGAGAAGCAGTCCATTGCCAGTGCCACTCCTAAAAGCCATATCTCCAATATTGATATCATTTCTTTTCAGTTGATGTGTCGGCGGCCTTCACTTCGCCCTTTCTCTCTCCTCTTCTCTTTGCGGCTCTTGGGGACTCTTCAGCGGGCTTGACATCTTCCTGGGGCTCCTTCTCCCTGTTCTTGCGTTTACCGAACAGGGATTTCTGGTTCTTGTTTCGGGCCGTCTTTCCTATATCGAAGGTCAGGTTCACCGTACCGCCAAAGGCTGTGTCATCATTCCTGCCATAGCCAGGGACGTAATAGGGTGTTCCCAGCTCCGAGTAACTCTGGAGGGTCTGCATCTTGTAGCGGATGTTGTAGCCAAGGCGGACGATACTCCACAGTCTGGTCTCAAATCCTATACAGAACTCCAGCCACTGGTTGTTACCCTTCAGCCCTTCCAACTCCAATGGCCTGACTGTGCCATAGACGGGGTCTGTAAAGTCAGGACAGCTAAAGTCATATTTGTATGAGCTGAATCCATAGCGGACACCTACCAGGAAGCGGTTGCCATTCAGTTTCTTGTTTACATTATAGTCCATACCTATACGCCAATAAGGTGCCCGGGTGCTGAATACATTTGTGGTCTCCCCGCCATAGCGTGTGCAGTCGCCGATACCCATCTCGAAGATTGGGAAGAACTTTTCCTTCAGCCCTACACGTCCTGATATCTCCATATTGGCAAATTTAGCCCCTGCAGCTTTCATGACCAGTCCGCACAGGTCTATACCCACGCCTATACCGCTTAATAGCGGAGCCTTCTCCTTGGGTTTGCTGTTTTTCCTGTTCTGTCCCCAGGCAACGGGGCAGAGCAGACTAATCAGCAGCAGGATAAAAATGTATCTGCAGGTTCTCGTCTTCATAAAAGTCTACCTCTCCTCGGGTTATTGTTACTGAATCAATGAACAAGTGAGTGCTTTGTACTTGGATGATATGGTGAAACATGTTCACCGGGCAGTCAGGACTCTCAAAGTGGTTGTAGGATGTCTTCTCTATCCATAGGGTGTCTGTGAGCTTGTAGTCCTTGCCGCTAACATTGAAGAGCAGGGTGTCCACCTCATTGAAGTAGCTCAGGCTTAGGGCCAGTTTGCTTGCATTCAGTTTGCGGTTGACCAGCACCACGTCGGGGTTGTTGGCAGTCACCGTCAGTGTATCGTTCAACTGAACTGCCTTTCCGTCCTGATAGAAGTCACATGTCATCACCACTGTATTGTTGAGTGTGCAATCTATGGTATCGCAGCCGTTTACCCCTATGAGGGCGGTAAGGCATAATAGAATATGGACTTTCTTCCGGTTCTTCATCCTTATATTTCCTTCTCTATGTGATAATTGTTGCGTTCAGGTGCGTTACGGCTTATCAGTTCACCCAGGAATCCTGCCACAAACAGCTGTGTTCCCAGTATCATAGTGGTCAGGGCTATGTAGAAATAAGGACTGTTGGTAACCAAAGGATGGGCTATGCCGTTGCTCATGTAATACAACTTGGTAGCTCCTACTGCTACGACTGACAGAAATCCTAAGATAAACATCAGTGTGCCGACAAAACCGAAGACATGCATGGGCTTTAGGCCGAAACTATCCAGAAACCAGAGACTTATAAGATCCAGGTAACCGTTCACAAACCTGTTCCAGCCCATGAACTTCGATTTCCCGAACTTCCTCTTCTGATGATGTACGCGTTTCTCTCCGATTTTGCAGAATCCCGCGTTTTTGGCCAGATAGGGTATGTAGCGGTGCATTTCACCATAAACCTCAATGTTCTTCACCACCTCCAGACGGTAGGCTTTCAGCCCGCAGTTAAAGTCGTGCAGGTTATGTATACCGCTTACTTTACGCGCTGTTGCGTTGAACAGCTTTGTGGGAATGGTCTTGGACAGGGGGTCGCCCTTGCTGCGGTTCATTTTGTAGCCGCTAACCAAATCGTAACCATCCTTCATAATCATATGGTACAGTTCTGGAATTTCATCGGGCGAATCCTGTAGGTCCGCATCCATGGTAATTACCACATCGCCTTTTACACGGGCAAAACCACAGAACAGAGCAGGACTCTTTCCGTAATTGCGACGGAATTTGATGCCGTGCACCACCTCCGGGTTCTCACTTTGCAATTGCTCTATTACTTGCCATGAATGGTCTGTGCTTCCATCGTTTACGAAGTACACCTCGTACGTAAAGCTGTTTTCGTTCATCACCCTTTTAATCCAACTGAAGAGCTCGGGAAGGGACTCTTCCTCATTGAACAGGGGTATTACAACTGATATATCCATTTGTCAATTCAAAATTCAAGATTTAAATATGTGTTCGGAGGTTGACGGTTGGCGAATAGTCACTTCCCGTTTTTTCCGTTTTTTTATTCTTTCGGTGGAGCGGGGCTTTTAATTTTCGGCACTGATGCTATGCCGGCTGTCAGAAGTGAAACGGGGACAGACAGCAACAGGTTCATCATAATAAATTCTGTCATCAGTGTCTGGATGTTAATCAAATGGAAAGCCTCGTTCCACTGGCTCTGGGGAATGTCGGTAAAGGCGATATTTATAATCTCCTTGTATTCAGGTGTCTCCATCAGTGAAGCCAGTGTTGACAGGAACAGCCCCTTGTCAAAGAACTGGAAATACAGGTATTGTACCATGTTAGTCAGCAGCCCGGCAAAGATACATATCAGGAAGGCCATTTTCAGGCACTTGCCAAATCTGATATCCTGTACGAAAAGACGGTATTTTACCAGTTGTTTGAAGATGTCATATATCGCCCACAGCGCTGTGATATGTCCAATGGTGGCCAGCCCGGGTGAAGTGATGCCCCTGATGCTGCATACAAAGCTGATGCTGCACAGAATGCCTGTCTTGATGGCAATGCGCGATGCCGCTTGTACTAACGTCGGTTGTTGCTGGCCTGTAATGTTATCGCTCATGTTCAGATGTTGTGTCTTGTTTACCTTTGTTTTATATTCTTGAAAAATCATGCAAAGATACAATTATTTTTACTTATAATGTACGTATGTGCGCGATAAAAAGTTCATAAGTAAAAAAAACAGGCCAAAATTTGTGTTTTAGGCTAATAATCTCTACCTTTGCACACGCAAATACGGGAAAGTCCTGTACGGCATGCTCCCTTCGAATCCCCCAGGGCCTGACAGCAGCAAGGGTAGTAGGTTGTAGCGGCGCGATACAGATAGCTTTCCCACCCGCCTCTTTAGCTCAGTTGGCCAGAGCACGTGATTTGTAATCTCGGGGTCGTTGGTTCGAATCCGACAAGAGGCTCAGAAAATCAGGGGATGCCGGAGTTGGTTTCCCCTGATTTTTCTTTATAAGTAAGTATTGATTCTTAGGCTCCACGTCTGCTGATAATGCGCACGTTTTTTTGAACCTGTGTACCTGACTACCTGTCACATAACGAAACTGTAGCTTGCGAAAGTTGTGTGTTATATTTATCCAGATATACTTCATATGGTATTATTGCTGTCCGCTAAAAATTGAAAAGCGACAAAATATGTGTCCGCAGTGCCGATAAACAGGTATTGCGGACTTGTATTTGAAAAAGTAAGCCCCCTC
>CACYMI010000089.1 GCA_902775385.1 uncultured Bacteroidales bacterium
CCATCACTCCTCCTGCTCATAATAATATGAGTAGTCAATGCCCTTCATGAAGATTTCGCGGTCATCAATCTTATCCGTCATCGCACCATGCAACAAAGCCCTAATGCCAGTAGCATCTGTAGTACTTCTGCGCATAGCTGCCAAATACTCCTTCTTGTCTATTTTACTCCAATCCACGCACAACTTCAGGCGTTTCTTGAAGAGTAAGTCCAGCCAAAGGCGAGTACTGCGACCGTTGCCTTCCATAAAGGGATGGGCTACATTCATTTCTACATACTTACTGACAATCTCATCGAACGTTGATTCCGGCATTGCCTCTATCTGCTTCAGGTTCTCTATCAGATACTCGGCACGGCAGAACAGCGTCCCGTCTTTCCAGATTGTTTTGTTTCGAATCTGCCCTGCAAAGTCGTATAATCCACCAAACAAATATGCATGAATCTGCTGCAAGCATTTTAGCGTTCCCGGCTTCATACTATCAAGCAAGCCACTCTCAATGAGCGTATAGGCCTTCTTCTTGCTCTGTCCGTCGATACTGTTGTCACTATAAGTGAACCATTCAAGGAATTTACGGGCACGGTTGTTAGGATAGTTTTTTGCTACTGTCTGTACGCACTCAGCATCCAGTGCATCCGCATAGCGCTGCTTACCATCAGGAGCCTGGAATTTGAAGTCGTGAGTGACACTCACGAGTTGAACGCCTTCCGTATTAAGTTTCTTTTTAAGCCAACGCCAGTAGTTGCCAGCCTTGACATAGTCTTCTTCATCGTTTACCGCCCGCACAACGTCTGTGGCCGAGAACCACCACTTGCTGTGTTCCTCGTCCCACACCGCCCGTACCTCGCGGTCATTGAAAAATCGTATCGACTTCTTGCCCATATATTTCAATAACGTTTTAATTTAGTCACAGTCGGCTGAGCATGTAATCTAAAAAAACATATCCATGTATTTACAATACAAAGGTAGTGTAAAATCTGTGAATATCAAAATAAACGCAGCTCAATATACAGCTGATTCACCATTCCCAGACGGAGATACCCGTCCATGCTGCACAGACAAGGGTTTTCTTGGTTTTCTTTGAAAATATAGACAAAAGGGGGCGCGTGTGAGCAACAAAACACCCTGAGCCCCCGAACAAAACATTCTGACACCCCGAATAAAAACATTCTGATGCGCCTAATATAATTATTTTCAAGGCTTGAAAATATATTTTCAAAGCTTGGTTATTTATTTTCAAGGCTTGGTTATAAATTTTCAAGCCTTGAAAATAGTTTTAAACCGCGTATCAGGATGTTTTGTCAGGGGGACTAAAATATTTTGCCTGCCCCATCAGCGGGGAAAGTAAAGAGTAAAGATACTTTCGCTCGGGAATAAAAATAAAACTTTGATTTTATTTTATATTCCACTCACTTAATCGTACATTGAGGCTGCGCCTCGAAGATACTCACGCTCGGATAAAGAAATAAATTCACATTTATTTCATTTATCTCTCGCTTAATCGTATCTTTGTATGCTCAAAAGATGAAATGCGATGTTTTTCTGTCTGAAAAAAAGAATAATGTGCGGGGCTATCGGGAAAAGGGTGAAGAAACAACCGTTTGACTTCCCGGCAGCCGAGAACTACACGATTGACGGGGTAAAGGACCCGATGGTAAACAACTCTTATTACTTCTCGGCTCACGATGAGAAGATGTCGGTCTTTGCCCGGCTGGGCAAGCGAGTGAATGCTGACGAGACCTGGCTGGCTATCTGCCTGGACGGGAAGGTATATTCCCTAAGGGAGGAGTCGTTCCCTGCCGGGAGTGCGCCTGTGAAAGTGGAGAAGAAGGCTGAAGGCTGGACGCTTGCCTTTGAGGGTACGCTGAATGAAAGTGACCAGGTGAGCCTGCATGCCACCTTCATCCCTAAAAGGACACCCATTGACTTTACCACCAATATGCCTGCGGCGCGCATGGCTACCGCCATTGCGAACGAGAAGTGGAACCGGGATTACTTTAATCGGCTTCAGCAGATAGGCGGCCAATGCCATTATGAGCAGGAGGGTGTGCTGGAGGGCGAACTGACGCTGAACGGCCAGAACTGCTCCCTCTGCCTGCCATGTGTACGCGATCACTCCTTCGGCCGCAGGGACTGGAACGATATGAACAACCACCTGTGGCTGATGGCTGTATCGGATGAACGGCAATTCAACTACTCGATGGTATCCTACCCTGCCCTAAGCGTACTGGAGGTGGGTAACTATAGGGATGCGGCGGGTATGCACTATATGATGCAGGCCGACCTGGACCTGCAGCTGGTGGGGATGGGAACCATACCGGAGGAACTGGCGCTGAACGTAGGGCTGGACAATGGCGAGACCCTCCCCGTAAAGGTGAGGAGACTGGCAGGCGTGACCTATCACTTCCAGAACGGACAGTACATCCTGCATGAGAACATTGCGGAGTTTGAGATTGACGGCCATGAGTGCCGGGGTATTCTGGAGATAGGCTTTAACAGGGACGGTAAGCGGTATTTCAACCAAAGGGATTTGAGGAGCATCAGAAGATGAAGATATATCAGTTAGGAACGCTGCCTCAGGAACTGTATCCTGAAGTGGGCGGAAAGGCTAAAGGGCTGGACATGCTGGTAAGACATAACTTTGCCGTTCCCAGGGGATTTGTAATTACGGATATTGACGAGATAGACGAGGCGGCTGTATATCAGGCCTTTGAAGCGATAGGGGCAGCACAGGTTTCGGTGCGTTCATCGGCATCGAACGAGGACCGTTCGTCAGCATCGAACGCCGGTCAGTATGAGACGTGCCTGTTTGTGGACCGGGAGCACCTGATGGAGAGCATCCGTAAATGCATGGCCTCGCTGAATGCACAGAGGGTAAAGGACTATGCGGAGCACTTCAGCCTAAGCAAGGCACAGATGAACATTGTGGTGCAGGAGATGATAGACAGCGACAAGGCCGGTGTACTGTTTACCGCCAGCCCCGCCAACGGATCTGCCATCCTGATAGAGGCGGTAAAAGGGCAGGGCGAGAATCTGGTATCCGGTCAGGTTAGCGCCCGGCAGTATGAGATCTCGCGCAAGAACTACCGTCCCTGCGGGGATGACTTGCTGAGCGAGGAAGAGGTAAGACTGCTGTACGATACAGGCAAAAGAATCAGACAGGAATTCGGCGAGGACAAGGATATAGAATGGGCCATTAAGGACGGCAGGCTGTACCTGCTGCAGATGCGCCCCATCACCACCGAGATCATAGACATAGAGGAGTTTGACCGCGACGAGGACCTGAGCGGACACCTGTTTACCAAGCGGAATGTGGGGGAGATGCTGCCGGGGGCCGTCACGCCGCTGACGCTGTCCACATCGGTCAAGGCCATCGACTACGGCATGCGCTACATGCTGTATCTGGCAGGGGTGTACCGTTCTCCGTACGAGGAGAAGCCGCTGAAACTGATATCCTCCATATCAGGCCATCTGTTCTTCGATATGAACCTGCTGTACAATATGTACGCCAAGGTGGCCATTGCCCATCCGCAGTCCATGAACCTGTCCATTATGGGCGAGTATCATGACTACCCGCCGGTGACGGCTCCGATGGCGAACCCCGTCACGCGCTGCGTCAATTCGGTAAAGTTCCTGCATTATGTCTTCTCGGGCCGGAAGGCGATGAAGAAGTTTGACAGGCTGATACCCAAGGTTACTTTTGCCCGTACATCATCCTATCAGGAACTTTACCGCAGTATAGACGCCAACATTGCCTACCTGGACGAGAGCCTCATCTATCATTATGCTTCCTCGGCCTACTCAGGTAGTGCCTCCAGCACGCTGTACAGGATAGTGGACAAGTACTTCCCCGACAAGCAGCAGTATCAGTCGTTCCTGTCGCACCTGCTCAGCAATATCCCCAATATAGAGAGTGCCGACATCCTGGCCCGCCTGCAGGAGCTGGCGGCTATGATTAAAGAGCAGGAGCCGGATGCCATGGGCTTCACGGCCGACGAGCTGCTGCAATATATTAAGAGCCATACCGGAATCAAAGGGAAATATCAGTTGTTCCTGGACAGACACGGCCACCGCTGCATCAAGGAGGCCGAGATGCGCAACAAGCCCTGGAGGGATGATGAGCACTCGCTGATGAACTATCTGCTGAGCATCATCCACTCGCCCATGAGTCTGGTGCAGAAGGAAGGGGAGCTCAACTACCGGCAGGAATTCGCCTTTATCAGGAATCCGCTGACAAAGGCCTTTGCCATATCGTATGCCAAGAAGGCAAGGCAGGGAGTGGTGGACCGTGAATACACCAAGTCCCGGCTGATCATGATGATAGACCTGTTCAAGCAGCAGTATGCCATCCTGGGCCGTATGCTGGCCGAGAATAATCTGCTGACAGATGCCGACCTGATATACTTCCTGACGCATACTGAGATAGGGAGACTGATAGAGGGAGACAGCCGACTGCTGCCCCTGGCCGTCAGAAGGCGGAAGGCTTATGCCATACAGGAAGGACTGTCATTCGACGACACCTACATCGGCAAGCCCGTAGCTGATGTGCCTGAATCCGGGCCAAGCGAAGGAATACTGAAGGGGGTGCCCGTATCCAACGGCATCTGTGAAGGCATCGTACATATCGTTAATTCCGCCGAGGATGCCAACCGGCTGCAGAAAGGGGAAATCATGGTGGCTAAGTTTACGGACATCGGATGGTCGCCCTACTACTCCAGCGTCAGCGGTCTGATTACAGAGATAGGCTCATCCCTGTCGCACGGGGCTGTGGTAGCCCGCGAATATGGTCTGCCTACCATTGTGAACGTGAAGGGTGCCACCCGTCTGCTGAAGAACGGGGACCGCATCAGGATGGATGCTAACAAGGGACGAATTTATTTATAGACCGCTCACTTCCTTTTACGGCTTAAAGCCAGGGCGGCGGTACCGTAAAGGCCTAAGGCTACTACGAGGAGGGTCTGGATGGTGTGAACCACCAGAACGAACATGGCGCCGTCCGTCTGACTGACACCATACAGAACCAGTACCGTCTTGACGGCAAAATGCCAGGGACCGGCTCCGTTAGGGGTGGGAACCAGCACGGCAAAGCATCCTACCACAAAGGCCACCAGTGCGGCCATGGGCCCTAACTGGGCGGTGTACTGGAAGCAGTAGAACGTGAGGTAAAAGTGCAGGTAGTAGCTGAGCCAGATGCCTACGGAGTATAATATAAATAAGGTAGGGTTCTGAACATAACGGACGGAGAAGAGGCCGTCTTTCAAGTCGGTCAGCACAGCCCGTGTGCGGGAGAAGAAGTTCAGCCGGCACACCAGGAGAGCCACCATACAGAGAATAAGGATACCTGAGAGTATCGTTACCAGATATCCCGTCGTGGTAAATGTGCCCAGGAAACCCTGCAGGGACACGCCTGTCTTGGCAAAGAAATTCATAAAGACCGGAATCTGGCAAGCTGCCGTGACGAGGGCCAACAGCATAACCAGGGTGCTGTCTATAACCCTTTCTGTTACCACGGTTCCCACACCTTTGCTGAAATTGGTTCTTTCCCAGCGTCTGAGGATGCCGCATCGCAGCATCTCGCCCACACGCGGCACAATCAGGCTGCTGCCGTATGAGACAAAGACGGCATTGATGCAGGTATGCAGGCGGGGGTTCTCACCCAATGGCGCCAAGGCCTGCTTCCAGCGCAGGGCACGGAACACCTGAGCCGAAATGCCAAAGGGGAAACTGAGGAGCATCCACGTCCAGGACATATCGCTCTGCAACGCCTGCCTGACATCCTCCCACCTGAACCCGCGGTACATCCACCACAGAATAGCGGCGGCCAATATCAATGGCAGGATTATCTTGCTTGCTGAAGAAAAAAACTTTTTCACCTTCCGGATTATGAATTAAAGTCGTAATTTCGTAACTTTGCAGCAAAATTACAAAAATATCAGCACGTATGAGAAGCGTTAAGCCAAAAAAGTTTCTTGGACAGCATTTTTTGACTGACCTGAGCATCGCCAGGGATATTGCCGACACGGTGGATGCCTGCCCTGACATTCCTGTTCTGGAGGTGGGTCCGGGCATGGGCGTGATGACTCAGTTCCTGGTGGAGAAACCCCGACTGGTGAAGGTGGTGGAGATTGACTTCGAGTCGGTAGCTTACCTGCGTCAGCATTTCCCCTCGCTGGAGGAGAATATCATTGAGGATGACTTCCTGAAGATGCACTTGGAACGTACCTTTGAGGGAAAGCCCTTTGTGCTGACAGGCAACTATCCTTATAATATATCCAGCCAGATTTTCTTCAAGATGCTGGACAACAAGGAGCTGATTCCCTGCTGTACGGGTATGATACAGAAGGAGGTGGCTGAGCGTATCACGGCTGCCCCCGGCAGTAAGACTTACGGCATACTGAGTGTGCTGATACAGGCCTGGTATGATGTGGAATACCTGTTTACGGTTCATGAGCATGTGTTCAACCCGCCCCCAAAGGTGAAGAGTGCCGTAATACGCATGACCAGAAACAGCACACAGGAGCTGGGCTGCGATGAGCGTCTCTTCAAACGTGTGGTGAAGACTACCTTCAACCAGCGGCGCAAGACGTTACGCAACAATATCCGTCCGCTCTTGGGCGAGTTGGATGCCGAACGTGCCAAGGCAGGACTGCCGGCCCTGGACCATACTACCTTTCTGCAAGACGAGCTGTTCAACAAACGGCCGGAACAATTAAGCGTAGCCGATTTCATTGACCTGACCCGAAGAGTTACGATGGAGTTGAAAATTGAAAGTTGAAAGTTGAAAATCAGGCTCCAATAACGGCATAACACAATAATAAAACAATGAAACAAAAAAACAACTGAATAATTTTCAACTTTCAACTTTCAACTTTCAATTAAATATCTTACCTTTGCACCCGAAAACAACAAAAAGCATTTAACAAACAAATAAAATGGACGATTATCACGCGGAGAATATGAATTTGTAGCCGACCGGGAGCATCAAGAGGAACTCCTGGCAGGCAACACTGTTATGGACCCTTTAAGCCAGAGTACTGAAGATGCAAACATACTGGAACACTACGAATGGTCTGCGTACCATCGACAAATGGGAACCCAACTGCTGGGTTCAGGTTACATGCCCTACACAGGAGGATGTTGACTTCCTGGAGAACAAATTAGGAATCCCCGATTACTATATTTCCGATATTGCCGATACCGACGAGCGTGCCCGTTACGATATCGACGAGGGATGGGTGCTTATCATCCTGCGTATCCCCTACGTGAAGGAGATGAAAAGCCGCACCCCCTACACTACCATCCCCCTGGGTATCATCATGAAAGGCGATGTGCTGATTACGGTGTGCAACTTCGAGACGAATATGATGATAGACTTCGTGAGCTATCAGCAGAAACGCGGTCTGGGCTTTACAGACTCGGTGGATATGATATTCCGTCTGTTCCTGTGCAGTGCGGTATGGTACCTGAAACGCCTGAAGCAGATCAGCCTGCTGATTGACAAAGCCAAACGCAACCTGGACCGTAATGTGAACAATACGGACATCATTTCGCTGAGCCGCCTGCAGGACAGCCTGACGTACTTCATTACCTCAATCCGCGGCAACGAGAACCTGCTGTCCAAACTGAAGTTCAAACTGCCCGTTGACGAGCTGGATGCCGATATGATTGAGGACGTGAACATTGAGATGAGCCAGGCACGTGAGACGTGTAACATCTACACGAACATTCTGGACTCTACGATGGACACATACGCCAGTATTATTAATAATAATGTAAGCAGCGTGATGAAGGTGCTTACCAGCATCAGTATTATCCTGATGTTCCCCACGCTGATAGCCAGCCTGTTCGGTATGAACCTGATTAACGGAATGGAGCAGGCATGGTGGGGCTTCCCCTTCGCCGTGGTGCTCTCCATAGGCGTAACGGTCCTGTTCTGGTGGTATTTCAAACGTAAAACTTGGATATAATCCACTTTTTCGCAAAAAAAAGCAATATTTTTTAGGTTATAAGGGATATTTTACCTTATTTTGTGTTTTGCAATCCCTGCGAAAAGGGAGGATATTAACACTAAAAACAATAAATGATGGACTCTTTAGAGACTAACGTGACTACTGCCCCTGAGCAGTCTTCTGAGATTACTGAGCTGAATGCGGCACCTGAGGCTACCGCTGAGACAACCGGAACAGCTGAAGCAGTTGAAACGGCTGAGACAACCGAAACAGTTGAAACTACCGAACCCGCCGCACCTGTGTACACTACAAAGGAAGAGGTTGTTAACCGCGTAAAGGAAATCGCCCAAAGCGGCGAAGCCGGCGACAAGCAGGAAGTGGACCTGCTGAAACAGCTCTTCTACAAGTTCCATAATGCGGAAATAACGGAGGCAAGACAGGCTTTCATAGACGGAGGCGGCGAACCGGAGAAGTTTGGACCGCATACAGCAGCTGGCAGCTACTCCCGAGGAGGCTAACAGTGTCTTTGACGAGTTCAAGGCGCTGCAGGCTGAATGGAAGGAGATTAAGCTGGTTCCTGCCGAGCGTGCCACGGAGCTGTGGAAGAACTACCAACTTTACGTGGAGCAGTTCTATGACCTGCTGAAGCTGGGACATGAGTTGCGCGACTATGACTTCCGTAAAAACCTGGAGGCAAAGACCCGCCTGTGCGAGGAAGCTGAGGCGCTGATGCAGGTACCCGAGGTGGTGGCTGCCTACAACCGGATGCTTATCCTGAACCAGGAGTGGAAGGAGACGGGGCCCGTGGCCCGCGAGTTCCGCGAGGAAATCTGGAACCGTTTCAAGACGGCTACAACGGCCGTGTACAAGCGTCATCAGGACTTCTTCGAGGCACGCAAGGCCAAGGAGGAGGAGAACCTGACGCAGAAGACTGCCCTGTGTGAGCAGTTGGAGGAAATCCTGACCAATGAGCCCAAGACCTCATCGGAATGGGATGAGATTACGAAGAAGATTATTGAGATGCAGGCTACCTGGAAGACCATCGGCTTCGCACCTCAGAAGATGAATACGGCCATCTTCGAGCGGTTCCGCAAGGGATGTGACATTTTCTTCGAGAAGAAAGCGCAGTTCTTCCAGGCGCTGAAGGAGAGTCTGAACGAGAATCTGGCCAAGAAGAAGGAGCTGGTGGAGAAGGCCGAGGCGCTGAAGGACAGCACGGAGTGGCGCAGCACAGGAGATATCCTTATCAACCTGCAGAAGCAGTGGAAGGAAATCGGCAATGTGCCCCACAAGTACTCTGAGGAGCTGTGGAAGCGCTTCGTTGGTGCTTGCGACCAGTTCTTCGAGGCCCGTCAGCAGGCAACGGCCGGCGTACGGGATGAGCAGAATGCCAACAAGGAGCAGAAGCTGAGCATCATAGAACAGCTGAAGGAGCTTGCCGAGAAGGGGGGCGATGAGATCATACAGCAGGTTAAGGAACTGCAGAAGAAGTGGAACGAGGTGGGCCACGTGCCTTTCCGCGACAAGGACAAGCTGTACAAGGACTACCGCGAGGTTTGCGATAAGATCTACGGCGCCCTGAGCGCTTCACAGGCTAAGCGTCATCTGAACAACTTCCGCAACAACCTGGCTCAGAAGATTGAGAAGGAGGGCGGCAGCCTGAGCAATGAGCGCCAGCGTATGATGCGTGCCTATGAGCGTATGCGCGACGAGCTGAACACCTACGAGAACAACCTGGGCTTTCTCTCCAGCAACAGCAAGAAGGGCAACTCGCTGGTTGACAGTATGAAGAAGAAGGTGGAGAAGCTGCGCGATGAGCTGTCACTCCTTGCACAGAAAATCAAGGCTGTTGACGAGCAGATAGCCAACGAAGGAAAGTGAGACAGTTGACAGTTGACAGTTGACTAACCTCTAACCCCTAACCCCTAAAAAAAGCAGGCCTGGAAATTTTTCCAAGCCTGCTCTTATTTATTTGACTTACTATTACTTACATGCGGGGCACCAGGGCTTGAGCTGCTGGAAGAAGTCGTTACCCTTGTCATCTACCAAGATGAAGGCGGGGAAGTCCTCTACATCAATCTTCCAGATGGCTTCCATACCCAACTCGGGATACTCTACGCATTCGATGCTCTTGATGCTGCTCTGGCTCAATACGGCAGCCACACCGCCGATAGTACCCAAATAGAAGCCGCCATGCTTCTTGCAGGCGTCTGTTACCTGCTGGGTACGGTTGCCCTTGGCAATCATCACCAAAGAAGCGCCGTTAGCCTGGAACTCATCTACATAGGGGTCCATACGGTTGGCTGTTGTGGGGCCCATAGAACCGCAGGGATAACCCTCGGGAGTCTTGGCAGGACCGGCATATAGTACGGGGTAGTCCTTGAAGTACTGGGGCATACCCTCGCCGGCATCCAGACGGGCCTTCAGCTTGGCATGGGCAATATCACGGGCCACGATGATGGTACCCTTCAGGTTCACACGGGTGCTGACGGGATACTTGGTCAGCTCGGCACGAACGGCATCGATGCCCTTGTTCAGGTCAATCTCAATACCCTTGGGGCCTTCGCCAGGATTGCGCAGTTCCTCGGGAATCAGCTCGGTGGGATTGCAGTCCATCTTCTCAATCCAGATACCGTCCTCATTGATCTTGGCCTTGATATTACGGTCGGCAGAGCAACTGACACCCATACCAACGGGCAGAGAGGCACCATGGCGGGGCAGACGGATTACACGGATGTCGTGTGCCAGATACTTACCACCGAACTGAGCACCCAGACCAATCTTCTGAGCCTCCTTCAGCAATTTCTCCTCCAGGTCAATATCACGGAAGGCACGACCTGTCTCGTCGCCTGTGGTAGGCAGACTGTCGTAATACTTGATGGAACCTAACTTAACGGTCAGCAGGTTCTTCTCGGCACTGGTACCGCCGATAACGAAGCAGATGTGATAAGGAGGACAGGCAGCTGTACCCAGGTGCTTCATCTCCTCAACCAGCCAGGGCAGCAGGGTCTTCTCGTTCTGGATAAGAGCCTTGGTCATGGGATAGAAGTATGTCTTGTTGGCAGAGCCGCCGCCCTTGGCCACGCAGACGAAACGATACTCGGCACCCTCTACAGCCTCGATGTCTATCTGGGCAGGCAGGTTGCACTTGGTATTCACCTCGTCATACATATTCAGGGGCGCATTCTGGGAATAGCGCAGATTGTCCTGTGTGAAAGTGTTGAAGACACCGCGTGAGAGGGCTTCCTCATCCTCGAAGCCGGTCCATACCTGCTGTCCCTTCTCGCCATGAATGATGGCAGTACCGGTATCCTGGCAGAAGGGCAGCACGCCTTTGGCGGCTACATCGGCATTGCGCAGGAACTGCAGGGCTACATACTTATCGTTCTCACTTGCCTCGGGATCACTGAGCACCTTGGCAACCTGCAGGTTGTGCTCGCGGCGCAGCATAAACTCTACGTCATGGAAACACTGCTGTGCCAACAGGGTCAGCGCTTCCTTACTGACCTTCAGGATCTTGTGACCCTCAAACTCACTTACGCTTACTCCCTCCTTTGTCAGGAGGCGGTATTCGGTCTTGTCCTCGCCCATCTGGAACATTGGGGCATACTTGAATTCAGCCATATCGGTGGACCCTCTCCCTAACCCTCTCCCGTTAGGGCGAGGGAACTGCTTCGCAGGGTCTTGGGCAGTTTATATTGTTCTTTATTTGTTTTCTGAGTTGTCTTCCTCGTAATGCTGGAAGAGAAAGTCGTTGTAGGGGTACTTCTGTACGTGCAGTTCCCTTACCTTATTATATAATACCTGTTTCATGGTTTCCAGATTGGTTCTTTCCTGGGCTGAGATGAAGAGGCAGTCGCCGTTCAGACGCGACATCCAGGTACGTGTCAGCTCATCCAAGGACACATTCCTGGCTGTGGCCGGGGTCAGGTCGTCAGCATCCTTCTCCTCCCAGGTATAGGCATCTATCTTGTTGAAGATTACCATAGAGGGTTTCTCGGCACAACCCAGGTCGGAGAGGGTCTTCTCCACCACTTTAATCTGATCCTCGAAGTCAGGATGCGAGATATCCACCACATGCAGAAGCAGGTCGGCCTCGCGCACCTCGTCCAGTGTACTCTTGAAGGAGTCTACCAGGTCAGTGGGGAGCTTGCGTATGAATCCTACGGTATCCGAGAGGAGGAAAGGCAGGTTGTCCACAATCACCTTGCGTACGGTAGTGTCCAGCGTAGCGAAGAGTTTGTTCTCCGCAAAGACCTCGCTCTTAGAGAGCAGGTTCATCAGGGTGCTCTTGCCTACATTGGTATAACCTACCAACGCCACACGTATCATACGACCACGATTACCGCGCTGGGTAGTCTTCTGGCGGTCGATGTCGGCCAGTCGCTGCTTCAGCAGACTCATACGGTTCAGGATAATACGGCGGTCCATCTCCAGCTGCGTTTCACCGGGGCCGCGCAGACCTACGGAACCTTTTCCACCGCCGCTGCCGGAACCGCCGCCCTGGCGTTCAAGGTGGGTCCACAAACGCTGCAGACGGGGCAGCATATAGCGATACTGTGCCAACTCAACCTGCGTCTTGGCATTAGCCGTCTGGGCCCGCATGGCAAAGATATCCAATATAAGGCTGGTACGGTCCAGTACCTTTACCTTCAGCTCGTTCTCTATGTTGCGCAACTGCTTGGCGCTCAGCTCATCATCAAAGATGACCATATCCACCTCGCGCTCGGCATCCTCCTCAGCTACGATGTAGGCCCTTATCTCCTGCAACTTTCCTATTCCCAGATAGGTGACGCTGCTGGGGCCGTTCATACGCTGAGTGAAACGCCTGACGGTTTCCGCTCCCGCCGTCTCGGCCAGGAACTCCAACTCATCAAGGTACTCCTTGGTCTTGCGCTCATTCTGATTGGGAGTGATAAGTCCTACCAGAATAGCCCTCTCGGGACGTGTCTCCACCACATTGTGGAACTTCACGTCTGACATGCCGTCTTCGAATGGCAAAGACGATCTGCTGGAATTATAATGTTTACTTCTACTTGTTTTCAATATTTTTGTTTACTGTTTAGCGTTAAGCAACCCTCCCCTTTGGGGGAGAGGAGCCACTTTTTACTTCACCTGAACAACCAGATACCTGCCGGTACTCCAGAACTTGACAGGGTCTGAGATGTGCAACTCATACATACCCTTGCTGTCCTTTACCATCTGGTAAGTGCCGGACGGATGGTTGGAGAGGATGGTGGCACTCTTGCTATAGAACTTGATCACCTTGTCGTAACGGATATCTATCTGGGTGAAATAGTCCTTATTGAAATTGCCGTCACGCAGCAC
>CACYMI010000090.1 GCA_902775385.1 uncultured Bacteroidales bacterium
CGAAATCACTTTGCATCTGTGCAATGTCGAGATAATGATTTTCGAGAATGGGCAGCTGACGGACTTCAGTGTCGCCGAAGGCCACGGCAGGACGACCCGAGGTCTTGATGGCGAGATAGTTGCGCAAGTCAAACGTGGTGGTCCAGTATCTGTAATCGTACAGGTGGCTGTAAATGACTCTGGTATCACCGTCCAGGGTTTCCTCCAGAATATCGTTCTTCTCGGCATTGTGCACTTTCTTCAGCGTGATGTCGGCAGCACCCATTCCTGTGGGCGACACAATGGTCACTTCCATCTCAGCGTGGCTCATCAGCTGTTCGCCATTGACTATCTTCATTGTGTCCTTGTGCGAGGCGAACTCATCATATTTGACGGTCTCTGTAAGCAATGTGGGCAAAATGTCAGCCTGCTGAATCTCGCTGACATATACGTCACCTCGTAAATCTGTGGAAGGTGTCAGCGTGGAGAGCACTGCCGAGGTTACCCTGGGCGAGTTGACGGGCTCGGCGATGCTCTCCAGGAAGATATCCACCTCTTCCCTATCGCCACTGATGATACCAGTGACATGGTCATAAGAACCTGGGTACATGCAGAGCTTGGGCAGGAAGCCGTCGCGGTAGCACTCAATGGTGCACGGTTCGCCGTCAGTGAGCACGTACAGGCGGTTGCTGACGGAGTCCTTGCCCCATGTTAGCAGTTTGTCGCCCACAGGATTGTTGTCATAGTCGGCCAGCACAGCGTGCATCGTCAGTCCCTTAACGACATCCGATGGCTCATTGTCCAAATAGAGGTTCACCCACAGCGTGTCATGATGGGAGAAGAGGCGCGAATCAAGATAAGTGGGATTAGGTGCATCCAGCCGCTTGTGCTGGTTGAAAGGCATCTTGGGCCCTGTCATCACCGTCACGGAATTGTCGTTAATATGAGTTACGGCATCTCTTGCCCACGATTCCGGCTTCAGCTTGATGCGTTTGAAACGGTTCACACGGAGATATGACTCCACCAGGTCGCCTCCGTCCTTGTAGTCGTAGAAGGTGTAGAGCTTGTCGGTCTGCAGGCTCTCTATGTAAGTAGTGTCACTTATCTGCGTGTCGCTGTTATAGAAAATCAGTTGCAGGTCATAGTCGCCCGGCACGATGCGGCTCTTGTCGAGCATAGCGGTGCGCAACGACATCGAACCGTAGCTATGTCCATGAAAGGTGTAGGTCTTCGCCATCTCCTCGCCCTCGCCCTGCGGCCATATCCTCACCATAAACTGTGTTTCGCCGATAGGCGGCATGATGTATGCGTAGTTCACGGCGGTGAACAATTTCGACGTATTCAATGAGGAATCTTCCGAACTGTTGATGCTGGTCACCCGGATGTAGAAGGGACGCTTGCCCTGAGCCTTGTCCAGACGCAGCACGATGTACTGATAGAAATTCACGGTGTCTTTGGGCGCCGGGTCATAGAACAGGTTGATGAGGGCATCCATTTCCTCGTGGTTGTCCTGAACACCATGATCAATCTCCTGCCACTGGAACTGGCTGATGTCGGCCCAGGAGCTCAGCTTACCCAGATTCACAGCACGCTCAACGGTAAAGCCATCACCCCAGGCAACATTCATTGTCAGGAAAACAAACATCACAAGGGACAGTAATCTCTTCTTCATTATCGTTTAGTTTAGGGTTAAGTATCTTATAAAAATTTTCAAATAGCAGATTCCTGCTTAACACAATCAGTGCAAAGGTATCTTTTTTTCTAAACTGACAAAATTTTTCATCTAAAATTCACTGATAAAAGAGAAAAATAAAAGAGGAAAACGGCTCACCAGCATATTCCGGTGTCCGCTAACCGGAAACGAACCAGTGAGAGAGGGCGGGAAGACATCAACTCGTCTTTAACCCTTTTATGCTGCCTCAGGAGTCTGCACGTGACATGCCCGGGAGTCTGCAAGTGTCGGCTCGGGGAGTCTGCAAACGCAGGCTCGCCGGTCTTTCACCAGGCATACTCTAAATGGTTTCCGCAAGCACGCTAACTGTCAACTGTCAACCTAATCCCAAATCAAAATTTATAATCTGTATTTTCTTTCTTTTTAAAAAAAAATGTATCTTTGCAGCCGTTAACACAATTACTATGATGACAAACAGACAGATTTTCAGATCAACCCTGCTTCTGATGGCGGCATTGGCTATGATGTCTTTCAAGACGGCTGATGAGCGCGCTGCGGAAGCACTGGCCCGCAGAGTTATGGGCGAGAAGGCGAAAGCCGTAGTTTTTGAACAAACCGCCGCTGCGGAGGATTCCTATGAGCTGGCCCAAAAGGGCAAGAAGGTGCTTATCCGCGGTAACAACGCCAACTCTATGGCTGTAGGCCTGAACCGTTACATCCAGCAATATTGCCTGGCCAATGTCAGCTGGTTTGACTACAATCCGGTAGAGCTGCCAGGGAAGATGCCGCAGGTTAAGGGCAAGGTATCGGGCCGGGCAGAGATATCCACGCGTTTCTTTCTGAACTACTGTACCTTCGGCTATACCATGCCGTGGTGGAAGTGGAAGCAGTGGGAGCGCTTTATTGACTGGATGGCGCTGAACGGTGTTAACATGCCGCTGGCTATTACGGGGCAGGAGGCTGTGTGGCAGAAAGTGTGGCGCAAGTATGGTATGACTGACGAACAGATACGTGCCTATTTTACAGGACCTGCTCATCTGCCCTGGCAACGTATGATTAACATTGACCGCTGGCAGGGTCCGCTGCCGCAGAGCTGGATTGACGGACAGGCGGAGCTGCAGAAGCTGATTCTGGAACGGGAGCGTGAGCTGAATATGACTCCCGTACTGCCGGCCTTTGCGGGGCATATCCCGTCCGATCTGGAACAGACGGTTCCGGGCATCCGGACTTCGAAGGTGAACCGCTGGTGCAACTTTGACGGGAAATACCGCTGTACTTACCTGAATCCATCGGACCCCGTATTCGCACGCATCCAGAAGGATTTTCTGGAGGAGCAGACCAGGATGTACGGTACAAATCATATCTATGGCATTGACCTGTTCAACGAGGTCTCTCCCCCATCCTGGGAACCGGACTCGCTGGCAGCAATCTCTGCCGGGGTGTATGCATCGCTGGCAGATGTTGACCCCGAGGCGGTATGGCTGCAGATGGCATGGCTCTTTATCAGCAACAAGAAGGCTTGGACACCCGAGCGGATCAAGGCATACCTAGGTGCTGTCCCCCTGGGCAGGATGATTATGCTGGACTATGAGTGTGACTATACCGAAATCTGGCGGCTTACGGAACGCTTCTACGGCCACAAGTTCATCTGGTGCTATCTGGGTAACTTCGGCGGCATGACTGAGATTGAGGGTGACTATAAGCATAATGACAGGCTGATTGCGGGTGCCAAGGCCGAGGGCGGTCCGGGGTTCACGGGTCTGGGCTCTACGCTGGAGGGCTTCGGTGTGAACGAGCCCGTATATGAGGCGATGCTGGCACAGGCCTGGGATACGGGTATAGGACTGGATGAGTATATCAATAACATTGCGGACCGTCACCTGGGCCGTGTGGATGAGAACTACAGGGCATTCTGGCACATGATGGCGGATAAGGTATGTACTACGCATACCAGCACGGGAGCATCGGGCATCATCAATGCGCACCCCAATCTGGAGGGTGAATGGAACTGGACGACAGAACTCCGCAAGGGGTATGACATTGACAATCTGGACGAGGCGCTGGCCATCCTGGAGAAGGTGGAGGGTACGTCAGGGTATCTGAGGTTCGACCTTGCCAACACGCGCCGGCAGTCCATCCGCAACAGGGCGCTGGCGGTCAGGAAACGCTTTGCCGATGCCTACAAGGCAGGGGACAGGGCCGGTATGGTGGCTGCCTCAGAGGAGTTCCTGGGAATGTGCGACCGGCTCGTGGAGATACTGAAGACTTGCCGCGAGTTCTCGCTTGATGACTGGATCCGTGATGCCCGCGCGTGGGGCACGACTGAGGAGGAGAAGGATTACTTTGAGATGAATGCCCGTACCATCATTACGGTATGGGGAGATTCCTACCAGCTTACGGACTATGCGAACCGTGACTGGGACGGACTGGTGGAAACCTTCTACAAGGTGCGCTGGAAAATGTTCTTTGATGCTGTCCTGGCTGCCTATGACGCGGGCGAGCCGTTTACCAACATGAAGGGCCCCCGCATCCCTAAGGGTAAGACAAAGGAGGAATGCCGCCGGGCACTGGACTTTGACGCCCGCATCTGGGAGTTTGAGAACAAATGGGCAAAGATACGATAGAGGTTAGCAAACCTCATATCCTAAAAATCGTCTATTATCTTAGAAAAAAAAACTCCCTGATTATTGCATAGTATTCTGAAAAAGATTATTTTTGCGGCGAAAGACAGATAATAAACCTTAAATGTACGCCTTGACTGAGGAGAATTATACATATTTTATATTATTGTTAACTTTAAAACCAAACGCAAATGAGACTGAAACTTTACTCACTATTCCTGTTTGCCCTGGCCGGGCTTATGGGAAACGGAATGAAGGCCATGGCTCAGGTGATTCCTGAACCGACGGCGCAGTGGAATTTCAACAATCCCGATGACCTGATGAAGCCTGTGAAGGGCAGCCTGAAGATGGTGCCTGCCAAGACGGGGTCCAGGAGTATTACCTTTACGACGCTGAGCGATGCGGGTATTACGAGTGTGGACGGTCCTTCGGAGGACAACAAGGCTATTTACATCCCTGCGGCTTCGGCCCTGAAGGTGGAGCGTGCCGAGGGCGCTCAGCCCAGCACGGCATACACCATCATGATGGATGTGATGGTGGAGAACGCTACGCCGTTTGACGGTCTGTTTCAGACGGACCAGAGCAACGGCAGTGACGGTGACCTGTTCATCAACAAGAACCAGGTGGGTGTAGCATCCCTGAAAAACGGTAATGGCTACTTCGGTACGATTAAGAACAATACGTGGACGCGTATTGTGCTGTCCTACCGTGACGGCAAGAACGTCCTGTATCAGGACGGTGACAAGCTGGTGGCTGCCGACCCGGATGTGAATGACCGCTTTAAGATTCTGGGCTTCGGCTTTTATCTGTTCTGTGACGAGGACGGCGAGAAGCAGCCTACCTATGTGGCCAACGTGGCCTTCTGGGAGACGCCGCTGACGGATGATGAGGTGAGTGCACTGGGCGGCTACAAGCCGGTGGCCAAGAATTTTACCATCAGCACTTATAATGACCTGATGGAGTTTGTGAATTATGTGAACGAGGACAAGCCGGCGAATGCTGTGCTGACAAGCGACATTGCCCTGACAGGTGAATGGGACTCCCCTATCGGTACGGAGGCGGCCCCGTTTATGGGTACGTTTGACGGACAGGGCCATAAGATTACGGGCTTTAGCGGCACTGGCGGCGGCAAGTTCGGTCTGTTCGGCTACATCAGCAAGGCTACGGTGAAGAACCTGACGGTGGAGGGAGACCTGACCGTTACAGGCGGCAGCACCGCAAGCGGACTGATTGGCCAGGCTGCAACCAGCCATATTGAGAACGTTCACTCGGCCCTGAACATTACGGTTAACGAGGCTGACGTTCACCATGTAGGCGGCGTTGTGGGCTCTGCCCAGTACAAGAACCGCATTGTGGGCTGTACCTTCAGCGGTACGCTGACGGAGACGGCGGGCAACCATGACTGCTTTGCCGGTATCTCGGGCTACATGGCCGAGGATACGTTACTGTACTGTGCCAACTATGGTACAATAACCTATACGGTGGCTAATGGTTCGGTGGGCGGTATGACCGGTTACCTGAATAACAACGGAGGTATGATCAAGGGATGCCTGAATATGGGTACGGTGTCTATTGCCGATGAGGGTACAACTCCTACCTACGGCGGTGCCATTGTGGGCTGGCTGAGAAGCCATACGGCAGCAAATATGGACAGTAACTGCTGGCTGGAGGGAAGTGCTCCGCATGGCTGCGGCGGTACTGAGATGAAAGGCGCAAGCAGCTTTACGGCGGACAAACTGGCTACGGGCGAGGTTTGCTTCATGCTGAACGGTAACCAGGAGAACATAGGATGGTACCAGAAGTTGGGTACGGACGAGGCTCCCGTGCTGGATTCCACACACGGCCAGGTTTATCTGAACGGACGCAAGCATTGTGACGGCTCGGCTTATGCGGATGCGGCATACAGCAACACTTACTCGGATATTGTTCAGGACAACCATGAGTGGGTGGACGGCTTCTGCGCCTTCTGTGATGTATTTGACAACAATTATACGCTGACCCCGAATGCGGAGGGTGTATATGAGATTGCCTCTGCCAACCAGCTCAGACGCTTCGGCATCCTGGTGAACGAGGGCCAGTTCCAGCTGAATGCCGTTCTGACGGCTGACATTGACTTCGGCCCCCTGCTGGAGACTTATAAGACAAGAGGCGCACAGTTCAGCTGGTCTCCTATCGGCAACTGGGGTACGGTCTGTTCGGCGTACTTTCCTCGGACTGTGTGATTGAGAACTTCAGCATTGACGGTACGGTAAACACTTCCGTCCAATATACGGGCGGTATAGCTGCCTATGCGCGTGACGCTCGGGTAGAGTTCCGTAACCTGCGTTGTAACGTGAACATTATGAACACAAGCGTAGGCGGTCGCCAGGGCGGTATCTTAGGTACGGTACAGACGACTCAGGATGTGACGTTGATTGAGGGCTGTACTTACTCTGGTAAGCTGGATGCCAACGATAACGGCGGCGGCGGTAACTACGGCGGTATGGTAGGTTACATTAACAGTAACATCAATTCTATAGCCGAGATTAACAACTGCCTGTTTGACGGTGCTGTAGTGAACAGTGCCGCTACACCGGGAGGAGCTACCTTCGGCGGTATGGTGGGTTACGTCAGCGGCGGTATCGGACTCATCAGCAACTCGTTGTCCATCGGTCAGGTGAGCTCGGCTGTATATGGCCAGTTCTACGGCGCTGTGAAGAGCAACAAGAGTACGCTGACAAACTGCTATTACAAGGGTGAGATGGTGAACGGTTCGGCCAGTACGGTTACCTTGGATGCTAAGCAGGTGAGTGATGACAACCTGCAGAGCGGTGAGGTTTGCTGGCGCCTGAACGAGGGAATGTTCGCAGATCCCGCATGGCGTCAGGTTATCAATGAGGATGAATATCCCGTACCAGGCAGAAAAGATGGTATCACGGGTATTGTATATGAGTTTGACAGCGGCAACTTTCAGAACCTGAGTGACGAGAATCTGCAGGATCTGATTTATGACCTGAGTACGAAGGAGCAGGAGTTCATTGAGAATACCATTGCTTACCAGGGGCTGCTGAATGTGTATGCCACTACGGTGAAGTCCTGGGAAGAGATAAGCACGATGGATGAGTTCATGGCTTCCTACAAAGTGAGCCTGAAGCAGAAGAAGGACATCCTGAAGTCTGCCGAGAACTATCTGGCTTATGCCGATGCCTGCAAGGAGGCTATGGATTATCTGACGAATGAGAATCCAGAGGGTGAGTATGCCGACTTCCTGAGAACGTACCTGACGGGTGACGGAGGGCCTGATGCAGATTATCCCAACGGTTCCTATGCCTATATTACGGAAAACCATCAGCTGAATGACAAGCAGCTGGCCAGCGAGATTGCCTTTGTGAATGTGATGCTGCAGAATGCCATTGCCGGCGGCAGCACACCGGGTACGGAGATTACACGCCTGATGACGAATGCTGACTTTGCTGCCGGCTATGAGGGCTGGACGGTGGAGACTGACGGCGGTACGGCAAGTGTGGGCGGCACACCTGAGATCATGCCCGTGGCTGAGGGCTACAACAACGTTGCCTTCAATGCTTACCAGATGCTGGAGAGGCTGCCTGAGGGTATCTACATGATGTCCGCTAATGCGCTGTTCCGTACGGGTGGCGATATCTATACTACTTTCAGCGCCGGACAGCTGTATATGAACGGTACAAACAATTATGTTATGACCGTAGGTGAGGATGTTATCTCACAGGATGATGCCATCCCGGGCGAGAACTGCATGGGTGAAAGCAGCGACAAACTGTACGATACGGGGGACGTAACTGGCTGGGTTCCGCAGGTTAGAGAGGGTTGCTCGGTTGCCTTCAATGCGGGCCGTTACCAGAACTTCTGTGTTACTGAGGTGAAGGACGGTACGCTGACGGTTGGTTTCCGCAATCTGGGAACCGGACTGGGTAGTGACTGGCTGCCATTCGGTAATATTCATGTATATTACCTGGGTACTGCCGCTGAGGCTAATGACAGGCTCTCCGAGGTGCTGGAGGGCTTTGTGGCCCGTGCCGAGGCTATCGTAGCCCTGGAGCCTGTGTTCGACATAAACGAGATTGGCAAGTATCCTAACATTCCCGGTGCACTGAAGGGTGAGCTGGAGCAGGCTATTGCCGCTGCTGCCTCTGCCGCGACTGGCGAGGATAAGATGAAGGTTATTGATACCTTGTCTGAGCTTTTCAATCAGGTACACACGGCCCGTATGGCTTATACGGAGATGTTCAAGGCTGCCTATAACCTGCAGGAAACGCTGTATGCCCTGGATGAGCGAAAGCTGATTTCGGACGAGGATTATAATTTCTGGTCTGATAAGGCTGATGCTGCTTTCGGGCACTGTGAGAATGCCGATGTGAATGTTAACGAGGCACTGAGGATTGCCCAGGAGCTGAATAACAATGAGCTGATGCCTAAGCCTGTGGAGGGTGTATATCAGTTGGCAAGTGCCGCTGACCTGGCTATATTCTCATACATTGTGAACAGCGGCAATCTGACTGCGGATGCTGTGCTGACCAATGACATTGATATGGCTCAGCTGGGCGAGGAGATTAACTGGACGCCTATCGGCAACTGGCAGAGTACACCTAACGGCAATGCCGGGTACAAGGGTCACTTTAACGGCCAGGGCCATAGCATCACAAACTTCAATGTGACGAGCAACATGACCTGGTACGGTCTGTTCGGTGTTATCTCGGACAATGCGTGGATTGAGAACTTCAATATCTACGGCGAGATTACCACCACACACCAGTACACCGGCAGTGTGGCTGCCTTTGCACGTGACAAGAATCTGCTTATCCGCAACATCCACAGCTATGTGAACATTGTCAACAGTTGTGTAGGCGGCCGTCAGGGCGGTATCCTGGGCGGTTCAATGGACGGAACG
The DNA here is from genome assembly GCA_902775385.1 of uncultured Bacteroidales bacterium. Classification (GTDB taxonomy): domain Bacteria; phylum Bacteroidota; class Bacteroidia; order Bacteroidales; family Bacteroidaceae; genus Physcousia. The sequence continues at coordinate 9,179 of CACYMI010000090.1, forward strand.
GTACGTATTGAGAACTGCACTTACTCCGGCACACTGGGTGCCAGCGATAACGGCGGCGGCGGTAATTACGGCGGTATTGTGGGTTACACTAACAACTCTACCAATGCGGTTTGTACCATCATGAACTGTCTGTTTGACGGTAAGCTAATCAATACAGCCGATGTTCCGGGCAACTGTACCTTCGGCGGTATGGTGGGTTATACCAACTCTTCACTGGTAACCATACAGAACTGCCTGTCAATAGGTACGGTAAACGCTCCCAGGTATGCGCAGTTCTTCGGTGCGCTGAACGGTGCTAACTCTAAGATTTACAACAGTTACTACAAGGGCGACTACATCAACGGTTCAAGCAGTGGTCAGCGGGCTAATCCCCAGGATGCGACACAGGTTACGGATGCGCAGCTGGCAAGCGGCGAGGTCTGCTACAAGCTGAATGGCGACCAGACCCGTATCAACTGGTTCCAGACACTGGGTACGGATGCTTATCCTGTATTGGAGGACAGCCACCTGCTGGTTATCCTGAACGGCAATACGTATGCTAACGAGGATCCTGATGCTGTCAACGGTGTCACTCCTGCTGAGCAGCCTGCCGTTAACGGCATCTATACCTTGAGCGGCCAGAAGGTTACTTCTCAGCTGAAGAAGGGCATCTACATTGTGAACGGCAAGAAAGTGCTGAAGTAAAAGAAGGGCCCCGGGCCCCTCTCCAACCATTATTTCCCCTCCTCCCCCCAAAAACGGGAGGCGGGGATTTTATTTTGCGAAAAGTGTAGAGTGAAGAATCTGACAACTGATAACAGTCACCTGTATCCCTCCCTTCATGGGAGGGCCGGGGAGGGTGTTTACCGCCACATAATAAAATAAATAATGTGTTTTATTTTAATTATCGTTCATTTATTCATAACTTTGCAGGCCGAAAAGTGTAAAAAGATGAAAGTTGCCGTAGTAAAGTACAACGCAGGAAACATTTATTCCGTTATCCACGCCCTTCAGAGACTAGGTGTGACACCTGTTCTTACCGATGACCCTGAGCAGCTGCAGAAGGCAGACAAGGTGCTGTTCCCCGGACAGGGGGAGGCCAGTAATGCGATGCGTTACCTGAGGGAGCATAGCCTGGACAAGGTTATCCGCGACCTGAAGAATCCTATCCTGGGTATCTGCATCGGGCAGCAGCTGATGTGCCGACACAGCGAGGAGGGTGATACGGACTGCCTGGGTATCTTTGATGCCGAAGTGCTGCGCTTTCAGCCTCAGAGGCATGAGGACAAGGTGCCTCATATGGGGTGGAACCAGCTGACGCATCCTAAGTCTGAACTCTTCAGGGGGTTCACGGAGGGGGAGTTTGTGTACTTTGTGCACAGTTTCTATGTCCCTGTGTGTGAGCAGACCGTTGCAACTACCAACTACATTCTGCCCTTCAGTGCGGCACTGCACAAGGACAACTTCTACGCTACACAGTTCCATCCGGAGAAAAGCGGAAGTGTGGGCGAACGTATCATTAAGAATTTTCTGGAACTATGATAGAGCTGATTCCTGCCATTGATATCATTGACGGCAAGTGTGTGCGTCTGACTAAGGGTGACTATGCTACCAAGAAGGAGTACGGAGACCCGGTGAGTATGGCCAAAGAGTTTGAGCAGCAGGGATTCAGGCGGCTGCATGTGGTGGACCTGGACGGTGCCAAGAGCAGACATGTGGTAAACGATGCTACGCTGAGGGCTATCACACAGGCAACTGGGATGACGGTGGACTTCGGCGGCGGCGTGAAGACCGAGGATGACCTGAAGAAGGCATACGAGGCCGGGGCTACGCTGGTTACGGCGGGCAGCATTGCCGTAACGAATCCAGAGCTGTACCTGGAGTGGTTGCGGAAGTACGGAGCGGACCACCTGATTCTGGGCGCTGATGTGCGCAACGGTAAAGTGAGCATTAACGGATGGCTGGAGGACAGTGATGTGGAGCTGACGGAGTTCCTGACCCGCTATATGCAGGCAGGTACCCGTAACGTGCTGTGTACGGAAATCAGCAGGGACGGTATGCTGCAGGGGACGGCCATTGACCTGTACAGACGGGTGATGGCGGCTCATCCTGCCTGCCATCTGATTGCCAGCGGAGGCGTCAGCTGCATGGAGGATATCCTGGAGCTGGAGAAAGCTGGCATCCCTGCCGTCGTGTTCGGGAAAGCGATATACGAGGGTCGGATCGACCTGAAAGAACTGATTAAAAAGTATCCTCAGACATGTTAGCAAAACGAATCATACCATGCCTGGACGTTAAGGACGGGCAGACTGTGAAGGGAACCAATTTTGTGAACCTGCGGCAGGCTGGTGACCCGGTGGAACTGGGGCGTGCATACAGCGAGCAGGGGGCTGACGAACTGGTGTTCCTGGATATTACCGCCAGCCATGAGGGCCGCAAGACCTTTACCGATATGGTGCAGCGTGTGGCTGCTGAGATCAGCATCCCCTTTACGGTGGGAGGCGGTATCAGTGAGTTGCGTGATGTGGAGAGAATGCTGTCGGCCGGTGCGGACAAGGTGAGCATTAACAGCGCTGCTATCCGCAAGCCTGAGCTGATAGATGAGATTGCGCGTAACTTCGGCAGTCAGGTATGCGTAGTGGCTATTGACGCCCGCCTGGATGAGAAGGGCTGGACGTGTTACCTGAACGGGGGGCGTATCCCTACGGAGCATAACCTGTTCGACTGGGCCCGTGAGGCTAACCATAGAGGGGCCGGTGAGATTCTGTTTACCAGTATGAATCATGATGGGGTGAAAGCGGGATTTGCCAACGATGCTCTGTCACAGCTGGCTGAGGAACTGACGATTCCGGTGATTGCCAGCGGCGGTGCGGGATGCAAGGAGCACTTCCGTGATGCCTTTGCCATCGGTCATGCGGATGCGGCACTGGCGGCCAGTGTGTTCCACTTTGGAGAAATCGGGATTCCGGAACTGAAAGAATATTTAAAAGAAGAAAAGATAAACGTAAGATTATGAAGATAGATTTCGAGAAATGCGGCGGATTGGTTCCTGCTATCATTCAGGATGCCGACACTAAGAATGTACTGATGCTGGGTTATATGAACCAGGAGGCCTTTGACAAGACGAAGGAGTCCGGGCTGGTGACTTTCTACAGCCGTTCCAGACAGTGTCTGTGGACGAAGGGTGAGACAAGCGGCAATTTCCTGCACGTGGTGGACATCAAGAATGACTGTGATGAGGATACGCTGCTGATTACCGTTCATCCTGACGGTCCCACCTGCCACAAGGGTACTGATACGTGCTGGGGAGAGAAGAATGAGAAGAATCCCCTGCTCTTCCTCTCGGAACTGAGTGATTTCATTGAGACGCGATACAAGGAGATGCCCGAGGGCAGCTATACTACGAGTCTGTTCAAGGACGGCCTGAACCGTATGGCTCAGAAGGTGGGCGAAGAGGCGCTGGAGCTGGTGATTGAGGCTACGAACGGTACGAATGACCGTTTGATATACGAGGGTTCGGATATGCTGTACCACCTGATTGTGCTGCTTACCAGCAAGGGGCTGCGCATTGAGGATATGGCCGCCGAACTGGCTGAACGCCACAATCCGGGCTGGAAGAAGCACTAAAGCCTCCCCCGTCGGAAGTGAAGAATGAAGAGTGAAGAGTAAAGAATCAACTTGTCAACTATCAACTCGCCAACTGGTTTAAATTCAAACTTAACAATAATGATTCTCCAGTATAAGAACATAAATATTTTCCAGGGTGAGCATCAAGTCCTCAGGAATGTGAACCTGACGGTTGAGGAGGGTGAGATGGTTTACCTGGTAGGACAGGTGGGAAGCGGTAAGTCCTCGCTTCTGAAGACTTTCTATGCCGAAGTTCCCTGTCAGGGGGAGGAAGCCACGGTTCTGGGCTACAATATGCTGAAGTTCAGGACATCTCAGCAGCCGGCCCTGAGGAGGGAAATGGGTATTGTGTTCCAGGACTTCCAGTTGCTGACGGACCGTACGGTCTATGAGAACCTGAACTTTGCGCTTAGGGCTACAGGATGGAAGAAGAAGACTGAAAGGGAGGATAGAATCCGTGAGGTGCTGAAGCAGGTGAGGCTGGAGGAGAAGGCGGATAACTTTATCTTTGAGCTGAGCGGCGGCGAGCAGCAGCGAATCTGCATCGCACGTGCCATCCTGAATAATCCTAAGGTGATTCTGGCTGACGAGCCGACAGGTAACCTGGATATGGAGAACGGGGAGTTGATTCTGGCGCTGCTGGACGAGATACGCCGCCAGCATAAGACGGCCATTATCATGAGTACGCATAACCTGCAATGGATTGATGACTTCCCGGGGACTGTTTACAGATGCGTGAATAATGAACTTATAAAATAAAACCATATACAAAGAAGATGAAAGTACTGAAATTTGGCGGTACATCCGTAGGTACCCCACAAAGAATGCAAGAAGTATCCAGACTGGTAACAGCTGACGGTGTGGCTAAGTTGGTTGTGCTGTCTGCTATGTCGGGAACAACCAATACGCTGGTGGAAATATCCGATTACCTGTACAAGAAAAATCCTGAAGGTGCCAATACGCTGATTAACAGGCTGGAGGAGAAGTACCTGCAGCATGTGACGGAGCTGTACAGGACAGAGGAATACAGACTGAAGACAGAGACTTTCCTGCGTGATGAGTTCAATTACCTGCGTTCCTTTACGAAAGTTCACTTTACGTCCTTCGAGGAGAAGGTGATTCTGGCACAGGGTGAGATTATCAGTACCAATATGGTGACGAACTATCTGCAGGAGTGCGGCACGAAGGCCGTGCTGCTGAATGCGCTGGATATGATCAGGACGGACAAGAATGCGGAACCTGACTTTATGTACATTAAGGAGAAGTGTAACCAGATTCTGAAGGAGAATGAGGGTTATGAGATTTACATTACTCAGGGCTTTATATGCCGTAATGCCTATGGCGAGATTGACAATCTGCTGCGTGGCGGATCGGACTATACGGCTTGCCTGATCGGTGCTGCCATCCAGGCTGAGGAGATTCAGATATGGACGGATATCGACGGTATGCACAATAATGATCCGCGTATTGTGGAGAATACGGAGCCTGTACGCCAGCTGCACTTTGAGGAGGCTGCCGAGCTGGCTTACTTCGGTGCCAAGATTCTGCACCCGACGTGTATCCAGCCTGCCAAGTTTGCGGGGGTTCCTGTAAGGTTGCTGAATACAATGGCTCCGGACGCTCCGGGTACGATTATAAATAATGAGTTCCAGAAGGGTAAGATCAAGGCTGTGGCAGCGCGTGACAATAATATCTGCATTCAGATTACAAGCAGCCGGATGCTGCTGGCCTATGGGTTCCTGCGTAAGGTGTTTGAGATCTTCGAGACTTACAAGACGAGTGTGGATATGATCTGCACGAGTGAGGTTGGTGTTTCGGTTACCATTGACAATTCAAGCCACCTGGCTGACATCATTGACGAGCTGAAGAAGTACGGCACGGTGAATGTGGAGCAGGATATGGTGATTGTATGCGTTGTGGGTGACCTGGAGTCCAACAATGTGGGATTCGAGACCAAGGCCTGCCAGGCGCTGAAGGATATCCCTGTGCGTATGATCAGCTACGGAGG
>CACYMI010000091.1 GCA_902775385.1 uncultured Bacteroidales bacterium
CAGTTATCCTGATTTCCAGTTCAAGGGACTGATAACGGATACCAGAACGGGTAACATCGGCAGCTGGAATGCGTTTAACGGTTTCCAGAAGGATGAGAGGGGCGACCTGTACTGCATGTCGAACACGTCGCTGACGAACGGCTTCTCTGAGACGGCCGGCCATAGCGGTTTCCTCAGGATAAAGGCCGGAGAGATGCAGTTCGACGGGGATTACTTCTTCGACTACGAGGCACTTACGGGCCATAAGGTGGCACACTGGCTCTATCTGGGAGGCGGCAAGGTATATGCTGAGGTTTCGACCAACCAGAATGCGGGTGCCTGGAGCGATGCCGAGGACAGGTGTGTGATTATCGACCTGAACAGCAAGACCAGCAAGACAATTGAGGAAATACCCCTGCATAGCGGAATGGGCGGCCGCCGCTTTGTGGCCTTGTGCGAGGGCGGCTATGTATATGCTCCCGTATCAACAAATGACGGTTTGTGGATATACCGTACGGAAATAGCTACAGGCAAGGCGGTACGCGGTGCCAGGATAGACGCTACGTTCGTAGGCGGTCTGTTCAGACTACAATAGTCAGCACGGTAAGAAAGTGGGCCATGGCTCCCAGCAGGACGAATACGTGCCAGATGGCATGGTAGCCCGGTTTGCTGTCATGTGCGAAGAAGTAAGTGCCTGAGGTGTAGAAGATACCCTCGGCCAGCAGGAATGCCATAGAGAGAGGTTCCAGACGATCCATAACAGGCTTGATAATGAGCAGAACGCTCCACCCCATCATCAGGTAAAGAGCCAGGGAGAGTCTGGGCCACTTGCCTATGGCATATATCTTATAGAAGGTGCCGCCTAATACGATGGCCCAGAGGAAGGCGAACACACCCCAGCCTAACCAGCCCCCTACCACACCCAGACAGATGGGGGCGTAGCTGCAGGCTATCATTACATAGATGCTGATGTGGTCCAGTTTGCGCATAACCTGCTTGACCTTACCCGGCCTGAGCCAATGATAGACGGTGCTGCTGAGGAACATCAGGAACATTCCTACAATAAAAAAGATAACACCCATAGTCATCTGCCAACCGGCATTGACGGCAGGCCAGATAACCCAGATGGATGTGAGAGCAAAAACGGCACCTATGAGGTGCGTCCATGTGTTTCCTTTTTCTCCTTTATACATATTTTTAACGATAACGTTAACGATAACGATAACTTATTCATAAATTAGCTCCCCCTTTTGGAGAGGGCCGGGGTGAGGCTTTTTCTGCCCCATACCACAACGAGGGCGAACAGTAGCCTTGTGGCCAATATCCAGAATACCGATACGCCGGTGACAGCCAGGACGATGGTGTCCTCCAGCATGGAGTGGTTCATAATGAGGTGATAGTTGACGGAATTGGCATCCTGGCGGGTAATCTGACCCTTCTCCTCCAGGTCCAGCATGACGGCTGAGCCGTAGCTGAGGCCCAGCACATTGCCCACCAGCCACATATAGGCAGCCTGGCGGGGAAGACCGAAGAGGCGCATAAGGGGCGAGAGGAAACGGGACAGAGGATCCAACAGCGAGTACTGCTGAATCAGGTTCTGCAGTACCATAAGCACGTAGATGATAAGGAAGACCATAACGGCTATCTTCAGCTGGGAGACAGCCCATGTCAGCAAGACCTCAGCCAGAGAACTCTCGGCTGCCGCCCCTATATATATATAAGGTACAGACATTTCGGGCAGGACGCTGTTCAGGAACATGGCTGCCACAAAGGCCATAAGGATACGTATCAGTCCCATCTTCCAGAAACTGGAACCGGTCTTGTGATTAACGGTACACTCCATGGGAAGGGCGTGGCAGATCAGTATCATGATGCCTACGATGGTGGCCTGACGCAGGGTCAGGTGTACGGACATCATGGCGGCTATGCCCGCATACGTTCCGGCTGCCGCTCCGCTGATGAACAGGACGGCACTCTCGCCGGGAAGGCCCAACATGTGGAACAGGGGATTCAGGTATCCGGCTATCCATGCCAGTATGCCCCAATGCTGCAGCAGGGCTACGGCAAGGGAGATGGGTATCATAAGCTTAAGCAACCAAAAGGCGCTCTTCCAGGTGGAAGGAAGGGCGCTTCTGGATGCCTGCATAAGATTATCAAGCAATTCTCTGCCTGGCATGCTTTTTCTTAATCCTGGAATATACGGTGACGGAGAAGGGGGTCTCCCTCCAGAGCGGGATAGGAGGCCGTTCCCTCAGGAACTTTCTCAATCACTTTTCCGTTTTCCGCAAAAACTAATACTTGCTGGTCAAAGCGGGCTCTGGCAAGCAGGCGCTTATGAGCCAGCAGAATGCCTGCGTCTATCAGACGCTGCATCTCGCGAACTTCATAGTCTGTCATTTCTTCTTGCCCTCCTCCGGCTTAAAGTATTTCTTTCTTAATTCAAAATAGCGCTCTTTCTCGAAGACCTCAATCTTCTCTGTCCCGAATCCGCTGGCAATACGTACGGCGGGGCAGTTGCTGTTGTCATAGAGCGTCCAGTAGTCACACACCGGCATATACAGTTGGAACAGGTTCTGCAGTCCTGCCTCGTACCTGCGGACGATCACATCCGACGGGATGTTATGGCCGCCCATGCTTACGCGCTGGGCTACACGGCGCTGGGCCTGTTCGGAACTGCTCAGCGAGAAGAAGAGCAGCGTTACGAAGTAGCCGCGCTTCTTGGCCTGCTGAATCAGCTTGACGTACGAACGGGTGGCAAGGGTGGTCTCGAAGGCGAAGGTCTCGCCGTCCTTGAGCAACTGGATGATACGGTCTATCATAAGCCGGCCTGCCTGAATGGCCACGCCTTCCGGATTAAAGGGCGAGATGCCTGCGGCAATCTCATCGGCATTCACGAACTCCCTGCAATTCAGCATCTCAGGCAGCACAGTGAAGGAGGCCGTTGTCTTCCCCGCTCCGTTGCAGCCTGCGATGATGTACAGGTTCATTTTCTTCTTGTTGTGTTCCATAACTCTTACTTTTTCTTCAAAAGGTCCGGACGTAATCTCCGGGTTCTCTCAAGGCTCTGCTGAAGCTCCCACTCCTTAATCTTAGCCTCGTGGCCCGAAAGGAGAACATCGGGGACCCGGCCCCAGTCCTTGTATTCTGCCGGGCGTGTATAGACGGGAGCTGCCAGCAGGTTGTCCTGGAAGCTGTCCGAGAGGGCGCTCTGCTCGTCTCCGATAACGCCGGGGATAATACGTACTATGGCATCTGTCATGACGGCTGCCGCCAGCTCGCCGCCGGTGAGCACATAGTCGCCGATGGAGACTTCCTTGGTTATCAGATGCTCACGGATGCGGTAATCGATGCCCTTGTAATGACCGCACAGAATGATGATGTTCTCACACAGTGACAGGCTGTTGGCCATGGGCTGTGAGAACTGCTCACCGTCAGGGGTAGTGAAGATAATCTCGTCATAGTGACGCTCGCTCTTCAGCTTGCTGATGCAGCGGTCAATGGGCTCGCATTGCATGACCATACCGGCAAAGCCGCCGAAGGGGTAGTCGTCCACACGGCGCCACTTGTCCAGCGTGTAGTCACGCAGGTTGTGGATGTGTATCTCCACCAGCCCTTTCTTCTGCGCACGGCCCAGGATACTCTCCTGGGTAAACCCTTGCAGCAGTTCGGGCAATACGGTTATGATGTCTATTCGCATATACCTATTATATCTTTTACGCTCTGGAATCCGTGACGGTCCAGATAGTCATTGATTCCCTGTGCTACCTTGACGGTAACGGCAGGATCCAGGAAATTGGCGGTTCCTATCTCTATGGCCGAAGCTCCGGCAAGCAGGAACTCTACTGCATCATCCGCACAGCTGATGCCGCCCAGTCCGATTACGGGAATCTGTACGGCATGGGCTACCTGATATACCATACGCAGGGCCACGGGCTTGACACACGGACCGCTGAGACCTCCAGTACCGATGCTGAGAATGCGCTTGCGCTTCTCAATATCAATGGCCATTCCCATCAGCGTGTTGATAAGGCTGACGGCATCGGCTCCCGCATCCTGAACGGCCAGGGCGATATCGGTAATACTGGTTACGTTGGGCGACAACTTCACAATCAGCGTCTTCTTATAAGCCTCCCTGACAGCCTTCACCACACTGGCAGCGCCTTCTGTTGTGGTTCCGAAAGCCATGCCGCCATGCTTGACGTTGGGGCAGGAGATATTCAGCTCAATGGCCGGGATATGCTCCAGCTCGTTGATACGGGCCGCACACTCCGCATAATCCTCGGGACTATTGCCGGAGACATTCACAATCATGTTGGTGCGGATATCCTTAATCTGCGGATAGATATGCTGGCAGAAGTAATCCACACCCTTGTTCTGAAGACCTACGCAGTTGAGCATTCCCTGTGCCGTCTCTGCCATACGGGGATAGGGATTTCCCTGGCGGGGCTGCAACGTAGTGCCTTTGACGATGATACCGCCAATGTCTTCCAGATTCACGAAATCCTGGAACTCCAGACCGTAGCCGAATGTTCCGCTGGCGGTCATTACGGGATTGCAGAGCTGAAGGCCTGCTATATTAGTTCTTAAATCTGCCATTTCAGTTTCTTTATGTCGAATACAGGACCTTCCTTACAAACACACACATTGCCCATCTCGGTATCCTCCACGCAGCACAGACAGGCTCCCAGTCCGCAGGCCATCATATTCTCCAGACTAACCTCGCAGGGGGTGCCGGTGCTCTTGGCATAACGGGCCACCGCTACCATCATGGGCTTGGGGCCGCAGACGCTGATCTGAGTGAATTTCTCCTGCTGCAGCAGACTGTGCTGGGTTACAAAACCCTTCTCGCCCTCGGAGCCGTCCTCGGTAGTAACGAACACACGGCCCAGAGCACGGAACTTATCCAGCTGCAACAGATCGCCTGCGCTGCGGGCTCCTAACAGAAAGGTGGGCTCCAAGCCTTTCTCCCTCATCACGGCACCCATGTACAACAGGGGAGCCACGCCTACACCGCCGCCTACCAGCAAAACGCGGGCCGACGCGTCAGCAGGCATGGTAAAGCCGTTACCTAAGGGCAGGATCACGTTCAGCCTGTCACCGGCCTGCATCCTGGCAAGCTGGCGAGTACCCTCTCCTACCGTCTGAACCAGGAACCATACCTGATTCTGCCTCTTATCTACAAAATGTATGCTAATAGGGCGGCGCAGGAAAGTCTGCTTGCTGCCTTCTATCTGTAATTGGGCAAACTGGCCGGGCAGCATTTCAGGCAGGGGCCTGGTCCTGTCTGTAGCCTTTAACAGCACGTAGCGTTCATGCAGACGCTCTACTGCCGCCAGTTCCAAATCCAAAATATACTTCTTCATTATTTTATTATACCTAATCCTTTTATGGGCAAGGGGGAGGCTTCTAACCACTAACCTCTAACCACTAACCTCTATTTATAATGCGAAGGTATAAAAAAAACCTGAAACACAGGGCAGGGTTTCAGGAGTTTTTTCATTTAAGATGAAAATGTCTCGAACGTGCCGTCATCGTAAAAGACGCGGATTTCGGTTATCTTACGTTGCGGCTTGTCAATATATTTTACCACTTCCTGAATTTGGGGTGCAGGAGCAGGGGCTGGATTAGTCTCAGCAGAAGGGTTACTGCCCTGACTGAACAGATCGGCCTGTGGGGCTACGGCATCCGAGGGCTGTGAGGCGGCACCGTCCAGAAGCATATCCCCCTCACCGAACATGAGCCAGTTAATACTGATATGGGGGAAGCATTCATGTATAGCATTAACGATATTGTTAGTGGGACGTGTTCTTCCAGTGAAGATACCTGAAAGGGTACCTTCTGCAATACAAAGGGTAGAGGCAAACTCTTTCTGAGACATACCCTGATATTTCATCAACTGATAGATCCTGTCTTTCATCTATTTTTATATGTAATTAGTAGGGGCTGACCCCTGATTTTAATATCTAAACCCAGTGCAAAGGTAGGAAAATGAATTTAAACATGCAAATATTTGAATTTAAAAATCAAAAGAAAAGATTTTGTGAATATTTATACTATTGAATATTTATGTTTGTAAATTCAGGATTCATCAAACATGCACAAAAGGCTGAATTCATGCAAGAATGCGAATTTCAGGGCATAAAGTAAACTATGTAGATAATGTAAATCATAAATCTGAATGTCTGAACGTTATATAGGGTAAAAGTAACCGGGAAGGTCCGAAAACAACGTTTTTAGGGCGAAATTCAAAAGTTTTTACAGTCTATTGAAGAGAAATAACATGCGTTTTATTGTAAAATACTGAATTATAGGTGTTTTTAATTATAAATCAAATTTGCATATTATTCAGTTTTATAAATAAAATCGCATAATTCGGAATTGTAAATATGATATATGAAAATCGAATTTACGTTTGTGTGTTTAAATTTCGCACCTAAATTTAATCTCTTGAAATTCACACGAGGGTTATGTTTGTGAATTTGGTTTACAAACGCAAATTACAAATTTAAACTTAAAAATCGAAAAAATGACCGATTTTGGCTGTTTTCAGAATGCTTTAAGAATCCGTGTGCCGCTGTAAGAAGGGCTGATTCCGCGCGATTCTCAGCGCATAAGAAAAGGCCCTAACTTGCTATTTTACAGAAGATAGGGCCCTATTTTCAGTGTATGGCGATTGTTACAATCTAGACAGAAATCAATGCAAAATAAAGAAAATCAGCTCCTGCAGAAGCTCCTCTTTAGGGGTTTTGCACCCCCCTACTCCCTTGCCTTTGGCATCAGTTTTGCGTATTTCAGAAAGAATCTGCAAAACCTTCACTCCCTTATAGGTCCGGTAGGCAGGAATAATATCCTTCCGGGCTTGCCATTCCGGTATTCCTAACCAGGCAGCTATCCCCCTGTCACTCTTATCAGGTGAGTAATATGTCAGCAATACAGCCGAAAAAAATGTAAATAAATTGGAAAGTGTCTGCGGCAAGGCGAATTTCTGTTGCTGCCCCTGATAGTATTTTACTATCTGCATGCTCTTGAAGACGTCCTTTACCGCTAAGGCGGAACGCAACTCGAAATCATTGAACTCCTTGCTCATTCCGGTCAGCTCCTCTACCCTGCTTGCGGTTACGCAATTCTCAGACTGCGCAAGTGAGAGCAGCAGTTTGTCCATCTCGGCGGAAAGACGGCACAGATCGGCTCCTACGTGGCCGGCCAGCATCTGAACAGCCTGGGGCTCTATCTGCACCTTCTTACGGCTGAAGTACTGGGTGATGAACTGAGGGAGCTGGCTGTCATACAGCCTCTTGCTCTCATACACTACGCCGTTCTGCTCTATCAGTTTGGCTACTGCCTTGCGCCTGTCCAGCGTGCCATGCTTATAGCAGATAATAAGCACGGTGGTGGGGGTAAGATGCCGCAGGTATGCCTCTAATGCGTCAAGCGAGCGCATAGCCTGCGCCTCGCGCACCAATACCACACGCCTGTCTGCCATTACGGGATAGGCCCTGGCCAGCTCCACCACCTTGTCGGCGGTTACCTCCAGCCCATATGCCACATCCAGGTTGAAATCGCGCTCCTCGGGCTTCAGCAAAGTATCCGTGAGAAAATCGCTCAGTTTATCTATATAGTAATCCTCTGCGCCCATCAGCAGATAGACGGGCCTCACCTCTCCGGCACGTACGGACCGTATGATGTCCTCGTGCGTAACGCTTCCTTTTGTCTGAGCTGCCATTAATAGTCGAATTTCAGGTGACGTACGGTCTTCTTCTCCTGCTTGATCATCTCCAGCGCCTGAATACCTATGCTCACATGATCCTCCACATACCTGCTGGTCACAATCTTATCGCTCTGATCCGTCTTTACACCTTCCGGAATCATAGGATTGTCACTTACCAGCAGAAGGGCTCCTGTGGGGATATGGTTGGCAAATCCGCAGGTAAAGAGCGTTGCCGTCTCCATATCCACAGCCATGGCACGTGTGGTCAGCAGATACTCCTTGAACTTGTCATCATGCTCCCATACACGGCGGTTAGTGGTGTAGACCGTTCCCGTCCAGTAGTCGAAGCCCAGGTCGCGGATGGTACTGGAGATGGCGCGCTGCAGCATAAAGGCCGGCAGGGCAGGAACCTCGGGCGGGAAGTAGTCATTACTGGTTCCCTCACCCCTGATGCCGGCAATCGGAAGAATCAGGTCGCCGCGCTGAGTCTTGGTAGAAATACCGCCGCATTTGCCCAGGAACAGGCATGCCTTTGGCTTTATGGCACTCAGCAGGTCCATGATAATAGCCGCATTAGGGCTTCCCATACCGAAGTTGATGATACTGATACCGTCAGCTGTTGCCGAACGCATGTT
>CACYMI010000092.1 GCA_902775385.1 uncultured Bacteroidales bacterium
CAATATGCCATCTATCTGATGGAAAACGACTGGAAACCATTAGAAGACCATTCGCCTGGTGTTAGCCTAAAGTCCTGGATTATAAACGGATTCCGATATATAGTGCTTGATGCACTAAAATGGTACAGGAGGGAGTATGGTAGCATCTCTTTTGAAGACTATCTGCGCTCGTTCGATGTTTCAAGCAACCTACGCCTGCGATTCAATCGTATGTTAGAAGATATATGCGACCATTCGTCCATGAGTCGTGAAGACAGATTGATTATAGATTTAATTCTTCTGAAAGGATACAAAGGAAAAGAGGTGGCAGAGCAAATGGGCATTACTCCTGCAGCAGTATGGAAATGGCAGAAGTAATAGTGGTAGAACCTAAGCTTAGTATTGCAGAAGAGACATCTGTTTTCAGTTCAAGTATTTTGGAGTCACCTTGTCCAGATATAGATTACAGCACCATCTCCGACGCGATGCTTAGACCTATGCAACGAAAACGTACAACACCAGAGTTTATTTCGAAACTCCAGCCAGGCGAGATATTCGTCTTTGGCAGTAACCTGAGAGGTATGCATGGCGGTGGAGCGGCTTATGTAGCTTACCGCAAGTTTGGAGCCATTATGGGACAAGGAGTTGGCTTACAAGGCCAAAGCTATGCTATCCCCACTATGCAGGGCGGGGTGGAGACCATTCGCCCGTATGTGGATGAATTTATCGAGTTTGCTAAAGCTCACCCAGAACTGACATTCCTTGTTACCCGCATAGGCTGTGGCATAGCAGGCTTTACGGACGATGAAATCTCACCATTATTTGAGAAAGCTCATGATGTGGAAAACATCGTGCTGCCTAAAAGATGGTGATGTAAGCCATCAGCAAACCCTGCATTCTGCGATTCCTTCAAATATGCTGGAATAAAATAGTCGTGCTGCCTAAAAGATGGTGATGTAAGCCATCAGCAAACCCTGCATTCTGCGATTCCTTCAAATATGCTGGAATAAAATAGTCTGGCACTTGCACAACTATCCTCTTGTCGCCAAAAGGAATTCCATCTGTGCTGGATTGGGAGGGCTGAAGAGAGAAGCCAAAAACATTCCGCACGAGGGGGTCTTTAGAGGATATGTCAGTTTGTGAATCGTAGAACGAAATTTTGTCTGAGCGATAGCGAGTTTATTTCGTGATTCACAAACTGCCGTATCCGCCCCACCCGAGCCAGGACGTTTTTGGCTTCTCTCTTCAGCCCGCCCCACCCGAGCCAGGACGTTTTTGGCTTCTCTCTTCAGCCGTGCCCTGCTACGCATATTTAATCCCAATAGTTTGAAGCCTGCAAACCCGGAGAATTCAGGCTTCAAACTCCCCGAATTAAGCCTGAATACTTGTAAAGGTTGATTACGACGGATAATCAAATTCTGAACTTTCGGAAGTTAAAGGGAAGTTAAAGGGACTTCACAAATTTTCTTCTTGCTAAGGATTGTACAAAAGAAAATATATTTGTACCTTTGCAGACCGAAAAAACAATAAAGGAAAATCCTTATAAAAACAAATGGAAGAGAAGAAAAACTTTAAGGTATTCTCAGGCACTAAGAGCCGTTATCTGGCAGAGAAAATCTGCGCTAACCTGGGTTGTGAACTGGGCAATCTGTCCATAACAAAGTTCTCGGACGGTGAGTTTGAGGTGTGTTTTGAGGAAAGCATCCGCGGCGTGGATGTATTCTTGGTACAGAGCACATTCCCCAATGCAGACAATCTGATGGAGCTGCTGCTGATGATTGACGCAGCCAAGCGTGCATCCGCACGTACCATCAATGCTGTTGTACCCTACTTCGGCTGGGCACGTCAGGACCGTAAGAGCAAGCCCCGTGTAAGCATTGCCGCCAAGCTGGTAGCCGACATGCTTTCCGTAGCCGGTATCAACCGACTGATTACAATGGACCTGCACGCTGATCAGGAGCAGGGTTTCTTCAACGTTCCCGTTGACCACCTGTATGCCAGCAGCGTTCTGCTGCCTTACATCCAGAGCCTGAACCTTGAAAACCTGATTATTGCTACGCCTGACGTGGGCGGTACCAAGCGTGCCAGCACTTACAGCAAGTATCTGAACTGCCCCATGGTGCTCTGTAATAAGACACGTAAGAAGGCTAACGAGGTTGCCCACATGGAGATTATCGGTGACGTGGAGGGTGCTGACGTTATCCTGGTGGACGATATGGTGGATACAGCCGGTACTATCACTAAGGCTGCCGACCTGATGAAGCAGAACGGTGCACGCAGCGTACGCGCCATTGCCAGCCACTGTGTAATGAGCGGTCCTGCCAGCGAGCGTCTGGAGGCATCATCCATTGAGGAGATGGTGTTTACTGACAGTATCCCCTACTCTGGCAACTGTAAGAAGGTGAAGCAGCTGTCTATTGCCGAACTGCTGGCTACCACTATCCGCTGCGTTGAGGATAACGAGAGTATCAGCAAGCAGTACTTGACTTAAAGGGTTAAAAGGTTAAAAAGTTGAAAGGTTAAAAAGTTGAAACGTTAAAACGTTGAAAGGTTAAAGATATAAGAAAGCAATTGGAGGTTCGTCTCACGACGGACCTCCAATTTTGATATTAGCCTTTTAAGGTAAAAAGATTATTTGTCAGAATAACTCACTTGTTTATATTAGCTATTGCAAAGATAAGCGTTTTATGTATATCTGACAAACAGTTAATATATGTTTAATAACACATTACAACTATTAATTGATTTTTTTACCCTTATACCTTATATATTTAAATCAAAAGTATTACCTTTGTCTTTGATTAGAAGTAAGAGGTAAGAGGTAAGAAGTTAGCCCACTAACCGCTAACCACATAAAGAAACAGAAAAAAGATACATTATGACAGATATCAGCATAAACGAACAGGAAGAGAAGAAAAGTCTGAACTTTATAGAGCAGAGAGTGAAGAGCGACCTGGCCGAGGGTAAGAACGGCGGAAGACTGCAGACACGCTTCCCGCCCGAACCGAACGGCTACCTGCATATCGGACATGCCAAGGCCATTGCCATGGACTTCGGCATTGCCAGGAAATTCGGCGGCGTATGCAACCTGCGTATGGATGACACGAATCCCCAGAAGGAGGATACTGAATATGTGGAGGCTATTGAGCGCGACATCAAGTGGCTGGGCTTTGAGTGGGGAAAGGTATGCTATGCGAGCGACTACTTCCAGGATCTGTGGGACTTTGCCGAGTGGTGTATCCTGCAGGGCCGTGCCTATGTGGACGAGCAGACGAGCGAGGAGATTGCGGCGCAGAAGGGTACGCCTACTGAGCCGGGAACGAACTCGCCCTACCGCGACCGCCCTGCCGAGGAGAGCCTAAGACTGTTCAGGGAAATGAACTCGGGCAACGTGGAGCCGGGCAAGATGATTCTGCGTGCCAAGATTGACATGACGAGCCCCAACATGCACTTCCGCGACCCAATTATGTACCGTGTGCTGAACATGGAGCATTGGCGTACGGGTAACAAGTGGAACGCCTACCCTATGTATGACTTTACGCACGGACAGAGCGACTATCTGGAGGGGGTTACGCACAGTATCTGTACACTGGAGTTTGTTCCGCATCATGAACTGTATGACCTGTTTGTTACCTGGATCAAGGAATGGCGGGGCGATGCGGGCGACATAGAGGACAACCGTCCGCGCCAGTTTGAGTTCAACAAGCTGAACCTGAACTATACGCTGATGTCAAAGCGTAACCTGCTGATCCTGACGAAGGAGGGTGTGGTGAACGGCTGGGACGACCCGCGTATGCCTACCATCTGCGGTATCCGCCGCAGGGGATACAGCCCCGAGGCTATCCTGAACTTCATAGACAAGATCGGCTATACCACCTTTGATGCGCTGAATGACATCAAGCTGATGGAGGCTGCCTGCCGTGAGGACCTGAATACACGGGCCATACGTGTGAGTGCCGTGGTTGACCCGCTGAAGCTGGTGATTGACAATTACCCTGACGGGCTGGTGGAGGAGATGACGGCTATCAATAACCCCGAGCTGCGCGATGCCGAGGGCAATACTATTACGGAGAACAATACGCATACCATCCACTTCAGCAAGGAGCTGTTTATTGAGCGGGATGACTTTATGGAAGACGGCGGAAAGAAGTTCATGCGACTGGGTCCCGGCAAGGAGGTGCGCCTGAAGAACGGGTACATCATTGCATGCAGTGATGAGAAGGATGAACAGGGCAACTATAAGTGCATTGAGAAGGACGGGCAGGGTAACATTACCTGTGTGCATGCCACGTATGACCCCGAGAGCAAGAGCGGTATGCCGGGTGCGGACCGTAAGATCAAGGGCAAGACGCTGCACTGGGTAAGTTGCGGACACTGCATCCCCTGCGAGGTAAGGAACTATGAATGCCTGTGGACCTGCGAGAATCCCCGTGATGCCATTAAGCAGTACGAGAAGGAGAACGGTGTACGCGGCATTGACGCGATGCGCCCCTTCCTGAATCCCGAATCACTTACCGTTAACCGGAACGCCTATATTGAGGAGTTTGCCCGGAACCTGCCGGCACTGACGTACCTGCAGTTCCAGCGCATCGGTTACTATAATGTGGATCCTGACAGCACGCCTGACCACCTGATTTTCAACAAGACAGTAGGACTGAAAGATACCTGGCAAAAGGGGAAGTAGGTGACAGTTCGCTAACCACTAACCGCTAACCACTAACCGCAAAACTAGAATGCGAGAGGAAGACGAGGCATATTTCAACGATTCTGAATTCCAGGAAAACCTCCGGAAATATGAGCTGGCCGACAAGAGCGGCGAGCCCATATACATGGATGCCGAGGACCTGACGGATATTGCGGAATACTACATGACGCAGAACAGGGAGGAGGAGGCGAACAAGGCCATATCACTGGCACTGAGCCTTCACCCTAACAGTGTGGATCCGCTGATATTCCTGGCAAGGCAGCAGATGTTTCATGACAATCTGGAGGAGGCGACTAGGATTGCCGACTCAATCCCTGACCAGAATGACAGGGAGACGATATTCCTGTGGACGGAGCTGATGATACGGTCTGACGAAACGGAGGAGGCCTGTAAGTTTATAACCTCGAAAATGGAGGAGCTGGACGGGGAAAAGGATATGTTCCTGTACGATGCGGCCTGCATCTTTATGGACTATCAGGAATATGAGATAGCCGAGGAACTGGCGCAGAGACTGGAGAAGGACTTTCCCGGATACGGGAAACTGAGCAAGCTGAAGACGGATATCCTGATGGCAACGGAGAAGTATGACCAGGCCATAGAATTACTGCAGGCAGTTCTGGATGAACAGCCATACAACACAATGGCGTGGAATAAAATAGCCGAGGCACACATAGAAAAAGGCGATTTTGCCGCAGCACTGGACAGTATCGAATACAGTCTGGCCATCAATCCGGAACATACAAGGGCGCTGATGATAAAGGCACATAGCCTGTTTCATCTGAACCAGTTGGAACAGTCGCATGATATTTACCTGAAGCTGGAGGAAATGCATCCGGAAAACGGTAGGTTTTACTATCTGGATTCTGTTACGCTGTCTGGCATGGAAAAGTACGACGAGGCAAGGGAGATGCTGGATAAGGCGCAGAAATACTTCCCGGAAGATGACGAGGAAATAAGCCAGGTATATTTGCACAAGGCATTTCTTGAGAGCAGAAGACATAATATAGACGAAGCGGTTCAGGCACTGAAGAAGGCTGTAACGTTGTCCCAAGGTCAGCAACGGATGGAATTCCAACTGATGATGGGTGAGATTCTGCTGGAGAATAACAGGGAGAGGGAAGCGGCTGAGTACTTTGAGGCAGCCTATAATGAGAGCGAGAACAAGCAGCAGACATTGCTGACCATAGCAATCCTTTATACCGATACTATGCATTACGGGACTGCTCTGTCACTGCTGCTGAGCTATATCGAGGAGAATAAGGATGGTGTATTGGCATTTCCCTACATGGCTTACTGCTACAAGAAGATACATGACCAGGAGAATTACCTGAAATACCTGCGCAAGTCTGTTGAGGTAAGCCGCGAGATAACGGAATACCTGTTCTCGGAGGATTATCCGAGCATACAGCCGGAGGAGTATTATCTGTATGCTTTTAAGGATGCATACGGACGGTTCCCGGAAGATTGGGAGTAACGTTTTGGGGGAACGGGAACGTTAACGTCAACGTCAACTCGCTAATTGGGAAACGGGCAACGTGAAACCTTTTAACCCTTTAACCTTTTAACCCTTTAATCCTTTAACCTTTTAACCCTTTAGCGAATTATTCGCTAAATTCACGGATACGCTGCTCCTCACTGAGCTTACAGATGAGCAGGGAATCGTCCTTCTCGGCTACGATATAGCCGTCAAGACCCTGGATGACTACACGTTTCTCCTGCGTGGTGTGAATCATACAGTTGGAGGTCTCATATACCTTGATATTGGGACCGATGCAGGAGTTGCCGTAGATGTCACGCTCGGTATTGAGAAGGAGGGAGCCCCATGTTCCCAGATCACTCCACCCGAAATCCGCGGGAAACACGAAAATCTCCTCGGCCTTCTCCAGGATGGCGTAATCCACGGATATATTCTCGCACTGGGGGAACTTCTGGTTGATGGCATCCTGTTCCTTGTCCGTTCCGTACAGGGGGAGCAGCTCCTCAAAGATGTCTGACATCACGGGCTGGTAAACACGGAAGGCATTTACGATGGTGCTGACATTCCATACGAAGATTCCTGAATTCCAGAAGAAGTTGTTCTTGGAGATGTACTTGGTTGCCGTCTCAATATCGGGCTTCTCGCGGAAAGAGTCCACGCGGTACATTTCCTTGTTCCGGGCGGAGGAGAAGGAAAGGTCAGCCTGAATATAGCCGTAGCCTGTCTCGGGACGGGTGGCCTTCATGCCAAGGGTAACGATGGAGTCTGTCTCGGAGACAAACTGCAGCGCCGAATTGATGACACGGTGGAACTCATTGACATTCATGACGATATGGTCACTGGGCGTTACCACAATGTTGGCATGTGGATCCGCTGCCTTGATACGCCAGCTGACATAAGCGATACAGGGTGCCGTGCCACGACGGCAGGGCTCGCAAAGGATATTCTCAGAAGGAACTTCGGGTAACTGACGACGTACCTCGTCGGCATAGTTTACCGAGGTTACCACCCATACTTTATCCGGTGAGACTACACCGCGGAATCTGTCCATGGTCAGCTGAATCAGGGTGCGGCCGCAACCCATCACATCAACAAACTGCTTGGGAGTGTCTGTGGTACTCATGGGCCAGAATCTGCTTCCTACGCCTCCGGCCATTATTACAAGGTGGTTACTATTCTCCATATCGCTAATATATCACTAAAACTTCGAAAAAATATCCGCAAAGATAAAAAGAAAAAACAGGTATGGGCCCAAAGGACCCTATAATTTTTGTTCTATTATATAATAATTACTCCAAAAATGCCTGAATAGCGCATCATTATGCGTTGATTTTGAATACACACCCTCCCAATGCGGGGACGGTAACGGTCAGCGCTTTACCGGAGTTGAGGTCGAACCTGTGCCTGCCGCCTGTAAGCAGATCAACGGCGGGGCAGCCGTTTTTCTCCTTTATACCCCAATGCTGGAACAGATGCGACGGGAGGTTTATCTGCAGCTGCTGTTCTGTCTCGGAGAAATTGGCCACAACCAGCATGATGTGCTTCTTACCCTTGCGGGCAAAGATGTACTGCTGATGTATTGACGGGTTCCGGTACATCAGGTCGAAGAACGCTCCTTCGGCAAAGGCGGGCTCCTGCTCCTTGATATGCAGGACGGTGGAATAGAACTGCCGCAGGGCCTGCTCTTCGGCAGTCAGGAGGCTGCCGTCGAAGGTTCCCTTGTTACGCCAGCGGCATATGGTATCAACTGTCCAGTAATCAAAGATGGTGGTTCTGCCGTCCAAGCCGCTGAACCCCTCCGCATCCATTCCCCTTTCACCCAGTTCCTGGCCGAAATACAACATAAAGGGATTGGTATTCATCAGTGCGCTGACCAGCAGGGGGGCACGACCCTTCAGGGCATTGCCGACAAAGAAATCACTGGCTATGCGCTGTTCGTCATGATTCTCGAGGAAATTAAGCATGTGAGAACGGATATCGTCCGTCTGCTGCCAACTGGCAGTAACAGCCTGAGCACTGGCATTTCCCTGAGCCACAGCCTTTAAGGTATCATAAAGTCCTACCTTGTCATACAGATAGTCGAAGTGCCCGCGACGGATATAGTTCCTGTATTCGGCAGGATTATAAACCTCGGCAATAAAGACAATACCGGGGAATGCCTTCTTGACCTGCGGAATGACCCACTCCCAGAACTCCACGGGAACCATCTCGGCCATATCGCAGCGGAAACCGTCGATACCCTTTGCGGCCCAGAAGAGAAGAATCCGGCACATCTTACTCCATGTGTCAGGAACAGGCGAGAAATACCCTACCCTGCCGCCACAGTAATCAATGCCGTAGTTCAACTTGACAGTCTCGTACCAGTCATTACGGCCGGGCCAGGCACTGAACACATCATTGCCGGTAACCTTGGCAGGTTCTTCGTGATAAGAACTGCCAGGCTCTATATTATCCAGATGAAGGGATTCGCCAGGCAGGTAATAGAAGTTGTTCCGGTTGGAGAATCCGACATTCACATCATCACATTCGCCCAGATCTTCTTCACCCTGCGGGCAGACATCCGAATGATACTGACGGGCTACATGATTGGGAACGAAATCGGTAATAACCTTTAACCCCGCCCTGTGAGAACGGGACACAAGGTTCTGGAACTCCTTCATACGCGAAGGAACTTTATCCGCCAGATCGGGATCCACATCAAAATAGTCCTTGACAGCATAGGCACTACCGGCCTTCCCTTTTACCACATCGGGATGGTCAGGGGTGATACCATAGGCGGAGTAATCCGTTTGGGTGGCATGCTCTATGACACCTGTGAACCATATATGAGTAGCACCAAGGCTCCGGATTTCCTCCAGAGCCTTGTGTGTGAAATCTGACATCTTTCCGCATCCGTTCTGTGCCTTTGTCCCGTTGGGAACGCACTGAATCCTATCGTTGCCGAAAAGACGTGTGAATACCTGATAGACTATCATTCAATACCCTTGATGGTTACATCGGCATTGCCCTTGGCAATCTTGCTGATCATTCCCTGGAGGGCACGGCCGGGACCGCATTCCATGAAGTCTGTGGCTCCGGCGGCAATCATATTCCTGACCTCCTGAGTCCAGCGGACACTGGCGGTGAGCTGGGCAATCAGGTTCTGCTTGATCTCTGCGGCATCGGTATGAGCCTTGGCATCCACGTTCTGGTAAACGGGACACTTGGGTGTATGGAACTCGGTCTGCTCGATAGCTGCCTGCAGCTCGTCCTTTGCCGGCTGCATGAGGGGGCTGTGGAAGGCTCCGCCTACGGGAAGAACCAGGGCGCGGCGTGCGCCGGCCTCTGTCAGTTTCTCGCAAGCTGCGTTGACGGCCTCGATGTTACCGCTGATTACCAGCTGGCCGGGGCAGTTGTAGTTGGCGGGAACGACAACACCGTTGCCCTGTGCGCTTACCTCGGCACAGACATTCTCTACTACCTGGTCGTCAAGACCGATAATGGCTGCCATGGTGCCGGGAGCTGCCTCGCAGGCTTTCTGCATAGCCAAGGCACGGGCATGCACCAACTTCAGGGCGTCCTCGAACTTGAGGGCACCGGCTGCTGCCAGGGCACTGAACTCGCCCAGACTGTGACCGCCTACCATATCAGGGTTGAAATCATCGCCCATGCAGATGGCATTGATTACGCTGTGCAGGAATACCGCAGGCTGTGTAACCTTGGTCTGCTTCAGTTCCTCTGCTGTTCCTTCGAACATGATATCTGTAATACGGAAGCCAAGGATTTCATTGGCCTTCTCGAAAAGCTGCTTTGCAGTCTCATTGTTTTCGTACAGGTCTTTACCCATACCACTGTACTGTGCTCCCTGACCGGGAAAAACAAATGCTTTCATATCTTTTATACCTTATTTATATATAAGTTTCCTTTCGGGGTGCAAAATTACTGCTTTTTGTATAATTATGCAAATTAATCACTCAGAGAATAGGGTTTGCCCGTCTTTACGCCCCTGCTCTTGTTGGGAGCGGATGCCATCTGGAACTCCAGCTTGCCGCCGGAGAGGATGTCGGCATGGGTGATGTAAAGCTTATTGTAGGGCTTTCCGTTCAGTTTGACGGCCTTGACGTAACGGTTCCTGTCACTGACACCGGGGGCTGTCACCTCAAAGACTTTGCCATTGGGCAATGTGACCTTGCAGTATGGGATGTAAGGGGCACCGAGGACGTACTGGTCGGTACCGGGACAGACGGGATAGAAGCCCATGGCAGTGAAGATGTACCATGCGGACATCTGGCCGCAGTCGTCGTTGCCGTGCAGTCCGTCTATGTTGTTCACGTACATACGGTTCATAATCTCGCGCAGCCAATACTGGGATTTCCAAGGCTGGGAGGTCCAGGCATACAGGTAGGGGACATGATGGCTGGGCTCATTGCCGTGTACATATCCGCCAAGCAGGCATTCCTCCTCGATATCCTCGTTGTCCTCGTAATACTTCTTGTCCAAAGGATGAGCAAACAAATCATCCAAGGCAGCCACGAACTTCCTGTCGCCGCCGAAGCATTCGATCATTCCCTTTACGTCATGGGGCACATGGAAGGAGTAGTTGGCGCTGTTGCCCTCGATGAAGCCTTCGCCGTATGTCTGCAGGGGGGAGAAATCCTTCTTCCAGCTGCCGTCCTTGTACCGGGGACATGCCAGGCCGATGGCGGGATTGAAGACGTTGCGATAGTTGAGGGCACGCTTACGGTAGGTCTCTGCCATCTCCTTGTCTCCAGCATCCAGGGCTGCCTGATAGATAGTCCAGTCATCGTAGGCATACTCCAGGGTGTTGCTGGCACTGGTGCCGCAACGGTCATAGGGCACATAGCCGTACTGCATATAGTCTGTCA
>CACYMI010000093.1 GCA_902775385.1 uncultured Bacteroidales bacterium
TGTCGCTCTTTACATCATGGCTCAGATGACTACCAGCGGTGCTACCGGCTATGCTGTTGAGTATGCTGGCAGTACCATCCGTAATATGAGTATGGAGGGTCGTCTTACCCTCTCTAACCTTTCTATCGAGATGGGCTCACGTGCCGGCCTAATCGCTCCGGATGAGACTACCTTCGCTTACCTGAAGGGACGTGAGTATGCGCCTAAGGCTGAGGCTTGGGACAAGGCTGTTGAGGAGTGGAGGAAGTTGCGAAGCGATGATGATGCTGTCTTCGATAAGGAAGTAACCTATCGTGCCGAAGATATCAAGCCCCGTATCACCTACGGAACCAATCCCGGTGCGGGCATAGCCATTGATGAGCGCATTCCCACCCTGGAGAGCGTGCCTGAGGCTGAACGCCCCCAGTTACAGGCTATGCTGGATTACATGCAGTTCAAGCCCGGTCAGAAGTTGGAGGGTACGCCCGTTGACTATTGTTTCCTGGGTGCATGCACCAATGGCCGTATCGAGGACTTCCGCGCCTTTGCCTCTGTGGTAAAGGGTAAGAGGAAGGCTCCTGGTGTGGTGGCTTGGCTTGTTCCCGGCAGTTGGCTGGTACGTCAGCAGATTATAGACGAGGGTATTGACAAGGTGCTGGAAGAGGCCGGCTTTGAGCTTCGTCTTCCCAGTTGTTCGCGATAAGGTTCCTGCCGGCAAGCTCAGCATCAGCACCAGTAACCGTAACTTTGTGGGCCGTCAGGGGCCTGGCGCCCGTACTGTTCTGGCCAGCCCGCTCGTTGTGGCTGCCAGTGCTATTACCGGTGTTATTACTGACCCAAGAACTCTTTAAGTGAAAGAATAAAAAAAATGAAAGAAAAATTCGACGTTATACAGTCAACTTGTATTCCCATCGAGATTGACAACAATAATACAGATAACATTATTCCCGCACGTTATCTGGCTTTCACTACCCGTGATCCTAAGTTCTATGGCGATGCGTTCATGCATGATCTGCGCTATGATGCTGACAACCAGCCCGTAGCTGACTTTGTAATGAACAGACCCGAGTTCTCTGAGGCTCCCCGTAAGGGTGTCCACGAGATTATCGTAGGCGGTCAGAACTGGGGTTCCGGTTCCAGTCGTGAGCATGCCGCATGGGCTATTGCCGGTTATGGCGTGAGGGTGGTCATCAGCAACAGCTTTGCAGATATCCATCGTAATAATCTGCTGAACTGCTTTGTTCTGCCTGTGATTGTCAGCCGTGAGTTTCAGCTGGAACTTTTCAGAAGTATTGCAGAGGACTGCAATACGATGGTTACCGTGGACCTTCCCAACCAGACGGTAAAGAACGAGAAGACGGGCAGTGTGGAGCATTTCGAAATCAATGCCTACAAGAAGTACTGCCTGATGAACGCCTATGATGATATAGACTTCCTTCTGGCTAATAAGGATAAGATAGAGGCATGGGAACATCGTGCATAGAGATCATGGACACCACGCTGCGCGATGGTGAGCAGACCAGCGGGGTCAGTTTTGTGCCCCACGAGAAACTGCTTATCGTTCGTATGCTGCTTCAGGAACTCTGTGTGGACAGGGTGGAGGTAGCCAGTGCCCGTGTTAGCGAGGGTGAGAAGGAGGCGGTAACCATGATTTGCCGCTGGGCCCGTCAGGCAGGAAAACTGGAGAAGATAGAGGTTCTGGGATTCATAGACGGCCAAACCTCCGTTGACTGGGTGAAGGCGGTGGGCTGCAAGAATATCAATCTTCTTTGCAAAGGATCCGAACGCCATTGCAAGTACCAGTTGCAGAAGACCCTGGAGGAGCATGTGACGGATATCAGACAGAGTATCCGGTATGCTCAAGAGCAGGGCATTGATGTTAATCTGTACCTGGAGGACTGGTCTAACGGCATGAAGGATAATCCCCAATATGTCTTTGATTTCGTTGATGCGCTCCGTACTGCCGGCGTGAAGCGTTTTATGCTGCCTGACACGCTGGGTATCCTTAATCCTATGCTGACAGCTCAGTATATTCAGCAGATGGTGGAGCGTTATCCCGAGCTGCACTTTGATTTTCATGCACATAATGACTATGATATGGCTGTGGGTAATGTCCTGGCTGCCGTTACCAACGGCTGCAAGGGTGTTCATACCTCAGTCAACGGCTTGGGCGAGCGTGCCGGAAATGCACCGCTCAGCAGCGTGCAGGCTATCCTCAAAGACCATTTCCACGGCAGAACCGGTCTGGTTGAGGAGAACCTGAACAAGGCCAGTCGTATGGTGGAGAGCATCAGCGGTATTGCCGTTCCGCCCAACAAGCCTATCATCGGTGAGAGTGTGTTTACGCAGGTGGCCGGTGTGCATGCCGATGGTGACAAGAAGCACAGCCTCTATTGCAACGATTTGATTCCCGAGCGTTTCGGCCGTAAGCGTGAGTATGCCCTCGGTAAGAACTCCGGTAAGGCCAATATTCTGAAGAACCTGGAGGAACTGGGCCTGGAACTTACACCGGAGCAGACACGCCGTGTTACGGACCGTATCATAGAGTTGGGCGACAAGAAGCAACTTGTCACACAAGAGGATCTTCCTTATATTGTAAGTGATGTGCTGAAGCATTCGGCTCCCGTTGACAAAGTCAAGCTTCGGAGCTACATGGTCTCTACCGCCTATGGCCTGAAGCCTATGGCCAGTGTGAAACTGGAGGTTTGCGGCGAGGTATATGAGGAATCAGCTATGGGTGATGGTATGTACGATGCCTTTGTACGTGCCTGCCGTCATATCTACCGTGACCGCCTGAACCGCGAGTTCCCCTGGTTGGACAACTATCAGGTGAGTATTCCTCCTGGCGGACGTACCGATGCCTTGGTACAGACCACTATCTCGTGGGTGTGGGGTGACAAGACTTTCCGGACCCGTGCCCTTGATCCCGACCAGACAGAGGCCGCCATCAAGGCAACCATTAAGATGTTAAACATAATAGAACAAGAATATGAAGCTTAAGATTGCAGTTTTGGCCGGTGACGGTATCGGTCCAGAGATTATGGAGCAGGGCGTAGCTGTTATGAGTGCTGTTGCCCGGAAGTTCGGACACGAGGTTTCCTATAAGGAGGCTCTTTGCGGTGCCCATGCTATCGATGAGGTGGGTGATCCCTTCCCTGAGGAAACCTTCCAGACCTGTATGGATGCTGATGCTGTGCTTTTTGCCAGTGTCGGTGATCCCAAGTTCGATAATAACCCTACAGCTAAGGTGCGGCCTGAGCAGGGATTGCTGGCTATGCGTAAGAAACTGGGGCTCTTTGCCAATATACGTCCCGTTGAGACGTTCGACTGCCTGGTGCACAAGTCTCCCCTGAAGGATGAACTGGTACGCGGAGCTGACTTTATCTGTATCCGTGAGCTTACCGGCGGTATGTATTTCGGTGAGAAGAAGGAGGGTACGGATGAGGCTTATGATACCAACTTCTACAGCCGTCCTGAGGTGGAGCGCATTCTGCGTGTCGCCTACCAGTATGCACGCCAGCGCCGTAAGCACCTGACTGTTGTGGATAAGGCTAACGTGTTGGCCAGCAGCCGTCTCTGGCGCAAGGTTGCCCAGGAGATGATGGGCGAGTATCCTGATGTTGAGACCGACTTCATGTACGTTGACAATGCCGCTATGCGTATGATTCAGGATCCCAAGTTCTTCGATGTCATGGTAACGGAGAATACCTTTGGTGATATCCTTACTGACGAGGGCTCTTGCATTACTGGTTCCATGGGTCTGCTACCCAGTGCCTCAACAGGTGAGCACACTCCTGTATTTGAGCCTATCCACGGCTCATGGCCTCAGGGAAAGGGTCTGAATATTGCCAACCCTCTGGCTCAGATTCTGAGCGTGGCTATGCTGTATGAGTATTTCAATCTGAAGGCTGAAGGCGCTCTTATCCGTGAGGCTGTGAATGCTTCATTGGATCAGAACGTGCGTACCCCCGAAATTCAAGTCGAGGGAGGTGCGAAGTTTGGTACCCGGGAAGTAGGCCAGTGGATTGTTGACTATATTAATAACAAGTGAAAAGAATCCTCTCTTTTACGCTCATCCTCTGTTGGTGTTTCTGTGTGAATGCACAGAAGTACCAGCAGTTGGTAAAGCGGGGTATGGAGCAGTTGCAGGCTGACAGTCTGCTGCAGGCTGAGGCAACCTTCCGCCAGGCCTTGGAGGCAGATCCTCTGATGAAGTCCAATGCCCTGCTTTATCAGTATATCGGTAATATCCAGGAGCGGAGGGGAGAATACCAGCGTGCCCTTGACTCTTATAATCAGGGTCTGATGATTTCCGGTACAACTGTCAGCCTTCTCTTGTGCCGTGCCACGCTCTATATGAATATGGATAACCGTGAGCGTGCTATGGCAGACTATACGGAGGTGCTGAACCTGGAGCCCAACCAGACCGAGGCACTCTTCTTCCGTGCCTATCTCTATAGCCAGCAGCGTGACTACAAACGTTCACGTGCTGATTATGAGCGCCTGGTTAAGCTTGAGCCCATGAACGAAAAGGCCCGTTTGGGGCTGGCAATCCTGAATGAGAAGGACCGCCGGCCGCGTGAGGCTATGGAGCAGATGGATGCCCTTGTGCAGCTCTTCCCCAAGCATGCTTCACTCTATCTGGTTCGAGGGGGTATGTATCAGGGCCGCAAACAGTATGACATGGCCCTTCTGGATTTCAACCATGCCATAGACCTGGAGCCTAAGAATCCTGAATGCTATGTGTCACGTTCCCTCTTATATAAGGTGATGAAAAAGAAAAAGCTGTCCAGGCAGGATGCCCAGGCAGCTCTTCGTCTTGGTGCTGACCCATCATTTCTTTCTGAATGAAGAGGGGAGGAAATGATGCGGCTTTTTCAGTCCTTTCCTTACGTATATTATTTGCGCTCAATGGTCTGAGCACGGTCGGGACCTACGCTGACAATGGTGATAGGAGTGGCGGTTGCCTTCTCTATATAAGTAATGTAGTCCTTGAGCTGCTGGGGGAACTGAGCCTCTGAGGTCATCTGTGTGAGGTCGGTCTTCCATCCGGGCAGATCCTCATAGACAGCCTGCCAGCCCTCTGTATCGTATGGCATGTCGGTGGTGACAACACCATCCTTCTCATAGGCTGTGCAGACACGGATGGTGTCGAAGGTGTCCAATACATCGCTCTTCATCATAATAAGCTGTGTTACACCGTTAATCATGATGGCGTACTTGAGTGCTACCAGATCAAGCCATCCGCATCGGCGGTTACGTCCTGTTACGGCTCCGTACTCGTGACCAATCTCGCGAATCTTGTCGCCTGTCTCATCAAACAACTCTACGGGGAAGGGACCTGAACCTACGCGGGTGCTGTAGGCCTTGAAGATACCAAATACCTCTCCAATGCTGTTGGGAGCTACACCCAAGCCTGTGCAGACACCACCGCTAACGGTGTTGCTGCTGGAAACGAAGGGGTAGGTGCCGTGGTCTATGTCCAGCATGGTTCCCTGAGCACCTTCTGCCAATACGCTCTTACCCTCGGCCAATGCCTTGCCCAGTTCAATCTCCGTGTCAGTCAGTTGGAACTGGCGCATGTATTCGATACCTTCCATCCATACCTTCTCATCTTCGGTGATGTCAAAGTCGGTATAGTGAAGGTCCTGCAGAATCTGCATGTGACGAGCTTTCAGGGCTGCGTACTTCTGGGGGAAGTCGCCCAGGATGTCACCTACACGCAGACCGGTTCTGCTGGCCTTCTCGCTGTATGTGGGGCCGATTCCCTTACCTGTGGTACCCACCTTGTTCTTACCCTTGGCTGCCTCGTAGGCACGATCCAGAACACGGTGAGTGGGCAGGATCAGGTGAGCACGCTTGCTGATGTGCAGACGGCTCTTCAGGTCGTAGCCGGCAGCTTCCAGTTCCTTGGCCTCCTGCATAAAGAGGTCGGGAGCAATGACGCAACCGTTACCTATGATATTCAGTTTGCCTTCGTCAAAGATTCCTGAAGGAATGCTTCTGAGGACAAACTTCTTACCCTCGAATATTATGGTATGTCCGGCATTGGGACCACCGGCAAAGCGGGCCACGACATCATATCGGGGAGTGAAACAGTCCACAACCTTACCTTTTCCCTCATCGCCGAAAACGATACCCAGCAGGGCATCTACTTTTCCTTTTTTCATTTCTTCTGTATTTTTGTTTTTGTTTTAGTTTTCCTGTTCTTGATGCTGTTCTTTACCATGCAGCTGCGGCACAGACCATGAAAGTACAGCACGGGTTGCGTAATGACAAATTGCTTGCATTTCTGCTCGCTGAGCCAGTTCTCTATCTTGCTGCTCTCCAACTTTCGTATCTTTCCGCATTGTTCACATACCAGGCATATCATGGGATGTGGTGTGACGCAGCATTCATAAAGTGCGGCACGCGAGAGGCAGTGTTTGATAACCAGTTTAGCCTCTTCTAACAGCTTTAGTGTGTTAAAGAGTGTGACCCTGCTTACCTTGAACGTGGCTTTCTTTTCCATCTCCTCCTGCAACTCGTCTATACTGAAGATGCCTGATATCTGACAGACAACACGCAAAATCTCGAACCTCTCGGGGGTCTTGCGTGTAATCTTGCCCTTCATGAATTCCGTGAGTTGCTGGGCAGCAAGGGTATATAGTTCTTTCTTCTCACTCATTAGCGTCTGCAAAGATACAAATTAAAATGAGAACAGAGAAAAAACTATATTAAAAAGTGTAAGAAGAAGTCTTATTTTTCCGACAGAAAAGAGGTCGTCGCCATGATGGCTTTGCGTAGGGAGAGGCCGGCATTGGGGAGCAGTGATTGGGCCTGGTCCTTAAGTTCCTCGGCAGAACGTTCCTGCAATTGTGCTCCCTGCTGAAGCAGACGTGCCAGACAGAGAAAACCGCACAGCTGCCTCATTGCAGACGGGGATGCTATCCACTCGAAGGCCGCAGTAGCGCACCAGGGTTCCTTGCTGATAAGCTGCATGCACAGAATCTGTGCCACCTCGTCTGTAGGAATCTCATCTATCCATATATCAGCCATCTCGGGCAGGAACTCCTGCGGCGGCATCAGCATAGCTGCCAGCAGTTTACATTCGCGTATATTCTCGTTCCACAACTCTTGGGCCAGTGCGCGTGAGGGCTGGAACTCAGCTGCAATACTTTGCAGTCGGGGCAGTTCCACGCCAAAGACCAGTTTGTAAGGTGCGCCAGCCTCGCGCATTTTGGCGCTGAGGATGCCGTTCATGGCAGCACGCAGTTCTTTCTTTATATCTTGGATTTCAGAGTTTCCCATATCTGAGCATTTGCTGATCATAATCCTCGTCATAATATATCTCTACATCAGTCACCTTGCCACTCTCATCACGGACCAGTTCGTATCTGGGGTTAATGAATCCCTTGTAGGGCGAGATGTTCAGTTTCCTGTATCGCCTCAGCACCTCCTGATGTAAGTCGTTTTCCACCTGAACGCCGAATTCCTCCGTCAACTGGCGGGCTGCTGCCAGATCACCCTCGCTCTTGATACGCTGGATCTCTGCCAGTAAGGTGGCGAAGGCGGTGCGCAGCATAGGGTAGGAGTGAACCTGAATGTAATGTTTGCCATCCTTCTCTGTGAGCTCGGCAGCCTGGGGGAAGTTCTTCAGTGTCCAGCGGGCAATGAGGGCTCGGTTGCGCATGTGGGCTTCCTCTATCCGGTCTCCCTCCTCTATGCGTACCAGCTGGGTAAGGGCTCCGTTCATCAGGTAGCTGTAATACTGCGCTTTATAAGCCTCGGCATTAGGGGTGAGCCCCAGTTCTACCAGCTTCTCATCAGCCAGATAGTAGAGCCCGAAAAGGTCGGCACGCGCTTCCTCGATGGTACTGCCGTAGGCTTTCAGCGCATCAGGGTCAACGCCCGGCAGAAGCTGTCCGCTCCCGTGTCCTAAGCATTCGTGAAGGTCGGTATGTAAGTCATCACAGATGTTCCCGTATTTGTCCAGCAATTCTATTGTAGGCTGGTCAATGACAAATTCCTGGCGCAGTCCGCTTCCCTTGGCTGCCTCGTTATAAGCATGTGTGAGATTGCCTATGGTCACGCTCTTGCTGCCGTGTACGGCTCTGACCCAATTGCTGTTGGGCAGATTGATGCCTATGGCACTGCTGGGGTACAAGTCGCCTCCCAGGATGGCTGCATTAATAACCTTGGCCGATACACCCCTGCATTCTTTCTTGCGGAAACAGGGGGCTATGGGCGAGTGGTCCTCGAACCACTGGGCATTGTCACTTAACGCCTTGGACCTGCGGGTGGCTATGGGATCCACAAAGTTCACATACCCTTCCCAGCTGGCCTTCAATCCCAAAGGGTCACCATAGACTTCGGTAAAACCGTTGGTGAAGTCCACCTGACTCTCTGTGTCCTGTACCCATAGAATAGTGTATTCGTCAAAGGTCTTGAGGTCGCCTGTCCGGTAGAATTCCACCAGTTTCTCTATGACAGCCTGCTGCTTCTTGTTCTCGGCATATGGTATGGCATCCCGCAGGGCGGCTATGATGCGGTCAATCTGCCGGCCGTACATTCCTCCGCTGCGCCATACGTTCTCATATAATGTCCCATCCGGTTTTTTTTCCAGACGGCTGTTCATGCCGTACATTACGGGATGTTCCTGATCTCCCTGTTCTTTCTGGCGGGCATAGAAGTCCTCAGCCTCAGCCTGAGTGATGCCGTCCTGATAGTAATTGCTGGCAGAGGTGAGAAGCAGG
>CACYMI010000094.1 GCA_902775385.1 uncultured Bacteroidales bacterium
ATAGCTAACGAATATACTTCTGTTTCTGCAACCATAATTGAAGGAAATGGTCGTAGACACAATATTCATCAGCGTCCTTAGTTATAAAATCCTTCTCCATCAAACCCTTCACCGCTGAGTTTACGCTACTGACAGATTGTAAGTGATATTTACGTACGAACTGCCTCCTGGGCAAAACAATGATGAATCAAATCAGTCTTGCCCAATCGACGTGGAGAAATCAATGCCATGTTGTTGCCATTCGTCAACAGCTGAACCAAATCCTTGGTTTCTTGCTCCCTGTCACAGAAATATGCCGGTCCGGCATATCCTTTTGTTACAAACGGATTTACCATTTTACACCATTATCATTAATTTTTCGAGGCAAAAACACATATTATTTTTCATATTATCAAAAAAATAATTATCAAAAGTATGATAATCACATGTTTGATAATCATAAATATGATAATAATAAAGACTTTACCTCCTACTCGAAGTAGAAGCTAAGCACAATCATATTGGAATGACCGCCGTCGATGCTCTGGGTAAACTTATGCAAGGTGGTGTCTATCAGGTCCGGCAAGGTGGTGTCTATCAGGTCCGAGCGGTCCTTCTGTATAATGTCCAACAGTCCGAAGCAGAACTTCAGCTCAGGGTTCAGCTTGAAGAACGGCAGATAGATATCACAACCCATTCCCACCTCGAGGTAAATGTCAAAGGGTTTCACCCGGAGCGCGCCGTGCTTGCGCGCCGTCAGGTCGATGGTAGGATTCAAGCCGGCTATCAGGTAAGGCCGGAAATTATTGTAGCGCGGCGCGGCAAACTTCACATCCAGGGGAAGTGACAGATAGCAGCTCTTGATGTTCTGTGTAGTATCACGGCAGCTGACCTGCTCATGAAAAACCAGATGCTTCTGACCGAAGTGGATGGTAGGAGCAAAACGCAGCGCAAAGTGATTGTTCAGGCGCAACTCCCCCAGCACACCCACGGTGAAGCCCGGGTTATAGTTGTCAACATCAACATACCACTCCTCACCCTCAGGGGTGACATAACCATTGTTACGCAACTCCAGATCCTGCATCTGCATACCCAGCAGAAAGCCATAGTGCAACTTGCG
The DNA here is from genome assembly GCA_902775385.1 of uncultured Bacteroidales bacterium. Classification (GTDB taxonomy): domain Bacteria; phylum Bacteroidota; class Bacteroidia; order Bacteroidales; family Bacteroidaceae; genus Physcousia. Next base: position 1,100 of record CACYMI010000094.1, read on the forward strand.
CTGATCCAGATAGGGACGGTTCATCACCCGGCGCGGCTGGGCAACCGCCCCACCCGCGCAAATAAGCGCCAATAACGCAAAAATAATTATTCTAATACGTATTACCATCATAGAAATAACGTAAAAGAGTGGCAGTTTATTGCATAAATCACTATTTTTGATGATAAAGTGAAAAAAAGACGCTCAATATAGTGCGGGAATCACCAAAATTAATTACCTTTGCCCTGTAATTAGTTTACCGTGTTTACGGTTGGACTAAGAAAGAGAATTAACGTTTAACAATTATAAAATTTATAAGATTATGGCTTACGTAATTGGTGATGACTGTGTTGCTTGCGGCACATGTATCGATGAATGTCCCGTAGGAGCTATCTCTGAGGGCGACAAGTATTCAATTGACCCCGAGCAGTGCACAGAGTGCGGTACTTGTGCTGACGCTTGCCCCAGCGGTGCTATTTCACTGTAAATAAGACCCACCCCTTACCCCTCTCATTGTAGAGGGAATGGGATCCACCCCTTACCCCTCCCCAGTCGGGAGGGGATTTTTTTGCCAAAAAAAGCCTCACCCCAACCCTCTCCAAAGGGAGAAAAGCCTCACCCCAACCCTCTCCAAAGGAGAGGGAGCGTTATAGAAGTTAGGGGTTAGCGGTTAGGGGTTAGCGAACTTATATTTTTCACTTTTGACCTTTGGTCGAGCCTGCTCACGCTCGGGATAGTTGAAGCAAGCTTCACTCTCCTCTCGCTCAATCGCAGCCTTCACTCTTTCACTTTTCACTTAAACCTATTAACCTATTAAACTGACTCTCAACTCTCAACTCTCAACTCTCAACTAAAAAAAGGAGCGCCTCCGAATCCGGAAGCGCTCCTTTTCTATATTATCCTCACCCCTCCTTTGGAGGGAAAGGGGGAGGCTGTTTATCTCAGCACCTTCTTGCCGTTAATGATATTAACACCCTTCTGAGCCTTGTTCAGCTGCTGGCCGGAGAGGTTGAAAATAGTCTTCGCACTCTTGACGGGAGTCTTGATCACATCACCGATAGCATCGGGATCTGATTCGCTACCGAGGTACCACAGACGCCAGTTGTCCATAACAATCCAGTCACCGTTAGGTCTGGTCTCATCCGCAACCTTGACAACACCCAGGCTCAGGTGGCCGGGATCATCCTCGGGGATGATGAAGTTCAGCACGTTCTTATACAGTCCGTACTGGAAGTACTCATTGCCAGCCTGCTCGCAGGCAGACATGGGCTGACCACTATAGGTGCCGGGCATACTCATACCACCATAGGTGTAACCAATACCGGGAACCTTATTAGCCTCGATGTGGATAGGCATCAGAGGAAGCGTCTCGCAAGCAGTAGGATCATTCTCATATGAATCAGAACCGGCAAAGATGAATGAACGCTGTGAGATAGGCTCGTGGTTCAGCACCTTCTCAACGTGTGCCTTCTCGATACCGTCACGATAGTAACCCTGTACTGTCAGCTTGTAAGTACCTGCGGGCAGAGCCAGCTCAGCTTCATCAGGCCAGATTTCCTGAACATTGTTGAACTCTTCTGAGTTATAGGACTCCAATACAAAGTTCTGGTGATTATCGCCACGTCCCCATACAGAACCACCGCGGAAAATCCAGGCATCAATGCTGAGACGCTGGTCATAGCCGGGATTCTCAATCAGGAAGGTCAGGTCAACGGGATTGTCTAACTTCTTGCCGCCGGGCTGGAAGATAGTGCCATTGTAGCAGGTAGTGTCAGTCTCGGCAAAGGTAGTACCGTACTGGGCAATGTTGAATACATTGGGCTTACCCTCTACAGGGATAATCTCCCACTTGTTGTCGCCCATACCTACATCCACAAAGCCGTTCCATCCCAGGAAGTCGTTAGAACCCAAGGCACCGTTGGGACGGAAAGTCTCGATGTAGAACGCACCTTCGATGGGCTCCTCGTCCACAAGTTCGCCTTCCTCATAGACACCCTGCATAGCCTGGATCAGCATCATCGGGTTGGATGCGTACTCCAGAACAGAATGGGCACCCCAGGTTTCGCCGCCGCCCAGGAAGAGCTTAGCGCCTACATTATATATATAATAGCGGGGCAACTCAGGATCATCGATTTGTGTAATGCCGGCATTCTCCACGTCGGTAACCGCGGGAACAGCACCTTTGTACTTCTCGGTATGACGCTCCATGGCAACAGCCTTGCGGCCATTACGCAGCGAGTTGATATAGGGATCCAGCTGGCTGGATGTGGCACAGGTATCCATGGCTGCCACAGCATCTGTCAGGGCAGTACCCCAGTAGCCGTTATCAGGCAGCTTGGCACAGATGTCATAGGTATCCTTCAGTGTCTTAACCTTAGCACTGTAGGCAAAGATGGCATTGGCCTGGGGGCGTACAGAATCACGGGCAAAGCTCATCAGCTCGGCAGCGTCGTTCTTGTTCTCATTGTAGAACTGCTGCGCCTTGGCAATGATAGCGTCAACGTCCTTGTGCATTCTGTTGGTCAGCAGGGTATCCGTCTTGGCATAAGCCACGGCATCATTGAACAGCTTGGTACACTCATTGATGTCCACCTCGGTCACATTGATACCGCAGTCATAGAAGTAACCACCCCAGTTCTGCTGGATGTAAGTGGCGATAACGTTCTTGCCCACCTTCAGGTAACGGGCAGGAATGTGAACCTGTACAGGATGCTTGCCGTCCGTCCATCCCACATTCTTCTGCAGGCGCACACCGTTCACGTATGTCTCGTAAACGTCATCGTGGCAAACGTTCAACTCGTATGAAAGACGGTCATTGATCTTATCCAGTTCGAAGTTACGACGAATCCAGTAGTTAGAGCTCCCGTAGCAGGCGCCGATACCGCTGGGCCAGATACTCTGTTGCTCAGGCATGTAATTGGCACTTCCGGTAGGCATCATCTGGCTATCCCACATAGAGTCGTCAAAGTCGGGCAATGTCCAAGCCAGTGTCTCATTCAGGCCCTCAATCACAGGCGCATCGGCAGCCTCGTAGCTGATCTCCTCATATTCATAGGATTCCTTCTCCTCGTCGGTCTTAGCCTCACGGTAGCCGCCGGCACCGTCATTCAGCGTATCATCCCAAACCATCAGCTTGACAACACGCTTGTGCATGTCGAAGTAGGTAAAGAACTGTGAGCCGACCCACAACTCATTCTCATTCTCGTCAACAATGGAGATATTGCTCAGCTTGATGGTAGAGTTCTCCTCACCGCCGCCGAAGTCGAAGACCAGCTTGAAGTTGTTGATATCCATCGGAGCCTCAATCTCCTGCTCAAAGTCAAACGGTGTATCAGCATAAGCCTGGAAGAAGTCGTCATAGGCTGTAGCCTCCTCCTCGTCATTGTCGTTGTCACACATCTTCACACGTACATCCGTGTAGTCACAGGTAGCCTCGAAGGTGAACTTAACCTTATAAATACCGCCTTCCTTCAGGGGAATAGGAGTCTTGAAGTGCAGCTGCTCCTTCCACTCGGCGTCATCGTCTTCAGAATCGCTGTTGCCAGGCATCGTAAAGCTGTACACATCACCCTCCTGAGCTGCGTAGAGTGCGGACCAGGGGTGTTTGGGGTTGTTACTGGGTGATCGACCGTCATTGTTGTAACCGCCGGTGCTGTTGAAGATCACCTTGCCCTCCCAGGGCACAACGTAACCCATATCCAGGCCGCCCTCTATCATCGTATAAAGGCCGCAGTCTGCAAAGGCACCGCCCCAGTTCTGGTGAACATGGCAGGCCAGCAGGTTCTCCTCGCCGTTGGTCAGGATCAGTTCCTTCTGCTCATCGGTAAGCTTATAATACTCATCGTTGTTCCAGCCCTGCTTGTAGCGGGGGGTTGCTGAAAGGGTGTCACCTGTCTCCGGGTCTGTTACATAGTCATAATGGTCAACCTCATATCCGGTCTTCTGCCAGATAAGCACGCCGTTCAGGTAATACTCGCAGGGAGCATCGTCATGTCCGCAGGCCAGATACACATCACCGGCCAGCAGCTTAGTAGTAGTAAAGGTACGGCGGATAAAGATATCCGCGATAATATTGTTCTTCGTCCACTGGAAGGACTTCATGCCGTTCCAGTTCTCATCACTGCTGAAGGGGGCCGTCTGGTCCTCCCACTTGAAGTAACCGTCCTCAGTTGTCAGATAGTCATCAGGAACGGTGGTAGTCAGGTCATAACCCTTCTCGTACCACGCCTTGCCGTTGGTATCCTTGACAGAATAGTCCTCCAGCAGCTCCATGTTGTAATTTCCGTTCTGGTCGCTGTAATCCCCGTATTCGTAACCGGAATTGATTACGAGCACCTTGGCCGTGTAAGGCACTTTGCTCCAACGGGCAGAAGGCAGAATGGGGATGTTGGCACCTACAACGGTAATACCGTCCTGTGCACTAACAGCAAGTGACATCAGCACCGCTGCCATCGAAAGTAGAATTTTCCGCATAATGTTGTTGTTGTTAAAGTTAATATTTATATTCACTCGGTTATTCTGATAATTGTATATTCTGTCATACCAGCACACAAAGATAAAAATTTTCAACCATTACTAACCAGCCTGATACCATTATTTTGCCATTTTACCCGAATTCTGGCAAAATAATACAGATAACAAACTCGCACTTGTAAAAATCTACAAATGCAAGTTACTGAAATTTTGCGAAAAATCACAATATAGCCCCCGACACGCCTTTTTATGTCAAGGATATGTCATAATCTGTCATTTCGGAAGCGAGACCTTGGCCATGACAGGGAAGTGGGCCGAGGGCAGACGACGCTTGTAGGTACCGTTCTGTTCCTGCGTGTAATAGGCACTTTGCAGCTGTCCGTAAGCCCTCACCGTAATATTCCTGGAGGCAAAGACAAAGTCATACCTCTCAGTACCATGGTTGGCCTCCAGGTCAAAGTTGCTCACCGTCCCGTATTCGGCACTGACTACAGGAGCCTGCGTGTAGCAGTCAGCCAGTTTGGCAACCATTCTGGTATAGGGCGTCTTCGTCTCGCTCACCCCCAGGTAACCAATGACAAAGCAGGGCAGATTCCCAGTATTTATCTCACCCAGCGCCGTCCTGACCCGCGAGGCGGATGTCAGACTGACGCTGGCATCCGTGGAGAAGCAGATATTGAACACATAGAAGGACTTTCCCTCCTTCCGCAGCCTGGCCCAGGAGCATACGCTGCCCTCAGGCATATCACTGACCGTACCGCAGGTATCCAGCTCTAGCGCCTTGCTATACAGGATGTCACCCGCAGCCTCATGTGATGTCAGGCGCCGGCTCAGCTGCGAAAGCTGCGTGTCCGTATAAGACTGCAGGCACAGCACATCCGGCTGCTCAAAGTTGAACAGATCCCCGATGATGCCCAGACGCGTGGTCCACTTGTCACCACCGTCGCCATACAGTTTCTCCTCATCAGGGGTAGTAACGTACAGACTTCCCACATACAGGTTCTGGGCCCGCAGCATGGAGCAGCAGCCCAATACAATATATAAGGTATAGATTAATCTTTTCATTTCACAACAATTTTTTTACCATTCAAAATGTAAAGGCCTCTTTTAAGTGAAGAGTGCAGCGTGAAGAGCGAAGAATCAATTTTTCTACCGCCTATGTCATAGGCTTCACCAGAATTCTGGACTTTGAATGCTGGATTTTGCATTTCCTCCATTCCGTCCGGACTGTCATTGGAGTACAGGTTGTCATACCGCCACACCCGCAGATGGTCGCGCATAGGCACCGGGCAGGCATCCGCACCGGACTCATCCTCCCATCCCGGCAGCGTCTGATACCAGTTGATATCCGTCTGGTCCCCGTTCAGCAGATAGCAGATCTCGCCGCTGGCCAGCTGCTCAGCCGTTACCGCCGTAGCACCAACGGCAGAGGTGCCGTCCGTTCCGGAACCGAAGGCCGTCAGACTCTTACCGTCCAGATAATACAGGTCAGAGGGCGCAAAGGTCATCGCCTTTATCTGTCTGCCCACAATCTGGCCGGAATAGGTCTGGTTACCGGTAATAGCACCTGCGTTCACGCAGCGCGACAGGCGGAGGGCGGCATAGTTCACATATCCCAGGATACCGCCCGTATTCGTCTCGTTTCCCTTAGTGGTAATCTTTCCCAGATTCAGCACATCATTGATACGGTTCGCGCTCTGGTCGGCATAGCCCGCGATACCCCCCACCGTATTGGTACCCGCATCCGTCAGCGTTCCGGCATACGAACACCTGCTGACCCTGGACGATGCAGCCAGCGTACCGGCAATGCCGCCTATGTGCTTAGTGTCGGCATTTGCCACACCGGTGGTGATATTCAGGCTGGAGTGCACATCCTGGATGGTAGTGCTCGAGGCATAACCCACCGTACCATGCTCGCCGCTGCCCTCGGCCACCGTAACAATACCGCTGATGCGGAAGTCGCGGATGGTAGCCCCCGACGTGTTGCCGAACAGACCGGAATAGCCCTTGCCCGTCTTCACCTGAATGTTACGGATACTATATCCCTGGCCGTCAAACGTACCCGTATAGGGTGCATTGACCGAGCCTATAGGCCGCCAGCTGGACATCCCCTGCATGTCAATGTCGTTCAGCAGCACCGCCTTGGCAGCCGCATTCTGCGTATAGCCGGCCACACCGTTCACAATATAGGAGAAGGCCTGCAGCTCCTCAGGCGTTGACAGCTGGTACACCCCGTTCAGCATAGGCGGAGGCGTAGTGGTAAGCTCGGCCATCTCAGGCGTGCGGAGGGTCAGCTTGGCAAACACCGGACTGTGGTCCGAGTAAGCCCTCAGCTGGTAGGTGGCCGTTCCCGTCTCGGAATAATAGCAGGGATTCAGCACGGCATAGTGCTCCACATTGAAGGCCCTTGACACAAAGATATGGTCAATGCGCCTGAACTCGCCGCTGACCAGACTGTAATTGCCGGCATTGAAGCCGGGGCAGGTACCGTTGGTAATGAATTTCTGCTTGGTACGGCTGAAGCAGTCATACAGGAAGCCCGAGCCCGAGAACAGCTTATAGGCATCACCCGTCTGCACCGCATTATAGTCGCCCGACACAATGACAGGCAGATTCTTGCTGGCAATCTCCTCTATCTTCTGCTTAATCAGATAGTAGGACTGCTGACGGTTCGTCTCATCCAGGTCCAGGTGAGTATTGAAGTGATACACAACCGTTCCCGAAGCCTTATGGAAGAACTTGCCCCACGAGCAGATACGGTAATACTGCGTGCCTCCGCCCTTGCTCGGGAATCCCTTGGAGGGTTTGTAGGGTGTATCGCTCAGCCAGAAGTCGCCGTTGTCCAGCAGCACCATCGTCTCCTTGCGGTAGAAGATAGCCGAGTACTCGCCGCTGTTGGCGCCGTCATTACGGCCCACACCTATTGAGCCATAGCCCGTCAGCCCGTTGCGCAGGTCGGTCATCTGTGCCGGCAAGGCTTCCTGCACACCCAGCAGGTCAGGCTGCTGAAAGTTGACAAAGTTCATAAAGTACGTCCGCCTGACGTTCCAGCTGTTACCCGCCGAGGTATCGTCATTGTTCTTGTACCTGACGTTGTAAGTGCCCACATACAGTTCCTGACCGTATGCCTGCCATACAGCCAGTAGCATGAGAACAAAGGTAATAAGTGTGGTTTTTTTCATCAATTAAAAATTTAAGTTAACAATTTAAGGTTCGGAAGCAATGCTCCTTGCCCAAAGATTCCCCCTCTCCTTTGGAGAGGGTTGGGGTGAGGCTGTGTTAGAATTGTTCCAGGTATGCTATTCGGCTCTCTGTGCTCGGGTGTGTGCTGAAGAGGTTGCTGAGCATCGAGGTAAAGCTGCTCCTGAAGGCCGATGGCCTGATGATAAAGAGCTGGGCTATATCCTCGCGGTCGGTATCGCCAAGACCCGGGTCGCTGCTGATCTTACGCAGCGCCGAGGCCAGCGCCAGGGGATTACCCGTCAGCTCCGCACCGCCCGCATCCGCCATATACTCACGCTTACGGCTGATAGCGAAACGGGTTAGCAGGGTAAACACATACCCTATGGCCGCCAGCACAAAGGCCACCAGCATAACCACGATGACGGCCACACCGCCATTGCCCTTGCTGCCGCTATTGGTTCTGCGTCGGCCGCCACCATATATAATGGTATTCCACATAATCCTTACGGCCAGGGACATGATGGTGCTCATGATACCCACAAAGATAATGCTCACCACCAGCAGGCGCGTGTCGCGGTTGCGGATATGCGTCAGCTCATGCCCTATCACACCGGCCAGCTCCTCGTCATTCAGCCGGTTGCAGATACCGGTGGTAACCGTTACCGTATAACTGTCATCGTCAATTCCGCTGGCAAAGGCATTCAGCTGCGGGTCATCAATGACGTTAATCTTAGGCATCGGCATACCGCAGGACATCGTCAGGTTCTCCACTATATTATATACGCGCGGATTCTCCCTGCGCTCCAGCGGGCGTGCCCCCGTGGCACGGCGTATCATAGCCGTATTGCTGAAGTAGGCTATCAGGAACCATATTCCCACAATACCCACCACCCAGGGCAGGATCTGCATCATCTCATAGTTCACATAATTCCAGTCCACCCGGCTGACCATACCGTATTCCACCTCGTAAGCCGGGTCGGTTGATCCCAGGTAATTCAGGATTACCAGGAACAGATATACCATCCCCAGCATGATACAGGGAAAGAGCAGCAACAACAGCATACTCTTCAGGTTATTGCTGGCCTGCTGCGTATGAATACCTACGTACTTCATTCTGTATGTTTGTGAGTCCTCAAACCACTAACCTCTAACCACTTACCTCTAACCACTTACCTCAAACCTCTAACCACTAACCTCAGAACTTAACCTCGGGTGCCTTCTGTACAGCGGCACGCTCCTCCTGAGGAACCTCGAACATAGGCTCCTGACGGAAACCGAACATACCGGCAAACAGTACGGCAGGGAAACTCTGAACAGCCGTGTTCAACTCCTTGGTAGCGCTGTTGAAGAAGCGGCGTACGGCAGCCAGCTTGTTCTCAATGTCGGCCAGCTCGCTCTGCAACTGCATGAAGTTCTGGTTGGCCTTCAGGTCGGGATAGGCCTCCACGCTCACCTTCAGACCGGCCAAAGCGCTGCTCAATGCGTTCTCCGCCTCAATCTTTTCATTCATCGAGGTAGCGCCCATGGCAGCCGTACGGGCAGCGGTCACACGCTCCAGCAGACCCTTCTCATGCTCGGCATAACCCTTGACGGTATTCACCAGGTTAGGAATCAGGTCATAACGCATCTTCAACTGAACATCTATATTGGCAAAGGCGTTCTCGCGGTTATTGCGCAAAGCCACCAGATTATTATAGATACCTACAATCCAAAAAACAAGGATCAGAACAATAATTCCCACAACGATTAATGCAGTCATAATTTTCTCTTTTTATATTGTTAAACATTTTTCAGCGGTTAGCCTTTAGAGGTTAGCGGTTAGGGGTTAGAGGTTAGCGAACTTATATTTTTCACTTTTCACTCTTTCACTTTTCACTTACTCACTTTTCTCATGCAAAGATAGTGATTTTTTCTAAACAGAAGTAACAATTAAGACAAATAAACAACATTTTTTGACGATTTTTTAAACCATTTCAGAAAAAAGTCCTATCTTCGCACGCTAAAATATCATACA
>CACYMI010000095.1 GCA_902775385.1 uncultured Bacteroidales bacterium
CGCCGTACACTTATCCTGTTGCCCTTGCATCATGTGCTGCCTTTGGTAGGAACAGTTATCATGCCTGTTCTGGCAGGCGGTGGCGTAGCCATCTGCCCCACTCTTTCTGGGCCCGACATTATGGATACACTGGTTAGGGGCAAGATAGCCATCTTTGTGGGCGTACCCCGTCTGTGGACAACCATCTATCTGGGCATCAAGAAGAAGATTGACGCCAGTCCCGTTGCACGTGCGCTCTTCAAACTCTGCGAGGTAGTCAACAGCCCCAGGTTTTCGCGCATCATCTTTAAGGCCGTGCATCAGAAGTTGGGCGGCAACCTCACCTATTGTGTCAGCGGCGGTGCATCATTGGATACCGAAGTAGGCAACGGCTTGCGCACCCTTGGTATAACTATGCTCGAGGGATACGGAATGACGGAAACCGCTCCTATCATATCCTTTACTCGTCCGGGCGATGTCATTCCCGGATGTGTGGGTCTTCCTATGTCAACCGTTGATGTGAAGATTGTAAACGGCGAAATCTGCGTAAAGGGTCCCAACGTGATGCTGGGCTATTACAACCGCCCCGAAGAGACGGCACAGGTGATAGACAAGGACGGATATGTCCATACGGGCGATTTAGGTTATCTGGACGAACTCGGGCGAATTCATATTACAGGACGTTCCAAGGAAATCATTGTTCTCTCCAACGGCAAGAACATTCAGCCAGCCGAATTGGAGTTCAAGTTAGAAAAATACGACCAGTATGTGAAGGAGGTAGCCGTAATACAGGACAGAGATATGCTACGTGCCATTATCGTACCTCAGGAGGAATGGGCAGCCAACCTTTCGGATGCTGAGGTAGAAGAACAACTGAAGCGTCTGGTGATAGAGCCCTACAACCTGACAGTAGTCAATTATAAGAAGCTGATGAGCCTGTACGTGTACCGAGGCAGCCTTCCCCGTACCAAACTGGATAAGCTGCAGCGATTCAAACTGAAAGATATCATTAAAAATGCCGGTAAGAAAGAAGAAGAAAATCCCACAGATAAGTTTAATGTTAGCGAGACTCCCGAGATGAAGATTCTGAGGGAGTACATCGAGGAGGAGAAGAAGGTAAGTGTCAGGCCCGACAGTCATATCGAGACAGACTTAGCCTTCGACTCCCTCGACTGTGTGGGACTGGAGGGATTCATTGAACGAACCTTCGGGGTACAGATGAAATCCGGTACCTTCGCACAGTATGCCAACCTACAGGAGATAGCCGATTACATAGCACAGTACAAGACCCGCTCAGAGGTGGAGAATGTTGACTGGCAGGCCATCCTCTCATCAGACACCTCCCATCTGAACATCGCCTCCACGTGGGCCGTACACACCAAGGCAGTCCGGCTTCTTCACAAATACCTCTATAAGCATAACAATCTGGAAGTCAATGGAATTGAGAATATTCCATTAGAGGGACAGTTTATCATAGCCCCCAATCACCAGAGTGCCCTGGACGGCAACATCTGCGTAGCCGGCCTGAGCACAGAGAGCCTGCGTAACACCTACTACTACGCCACCGAGGAGCACATACAGGGCTACCCTCTGCAATGGATGGCCCGTCATAATAATGTCATCCTGATGCAGCACCAGAATCTGAAGGATTCCATCCTGCGTATGGCGAAGGTACTGAAAATGGGCAAGAACCTGGTTATCTTCCCCGAAGGAGCCCGTACACACGACGGTAAAATGCAAGCATTCAAGAAGACTTTCGCCATCCTGGCCAAGGAACTGAACGTACCCATTCTACCGGTACGCATCGAAGGAGCCTTTGAAGCCATGCCCCGCGGCACCAAGCGCTTGGGCAGGCATAAGATAACGGTAACATACCTTCCCGCCATCCAACCCACACCAGAACAGACCTACGAGCAATTATCCGAACTGGTTAAAGAAGCCATCTTAGGCAAATAAAGTCAAAAATACTGACCGGGATAGTGTTTCTTACTGGATTTTATCGTACCTTTGTACAAATGAAAAAGAAGAGACACCGTATCATGCGATTCCTGGCAGGAGCACCACTGGGTTTCCTGTATCTGATCAGCGACATCGCCTATCCCATTCTCTATTATATAATAAGGTATAGGCGACGGCTGGTCCGTGAGAACCTGTGCGGTTCCTTCCCCGAGAAAAGCCCGAAGGAGATTGTCCGCATTGAGAAGGCCTTCTATCATAACCTGTGCGATATCTTCATAGAATCCTTCAAATGCCTGAACATCTCAGACGAGGAGATGTGCCGCCGTGTGGAAGTCGTAAACTGCGAACTGCCCGAGCGAATAGCAGCAGAAGGCCGCAACGTATTCATGCTATTAGGTCACTGCGGCTGCTGGGAATGGGTGCAGGAGGTCTGCACACGCTACCGCGAACCCCGCAAGAGTTGCGAGATATATAAGCACATCAGCAGCAAGTACTTCTCCTCCCTGATGCACGAGATCCGCAGCCGCTGGGACACCGAGCAGATTGAGATGCGTCAGACCGTACGCACCCTGCTCAGATGGAATGCCGAAGGCACCCCCTTCCTGTGCGGATTCATTCAGGACCAGCGGCCGGACATAAAGTCAAAGGACAGGACCACCTTCCTGAACCACAAGACAACCTTCGTACCCGGTGCCGAGGAGATAGCCAGAAAGGTAAATGCCGAGCTGGTGTACCTGGATGTGCAGAAAACAAGCCGCGGCCACTACCGGCTTACCTTCTGCGAGATGAATGTCCCCCAGGATTTACAGGAACACCCCTACCCCCTCACCGAACAATTCTTCCGCCTGTTGGAGAAGACCATACAGCGGCAGCCGGAACTGTGGCTATGGTCCCATAACCGATGGTATAGCAAAATCAGACAGAGATGAAAGCTGACACACAATTCCCCATAGACGTAGTTGTCACCTGGGTGGACGGAAACGACCCTGCGCTGAATGCCAGGAGAGCGGCATATATCCGTCCGGACGAAGCGCGGGAGAAGGACATAGCCGCCCCGACCCGCTATGCCGACAGGGGCGAGATACACTGGTGCATACGTTCCATTAACAAGTTCATGCCCTGGGTAAACCGCATCTTCATCGTAACGGACGGACAGGACCCCAAGGCAGAAAGCCGCATACCCGTTGAGATTATTGATCACAAGGTCATCTTCAGCGGGTATGAGGAATATCTGCCCACCTTCAATTCCCTTAGCATCGAGGCGATGCTATGGAGGATTCCGGGCCTGAGTGAGCACTTCATCTACTTCAATGACGACCAACTGGTATGCCGTAGCGTCAGCCCTGAGGTATTCTTCCCCAGCGAAGGACACATCAACTGCCACGGACATAAGGCTTCACTTCCCCTCACCAAAGCCTGGTACTCATTGAAACATCTCATAAGCCGTTCATGCCAGGTCAATCATATTCAGCAAATGATGGATGCCGCGGCAATAACAGGCAGCAGGCGCACCTTTATCCGTCTCTCCCACACCCCACACCCCTTGCTGAAGAGTACCCTGCAACAGTTCTACGAGGCCCACCCCGACCTTCTGGTACAGAACATACGCAACCGTTTCCGCAGCAGGGAGCATTTCCGTACTGACGAGCTATGCTACATGCTCCTGTGGAACGAAGGCAGGCTGCACCTCCGCCCCGTCCGGCCCGTACTGATGCGCTATTATAAAAGAAAGGGAATGATGCAGTTGGAATGGACCCTGCACCGGGTAACCAGGCCTGGCAGCACTGTCTGCTTTGCCTGCTTCTACGCCCTGGATCAGGTGAGCGATGAGGTCTTTGCCCGCATCAGAAAGTTTGTTGAGGAGTTGCTGAAAGAATGATTAAAGCACTTCTCTAAACCTTTCAGGAATCCTGACAACGATTTTCAGTTCGAACATGGCCGGTTTGTTAAGTGCGTAGGGAGGGCGGCACCATGTCTGACAGATACGTGCATAACGCGTCCACCTGTCAAAGTCACGTGCCTTTTTCTCGCTAACATACCGGATGGTGCGGCCACGTTTGTATATGTGCTTCTGCCATCCCTGTGCCACACGGTCAGTGTCACGGAGTCTGTCATCCAGAATCTTTCTGTCAGCGTAGCCGAAATGAAACAGATACAAATCCTTGGCAATATGGAAGTTATGTCCTTTGATACGGTGAAAGCCGCTTCCCCACTGACAAGGTTCGGCAATAACGGAGGGCTTGGTATAACGGGTTCCAATCTGGGCATATTGACGCTGTCCGAGGAAAGGCTGCAGAAGGGAAAGATCACCTTCCATGCCCATTTTCTGGCCAAAGTCAAGTCCTAAGGGCGACAGGCTGACATCAACATCCTGAGCTGAAAGATACTCGCTTAGGCTAACGCTTAACTTAGGGTCAACCACAATATACTCGTCGGCATCAGCACCAATTACCAAGTCATATCCCTTTGAGAATAGCTCCGCGGCTTTATCAGAAAGAAATTTCAGCCGGCCTTTCTCGGCACTCACTACCTGTGTTCCGATTTTAGGATGTACATAGGCATTGGCACCCTGACAGAAGTCGGCAATACGCTGATCCTCTCCGTCATAATATATATACAGATTCTCCTTACCCAATTCACGCCCATAGTATTCCACCCACTTTTGCAGGAAGAAGTCATCGTTACGGACCATGGTAAGTGCTGCTATCTTCTTCAAAACCTATTCTTTTTATGTACAAAGGTAGGGAAAATACTTACATAAAGCAAATATTTGCATTCATTAAATGATTTGTCCACATAAATTCAGTAACTTTGCATATGCTTTCATCATAAAACGAGTAAGGCATAAACCATATGAATCAGAACAACCGGGACATATGCAGCAGACTGCGGTCTATTATAGAGGAGCAGTTGACACCGCTGATAGAATCAGACTACTTCTATCTGGATCTGCCCTATCATAGCAATATCGGCGACTCACTCATCTGGATGGGAACAGAACATTTCCTGAAGCGTTTACCCTATCAGTGTCTGGGTAGCCACAGCATAGGCACCTTCAGCTTCAGGCACTTACCGAAGGATGCCGTAATCCTGCTGCATGGCGGCGGAAACTTCGGTGACGTATGGCGCAAACATCAGGATTTCCGCCTGAAGGTGATCAATAACTATCCCGACAATCGCATTATCATCCTTCCACAAACCATCTACTACGAGTCCGCTTCAGTTCTGGCTGCCGATATTCAAGAGATGAACCGTCATTCACAGCTAACCGTATGTGCCCGTGACAATCAATCTGCCAGCCTGCTGAAGGAGAACGGTTTTACCGGCCGGATACTGAAATTGCCTGATATGGCTTTCTGCATAGACAGGAATCAGCTGGCGGCGGACAAAATGCCCGTTAGCCGCGAAGAACTGATTCTGCTAAGAAAAGACAAAGAATCGCCCTTAGGCACACTCTCTGCTGAAATCACATCTGCAAATGTGGATATCAGGGACTGGCCCAACCAGAAAAAGGCCTACAAAATAGCCAAGGGATACACCCGCAAGCATACGGCCCAGGAAACGGATGTCTTCTTCCAGACAGACTTTCTGCCCCGCCGTATCAGTGAAGGCGTAAAATTCGTATCTGAATACAGGATGGTCTGTTCCACCCGCCTGCATGTGGCCATACTGCGCCTGCTGTTAGATCTCCCCGTTAAAGTAATGGACAATTCCTACGGCAAGAACCTGAACTTCTATAACACCTGGCTCACAGACTCAGAACTGGTCAGCACACCAGGTGAGGAAGAGCTGAAACAGCTTGGAATGATGGTAGAAACCTGCCGTCAGAAACTGAAAACCGGGAAGGGGAGAAAGCAATACCGCGCCCTGCTGTGGTTTTTATCCGCCATTCTCCTGGTTTGTACACTCGTATTACTGTATATATTATTGTCTGACAAATATTGAATCCCTATGTCTGCAACCGTTATCTCTATCATCATACCGGTCTATAACGTACAGGAGTACATCGCAGAATGCCTGGACTCTGTTGCTGCCCAGACCTACACTAAAGGTGTGGAATGTATCCTGGTGGATGACTGCGGTACGGACAACAGCATGAAGCTGGTACACGAATTCATTAATGCTTATCAGGGAGATATTGCCTTCCGTATTGTCAGGCACCAACATAACCGCGGTCTATCGGCAGCCCGTAACACAGGTATCATGGAAGCCAGGGGAGAGTACGTAATCTTCGTTGACAGTGACGATACCATATCCGCAGACTGCCTGACGCACTTCATGCAAGTAGCGGAAAAATACCCGGAGGCCCAGTTGATAGCCGCAGGTGCCAAGACCTCCAAACGGAAAAGCTACACCATGGAGAAGCCCTTCCCCGACTATGCCGACAACCCCAAGTGGATAGCCACCATGATGTTGGGGCGGGGCGGAAAACGCGGGATTCCCGTTACGGCATGGAACCGCCTGGTCCGGAAGGACTTCCTCATACAGCACGGGCTATTCTTCAGTGAGGGAGCCATTCATGAGGACGAGATGTGGAACTTCATGCTGGCAAAGCAAATCACACGCATAGCCTTCTGCAAGCATGACACCTACTTCTACCGCATACGTCCGCAGAGCATCATGACCCGCTTCCGCAACAATGACGAGAGGGCCCTGGCCTGCCTGCCCGTATGGAAGGAAATGTTAAGTATGTTCACCCCCGACCTGGAAAGGGAACAGGCTGAATGCCTGTGGAATTTTATCAACGATATCAGGCCCACCTGCATAGATGCCACCGTAAGAAGGGAAACATGGAGTATCCTGTGGCAACTGGTCAGGAAAGGCATCTGGCCGACATCATACCTGATTGTCCTTTACCTGATGCCCTTTATCTTCTACATCAAGTTCATCCGTAATCTGATCCCCAAGATATCCCGTCTCAACCCCAACCGCTACAGTTGCTGCATATCATAGAGGTGCTTGTAGTAGCCGTTCCTGGCTATGAGCTCGTCGTGCTGACCGCTCTCTACGATTTCACCTTCGTGCAGAACGTGAATAATATCTGCGTTCCTTATAGTTGAGAGGCGGTGAGCGATAGCTATGGTGGTACGTGACTTCATCAGCCTCTCCAGCGCCTCCTGAACTAGACGCTCACTTTCGGTATCCAGGGCAGAGGTAGCCTCGTCCAGTATCAGGATAGGCGGATTCTTCAGGATGGCACGGGCAATGCTGATACGCTGACGCTGACCGCCTGACAGGCGTCCGCCACGGTCGCCTATCATTGTGTCATAACCATTCTCGGACTCCATGATAAAGTCGTGCGCATTGGCTATCTTGGCGGCCTCTGTCACCTGCTCCATAGTAGCATTCTCCACCCCGAAGGTGATATTGTTATAGAAGGTGTCGTTAAAGAGGATAGCTTCCTGATTGACATTACCTATTAGTGAACGTAAGTCGCTGATACGCAATCCCTTGATATTGGTTCCATCAATAAGTACTTCACCCGTCTGCACATCATGGTAACGGGGAATCAGGTCCACCAGCGTGGATTTGCCGGAGCCTGACTGGCCCACCAGTGCCACCGTCTTACCCTTGGGGATGGTTAGGTTGATATGCTTCAGCACATCACGCCCCTCAGCATAGCTGAATGACACATCACGCAGCTCCACCTCCTTCTCAAAGGACAAAGGCTTCGGATGCTCAGGCTCACGGATCGGATTCTCAGCTTTCAGGATAAAATCGATACGGTCCATGGATGCCAGCCCCTGCGGTATCTGATAGGTGGCACGCGAGAACTCCTTCAGCGGATTGATAACGCTGTACAGGATAACCATATAGAAGATAAAGGTTGAGGCGTCAATAAGGTTGGAATCGTTCAGAATCAGCGAGCCCCCGAACCACAACACCACAGTCAGGATAATGGTGCCCAGGAACTCACTCATGGGGTGAGCGGCGCTCTGACGGATTACCATAGCACTCATATCCCTACGGTAGGCATTGTTGATCTGCATGAAGCGCTTCTCCATCTTATTCTCAGCTATGAAAGCCTTGATGATGCGCAGGCCTCCCAG
>CACYMI010000096.1 GCA_902775385.1 uncultured Bacteroidales bacterium
GGCCAAGGCCGACCGCATCCTTACCCAGATAGAGGAAATGGTCGCCGCCAACTGCACCGCCGTGGACATTGCCCGCACCCCCGCTGAGATAGCACGTCTGAAGCGGGCAGGCAAGAAGGCTATAATGTTAGGAATAGAGAACGGGTATGCGATAGGCAAGGACCTGAGCCGACTGGAACATTTTGCTAAACGCGGCATTGTGTATATGACCCTTTGCCACAACGGTGACAATGACATCTGCGATTCCGCCAAGGGAAATGCCGAACATGGCGGACTCAGCCCCTTCGGCCAACAGGTAGTACAGGAAATGAACCGGCTGGGCATCATGGCGGACCTGAGCCATGCCGCCGAATCCAGCTTCTATGATGCCCTTGAGGTTAGCCGCAAGCCCATCGTATGCAGCCACAGCAGTGCCCGCGCCCTCTGTGACCACCCCCGCAACCTGACAGACGCCCAGATGAAAGCCCTGGCACAAAAGGGTGGTGTAGCACAAGTAACCCTGTACAACGGATTCCTGCGCACCGACGGCCAGGCCACCATTCTGGATGCCATAGAGCACCTCAACCACATGGTCAACGTCATGGGCATCGAACACGTAGGCATCGGCACCGACTTCGACGGCGACGGAGGTGTACCCGGCATAGCCAACGGTCATGGGCATCGAACACGTAGGCATCGGCACCGACTTCGACGGCGACGGAGGTGTACCCGGCATAGCCAACGCCTCGGAAGTCATCAACTTCACCCGCCGCCTGCTGCAGGAACGCTATACCGAGGAACAGATACAGATGATCTGGGGCGGCAACTTCATGCGAGTTATGGAAGAGGTTAAAGTGAAGAGTGAAGAGTGATGAATACTAGCCAGACTAGAAAGGCTAGCCAGACTAGAAAAACCAGAACCGTTAACGTTAGCCCTAGGGCTATAACATAGTAAAATGAAATACATATTAATTGTCATACTGACAGCCTTGCTCGGTGCCTGCGGAGGCAAGAGCGGAAGGAACGCCGGCGGACCAGATACCATTACACTGGCCCCCTGCCCCACTTTCAATACAGACACCTGTATGAAATACATTCAGGAACAATGCGACTTCGGTCCGCGTGTCACAGGCTCCGAGGCGGCAAAGCTGTGCCGTCAGTACCTTGCCGGTCAGTTCCGGCGCCTGGGCGCGGAAGTCAGCGAGCAGCAGGCCGATGTCACCCTGTGGGACGGCAGCGTTCTGCCCGCCTCCAATATCATCGCCCGGCTGAACCCCGGCAATCAGGACCGCATTCTCATCTGCTCCCACTGGGACAGCCGCCCCTGGGCCGACAATGACGAGGACGAGCAGAATCACCGCACTCCCGTACCGGCCGCCAATGACGGCGCCAGCGGCGTGGCGATGATGATGGAAATCTGCCGTCTGCTGCAACAGAAGCCCATCCGGGTAGGCATAGATTTTGTGTGCTTCGACGCCGAAGACATGGGAACTCCCCAATGGGCAGAAACCGAGGAATCCACCTCAGACACCTGGTGCCTCGGCTCCAGGTTCTGGGCCGAACGTGCCCGTGAGGAAGGCTACCGTGCCCGCTACGGCATCCTCCTGGACATGGTAGGCGGCAGAGGCAGCGTATTCCCCGCCGAGAAGGTAAGCCAGGAATATGCCCAACCCGTCGCCAGCCTGATGATACGCTTAGGCAACCAGTTAGGCTACGGCCACTACTTCCCCCTGAACAGAGAAGGCGGTTACCTGATGGATGACCACGTCAACGTCAACCGCATAGCCCGTATCCCCTGCATTGACATCGTCCCCTACTTTACGGACGGCCCCAGCAGCTTCGGCCCCACCTGGCACACCGTCAATGACACCCCCGAGAACATCGACCCCAACGTACTGGAGGCCGTAGGACAAACCCTCACACAACTGATTTACAACGAAGAGCTATGACAATCAACCAGATACAAGACGAGATTATAGAAGAGTTCGCCGACTTTGACGACTGGATGGACCGCTACCAGCTGCTCATAGACCTGGGCAGCGAGCAGACCCCTCTGGATGACAAGTACAAGACAGAGCAGAATCTGATAGACGGCTGTCAGAGCCGCGTATGGCTACAGGCCGACCTTCAGGACGGCCTGGTACACTTCCAGGCCGAGAGTGATGCCCTTATAGTAAAAGGTATTGTAGCCCTGCTCATCCGCGTCCTCTCAGACCACACTCCGCAGGAGATTCTGGATGCCGACCTCTACTTCATCGAGAAGATCGGCCTTCGCGAACACCTCTCCCCCACCCGCAGCAACGGCCTCTTAGCCATGCTCAAGCAGATGAAGCTCTACGCCTTAGCTTTTAAAGTGAAGAGTGAAGAATTTGCTAACCACTAACCGCCAACCGCCAAATTGAAGATAGGAAATATAGACCTAGGTGAACGTCCTGTTCTGCTGGCCCCCATGGAGGACGTAACAGATATCGGATTCCGTCTGCTCTGCAGGCAGATGGGAGCCGCTATGGTGTATTCTGAATTCGTATCCAGCGACGCCCTCATACGCATGGTCAACAAGAGCCTGGAGAAGCTGAGGGTCTGTGACGATGAGCGTCCCGTTGCCATTCAGATATACGGCCGTGATGTGGACTCTGTGCGCGAGGCTGCCAAGATTGTCGTTGATCAGGCCCGCCCCGATGTGCTGGACCTCAACTTCGGCTGCCCCGTCAAGAAGGTAGCCGGCAAGGGAGCTCACCGTCAAGACCCGCCTGGCATGGGACGAGAAGTCGCTTTACCTGCCCTCCGGCACGCCCTTCATCGTTGATCTGGCAGAACGGCTGCAGGACTGCGGCATTCAGGCGCTTACCCTGCACGGCCGCACACGTTCACAGATGTACACCGGCGAGGCCGACTGGACCCTCATCGGGGCTGTCAGGCAGAACCCCCGCATGCACATACCCATCATAGGGAACGGAGACATCACCACGGCGGAACGTGCCCGTGAGTGCTTCGAGCGCTATGGTGTGGATGCCGTGATGATAGGCCGTGCCACCTTCGGACGCCCCTGGATATTCCACGAGATCACACATCCTGAGACCCCTTTGTCTCTGGACCCTGGATATTCCACGAGATCACACATCCTGAGACCCCTTTGTCTCTGGACGAGAAGATAGATATACTGAAACAGCAGGTCATCACCTCAGTAGAACGTATCGACGAGTACCGGGGTATCCTGCATGTACGCCGTCATCTGGCAGCAACTCCCATCTTCAAGGGTATTCCCAACTTCCGCGAGACCCGCATCCGTATGCTACGGGCCGAGACCGTAGAGGAGCTGTTCAGCATCATAGAGGATATTCGCGGGATGCTGAAAACAACAGATACGGACATTCAAAATTAACACCAAAACTGATATGGCAGAAAACAGACAGAACAGAAGTCGGCGCGACTTCCTGAAGAGATTAGGATGGGGCGGAGCCTCAGCAGTAGGCATGATGGCGATGGCACCGCTGAATGCCTTTGGCAGACCTGATGAACAGCCGGCTGATCCCGGCAAGATGTCCATACGCGAGAACCGCAGGACAGGTGACAAAGTATCCCTGCTGGGATACGGCATGATGCGCCTTCCGACGAACAACCGCACCATCAACCAGGAAATGGTCAATCAGGAGGTGGACTATGCCCTGAGTCACGGTGTCAACTACTTTGACACAGCCCCCATCTATCACGGAGGGCACTCCGAGGAAGCCGTAGGCCTGGCCCTCTCACGCCACCCCCGTGACAAGTACTTCGTTGCCACCAAACTCTCCAACTTCGGGCGCAACCAATGGAATCTGGAAAGTGCCAAGCAGATGTACCAGCGTTCCATGGAACTGCTCAAGGTGGACTACATAGACTACTACCTGCTGCACAACGTAGGCGGAAAGGGAAAGGCAGAGTTCAAGGAGCGATTCGAGGATAATGGTATTCTGGAATACTTCCAGCAGGAACGTAAGGCCGGACGCATCCGCAACCTGGGTTTCTCCTTCCACGGAAGTATTGAAACCTTCGACTATCTGGTTGACAACAATGACGACTTCGAATGGGACTTTGTCCAGATTCAGATGAACTACATAGACTGGCGCCATGCCAACGCCCAGCGCGGCAATACCGACGCCGAATACCTGTATAACAAGTTAGAGAAAGCCGGCATCCAATGCGTCATCATGGAACCCCTCTTAGGCGGCCGTCTGGCCAATGTACCAGAGGATGTGAAGAGTATGCTGACGGAGGTGCGTCCTGCCGACAGTCCTGCACGGTGGGCCTTCCGCTGGGTTGGTTCCCATTCCAACATACTGACCGTACTGTCTGGTATGACTACCATGGAGGTGCTGCAGGAGAACGTAGCCACCTACTCACCCCTTGAGGCTTGCAGCGACAGCGAATTCGCCCTCATGGAGAAGATAGCCGACAAGATGAACGGCGTACCCGTAGTGCCCTGCACCTACTGCAAATACTGCATGCCCTGCGGGTTCGGGCTCAACATCCCAGAGAACTTTGCTATCTACAACAAGGCTGTCACCGATGGTGTACTGCCCTTACCGGACAAGACCGCTCCTGACTACCAGGAACGTCTGGAAACCGTCAATAAATTATTTCAGAAAGGACTCAACAAAAAGCAATGGGCCACCAAGTGTACGGATTGTGAAGCCTGCCTTCCCAAGTGCCCGCAGCATATCCGCATCCCCAACCAGATGGGCCGCATTGCTGAAATATTAAGGAAAAGATAATGAAGAAAAGACTGTTAATTGTACCCGCCCTGGCTTTCACGCTGATGAGTTTTGTCCAGGACGACCCTGTTTCAGAAGAACAAGGGATGACGGTAATCAATACCTCTACCCTCTGTCCTGACGTCAAAGGCTATGCCGGTGCCGTACCCATTAAGATCTACATCAAGGACGGCAAAATCAGCAAAATCAAGTCCCTGCCCAATGCCGAGACACCCAAGTTCTGGGCCCTCATCAAGAAGGAGCTGATGCCCAAATGGATAGGAATGGATGTCAAGAAGGCTACCAAGGCAAAGGTGGATGCAATCACCGGCGCTACCCTCTCCAGCAAAGCACTCCAGAAGAACATACAGGCCGGCTGCGGGTACTATATTAAAGAAGTGAAAAGTGAAAAGTGAAGAGTGAAGATTTTCTTTCTGTAGTTAAGAATTCGGAAGTTAAGTAGTTAAGCCGATAGTTATACACACATATTATAAAGAAACCGAAGTAATGGCTTAATTTCTGTCTAAAGGACAAGCGAAGCAATAACTTCTTTAACTTCTCAAATACTGACTCTAAACTCTAAACCAAATAATTATGACCTACGATTTCTCTGAGATAGTGCCCCGCCTGGGTACTGACTGCATGAAGTATGACCGCGTAGAATGGTGCTGCGGCAACAAGGACGTCATCCCCATGTGGGTAGCCGATATGGACTTCCGCACCCCACCATTTGTATTAGAAGCCATGCAGAAACGTATGCAACAAGGCATCTTAGGCTACACCTGCAGCCATGACGCCTATTGGGACAACATCTGCCGCTGGAACCAGGAACAGTTCGGCATGGACCTCAAACGCGAGGAGTTCACCTACATCCCCGGCGTGGTCTGCGGCATCTACCTGTGTGTGCAATGCTTCACCCAGCCGGGCGACAAAATCCTGATTCAGGAACCCGTGTATCACCCCTTCCGCATCGTCCCCGAACACAGCGGCAGGCAGATAGTATTCAACTCGCTGGTACGCACCCAAGAGAGCTTTACCATGGATATGGACAGCCTGCGCCGCGATATCAAGGGCTGCCGCATGATGATCCTATGCAATCCCCACAACCCCGCCGGCATCTGCTGGACACGCGAGCAGCTGCAGGAGGTAGCCCGTATCTGCGCCGAAGAAGGCGTGCTGGTGGTAAGTGACGAAATACATTGCGATATGCTACTCGGCGGACGCCGTCATATCCCCTTTGCCAGCGTCAGCGACGAGGCCCGTCAGAACAGCATCACCCTGCAGGCCCCCAGCAAAACCTTCAATATGCCCGGCGTAGTAGTATCGCAGGCCATTGTCTATGAGCCGGTAAAGCGCGGCAAGCTCTTCACCTACATCGAGGGGAACGACTTCGACCTGGGCAATGTCTTTGCCTATGACTGCGCCGCCGCCTGCTACAGTCCCCAGGGCCTGGAGTGGAAAACACAGATGCTGGACTACGTACAGGGCAACATTGACCTGCTCTGTGACCGCCTGGCCAAGGAATGCCCCCAGATTGTACCCATCCGTCCCCAAGCCAGTTTCCTGGTCTTCCTGGACTGCCGCGGCTTAGGCTATGACACACAGGAACAGCTGGATGACTTCTTTGCCAACAAAGCCCGGGTCGGCCTCAACTCAGGCGCTATGTTCGGCCCTGGCGGAAAAGGATACATGCGAATGAATGTAGGATGTCCCCGCCAGATAGTCAATAAGGCCATTGATCAGATTGTAGCAGCATTACAGTAGCATATTTATACTTGTATCACATAAAAAAACATTTTAACTCGCCTTATAAAACATTTTAACTCGCCTTCCAGAATTATTTTCAAGGCTTGAAAATATATTTTCATGGCTTGATTATATATTTTCAAGGCTTGGTTATATATTTTCAAGGCTTGAAAATAGTTTTTAATGCCGTAGTAGGGTGTTTTATCCGGCATATCAGGATGTTTTGTTCCCCGTATCAGGAAAAAAAGCTCCCCGGCTCTCCCATATGAGGGAGGACCGGGGAGTCATCAAGAACTTCCTGTCTCTTTTTTACTTATTCAATGACCAGCTGAAGCCGTCCTTGGTGTCCTTGACCTCGAAGCCTAAGGCAGCCAGATCATCACGTATCTTATCGCTAAGGGCCCAGTTCTTCTCGGCCTTAGCCTGCTGACGCTGTTCCAGGAGCATGTTCACTACGGCGCCGAAGGCATCCTCGCGTGCCTTGTTGCTGTTGCCGGTATCCTCCTTCAGACCCAGGATGTCAAAGGTGAAGGTGCTGAACAACTGTAACAGGGCCTCGGCCACCTCGGGCTTGATGCTCGCCTTCTTGTCGATAAGGGTATTGACCACGCGGCAGGCATCAAACAGGTTGCTGATGACAATGGGGGTGTTCAGGTCATCGTTCATGGCCTCGTAGAGCTTCTGGCGCAACTCATCCACATACTGCTGCTCTATCCAGGGCATTCCCTTCACCTTCTGTCCCTCCTGCAGGCGCTTCAGGTTCTTGTAACCTTCCATCAGGCGGGCAAAGCCCTTCTCGGAAGCCTGTAATGCCTCGTTACCGAAATCTACCGTACTGCGGTAATGGGCCTGCAGGATGAAGAAGCGGATGGTCATGGGCGAGTAAGCCTGCTGCAACAGGGGATGACTGCCGTCAAAGAACTGGGGCAGCGTGATAAAGTTGTTATAGGACTTACCCATCTTCTTGCCGTCGATGGTTATCATGTTGTTGTGCATCCAGTAGTGTACCATCTGGTCGCCCTGGCTGGCTACGGCCTGCGCAATCTCACATTCGTGGTGCGGGAATATCAGGTCCATGCCGCCGCCGTGTATGTCGAAGTGGTTGCCCAGGTACTTGCGTCCCATAGCTGTACACTCGCAGTGCCAGCCGGGGAAGCCGTCGCTCCAGCGGCTCTTCCAGCGCATGATGTGCTCAGGCTGCGCAGCCTTCCACAGGGCAAAGTCGGCCTGGTTCTTCTTCTCGCCTACGCCGGCCAGTTCACGACTGGCATCCTTGATATTCTCCAGGTCGCGACCTGACAGAATACCATACTTATGGTCCCTATTATACTTCTCTACATCAAAATAGACGCTGCCGTTGCTCTCATAGGCATAGCCGTTCTGCAGAATCTGGTCCACCAGTTCCTGCTGCTCCATGATATGGCCTGTGGCGTGAGGCTCAATGCTGGGAGGCAGACAGTTCAGCGCTGCCATAGCATCATGGAAACGGTTGGTGTAGTACTGGGCTACCTCCATGGGCTCCAGCTGCTCCAGGCGGGCTTTCTTGGCTATCTTGTCCTCACCTTCGTCAGCATCATGCTCCAGATGGCCTACATCCGTGATATTACGTACATAGCGTACCTTGTAGCCTATGTGCTGCAGGTAGCGGAATAGGATATCGAAGGTGATGGCGGGGCGGGCATGACCCAGGTGGGCGTCACCGTAAACAGTGGGGCCGCACACGTACATACCTACCCGGCCGGGGGTGAGCGGACGGAAGAGTTCCTTCTGCCTGCTTAATGTGTTATAAATAAATAGTGCTTGTTCCATACTTTATATATATAGTGGTTAGGGGTTAGTGGTTAGGGGTTAGAGGATTGTTATTTTAATTTATTTATCTTTTGAATTTGCAAAGTTACGATTAAGTGAGCGGAATACAAAATAAAAAACCTTTTTTTATTTTTATTCCCGAGCGTGAGTAACTTGGAGACGCCAGTCTCAAAGTTACGATTAAGTGAGCGAAAAGCAAAAGAAAAGCTTGTTTTTCTTTTCTTTTCCGAACGGAAGTAACTTGGAGGCGCCAACATCAAAGTTACGATTAAGCGAGGGGAATACAAGAAAGGGGAGCATCGCAGCGATGCTCCCCTTTCCTATCAGGATATAAGGTCAGAGGTTACTTGGTGGCAACCTTCTTACCGTCGATTACATAGATACCGTTCTGTGCCTTGCTTACACGCTGACCGGCCATGTTGTAGATAGCGCTGCCATTGTTAGCGTTACCGTTGCCGTTAATGTTATTAATAGCATCGGGATCACCACTCTGCTCGCCTACGACGAAGCCCTTGGCGGCAGGTGTCACACGCTTGTTGCCGGTGAATGAAGGTATAGCATAGCGGTTCAGGGTCTTGCTTGCGCTGGAGGTGATGTACAGGTTGTTAGCATAGTCAAATGCCATACCGGTAATCTGGGACTCTGTTACGCTGATGTTATACTTGGCATCCAGGAAGATGGAGCCGTTCTCCATAGGAACGTAGTTGGTCTCGTAGATAACCACCTTGTTGTTACCCATAGGAATAGCCAGGGTAGAACCGTCCTCGCTGACTGCGATGGCCTCGCCGTGAGTGCTGGTGGACTCGTCGCTGAAGTCAGCCTTGCCTTCGGCATTGAAGTGCTTCAGGGCGGGAGTCTCCTCGCTTACGGTGGTGGGATACTGCTCGAACCACAGACCGCCACGGTTATCGGCTGCGATACCTACGTGGGCAGGTGTGATGGCGAACTGGCCTGTGAGAGGCTCGTAAACGCTGCTGGGAGCGCCTGACCATGAAGTGGCTATACCCAGGTTGTAGGTGAAGCACTTGTAGTCAGAGAAGTTCTCCTTGCCGTCAGAACGCTGGGCGCCCAGTACGGTGAGCTTGAGGTTCTGGCCCTCGCCCTCTACTGTCAGGGCTACTGCGGGACGGTTCTGCTCTACGCCGCCAACGGTTACGATACCGGTTGCGGCATCCAGCTCGCCGCCTGTGAAGACGGGTGTCCAGGGCTTGTTCAGGTCAGCGGGATCAGCCTCCCATACGGAGCTGGCTGAGTTACCGGAAGCGCGGGCAATGAACAGACGGCCGTCCTTGCTGACGCGTACATTCTTAAGATCGAACTTATAGTCGCCTGAGATGGCGAGGATGTTCTTGTTGTCCTTAATGTCAAGACCACCATAGAAGCCAGGTGTACCATCCTCGGCATTAATGGGCTGGAAGTTGGCGTTGAAGGCGAACAGGGCACCGGGCTTCTGCTCGGCGATAGAGCCTTCACCCTTCTCCAGCGGACGTGACTCGGCTACGTAAATCTGACCGAAGCCTGCGCTGGCAGGTGCATTGTTGATGGCCAGACCATAGGGTGAGTTGACCTTATAGCCCTCGCCGATCTGTGTGGGAACAACAGTACCTACGCCTGTAACTTCCACATCATAGGTCATCTGGGTACCTGCGGGTACACCGAACAGGGCATTGTCAACTAAGATCTCGTGACCGCCTGCCAGCAGGTCGCCGCCCTTGAGTACATAGGCGTACTTGAGCTCACCGCCGGCATAGAAGTTGACGGCGCCGCTCTTGGCCTCGGCATTCAGGGTGTAGGCTACTACTGTCTGGGTAGTGCTGGTAGCTGTGCTCAGGTTAGAAGCAAAGGCATTGAGCTGGATATTAGGACGACTATTGAAGTACTCGTCACCATTCTTCCAAACCAAGCTGCCCTCGAACAGATGAGGTGTAGCATCCTTACCCAATGTCTGGAACCAGTGCGCATCGTCTGCCTTCTCGTTATTCAGCTTCCAGCAAACCTCACCGCTTGCCAATTGTGAATCGGCAACCTTTGTTCCACTAGCATTGCCTAATTGAGTTACATAGAAGACATTGTTTACAGAACAATTATCAGGGTTACGACTGATAGTATTGCAACCGTCCGCATTAACAGTATAGTTAGAAGAGAGAATTAGAGTATTGTTTACAGTGAGACTGTTAGTTGCCCAACCGCAAACACCACCACAAGAATTTGTATTCTCGCCCAGGATAGCGCAGTTAACAAGACAGTTCTCAACAACCGTTCCAGCGCCTTCGTTTACACCGATAAGACCGCCATGTGTTCCATCCTGTGGATTACCATTTCCATCTGCAGGTCTTAATGAGTTGATGGTAACAGCAACATCACAGTTCTCGATACGGGCATTGTAGGTATAGCCTGCAATACCACCCATGTACTTCTGGTCGCTGTAGTATTCACCGGTCAGCTTCAGATTCTTGACAGTAGCGCCGTCCAGTGTATTGAACAGACCTGTACGCGCTTCGTTGTTAAGGATATATACATTATTAATAGCATATCCCTGACCGTCGAATACGCCGCGATAGCTGTAGTCGCTTCTGTGGAGGGGCATCATGGCGATATTCTTCAGGTCAATGTCGGCAGTCAGTTTGGCATTGGTCTTGTAATCGTAA
>CACYMI010000097.1 GCA_902775385.1 uncultured Bacteroidales bacterium
CTTTTCTGCATCTACAGAATGAATGGATGTATGGTTAGGGTCCTGTATGTCTATCACACCGAAGGCGGGAACATCCTCCGTTGCCTGAAACGTACCTGTCAGCGTGTAGCCCGAGGTGGAAATGTCCGTTGGCTCGGAGACCTCAATACGTACATTCTGCAATGTAATGGGGGAGGGGAGCACATCGGTGGGACGAATACGATAGGGCATTCCCGCCTGCATCTGGCTGACTTCGAAAAAGTCGATTTCATCAGGGCAGAGACAATCGGGCTGTACTATTTCCATACCCAGCACCTCGGTGCCCTTGCCGAAGATGGTTTCGATATCCGCTTTGTTCAAGCTGAACGGGAAACAGACTCCCTGCCATTCGCCGTTGGTGAAGGCCTTATTCAGGATTACCTTGTTGGTGTACGTCTGAGGTATAATAACGTTGTCAGAGGACGTTTCTGTGTATTCTACGGGCAGATCGCTTACCTTCCAGGTACGGAGCAAATCAACGTAGAACTTTCCATAGTTGGCACCATCCGTTTTATTGGCTTCAGCACCATATCCGCTCTTTACGCCAATCTCCAAGTCATAGTTCTCTCCGACCTCCACATCCAGAGACATTTCATTTACGCGTCCCGTGGTGGTACAAGCCGTCAGATTGGCAAAGGTAGCCTCCTCACCATCTGTAAGGACAGCGTTGGGATACTTGTCTGATTTGCCATAATACTGAACACTACACTTATCACCGGCGGCACCATAAAGTCGGGTGATTCCCAGCTTGCTCTGATGCTGCCACATACGGGCATTCACCTCATAGACACCAGGGGTAAGATTCCCGGCGGGAATCGTCTGATACAGTTTGAAATCGTTGGGAATCACGCTACCGGTACTGGCAACGTATCCCGCCCATTTCCACTCCAGATTGGTACCGTCGCTAACACCACCGTAGTTGTCCGTCCATTCAGGATAGCACTGCCAACCCAGGATAGGACCGTTGGCAGCCTCATTCTTTGTGGTCTTCGTATTCCAGTCGTAGGTATTGCCCTTGGGGTCTTTCTCGAAGGTATAGTTGATAAGGTTCCTGTTGCAGAACTCCTCCTGCGACAAGGGCTTCTCCGTCAGCTTCTCCACATGGAAGTCATCCACGATGAAGTAGCCCGCCCCCGCTTTGTCAGAGGCTTGGTTGGCGCTGTTGGTACGGATGCCCACCAGCATATCGTCGCCGTCACGAAGCGTGATATAGACAACCATCCGCTGCATATTCTGCGTAGTGGTGTTGTTGAAGCCGCCCGCATGGTTGGCAAAGGTAGTACGGTAGTCGGTATAATTGATGTTATCGTAGCCCGATGTGCCGTTGCGGTAATAAGCCTCAGTGGTCCAGTACTGCACATTGCAGTTGGTACCCTCGCCATTGTCGGCAAACAGGCAGGCTGTTCCGTAATAGTCCTTCTCAATCCACATCCGGCAGGTAACCCTGTAGATACCGGCTCCTAACTTCTCGGCAGGGATGCGCTGGTACAGCTTCAGCGGCTCGCTGATGGTCTTGCCCGACTCAGGCTTGCATACATAAGCCTTCTTCCCGTCCTTATTGTTGGGATTAGTGCTAAGGCTGCGCTGCAGCGTAGTACCGGCAGGCAACTCGCTCCATCCGTAGGGAGGCAGGGCGGTGTTAGAGTAAGCCGTCTCAAATGAAGGGTTCTTCAGCACCCTGGCGGTAATATCCACAGCCACGGAATTACCCTCGGCAGGCAACTCCTCAAAGCGCTCCACCTGCAATCCCTCCTCCAGCTGTCTGATACACTTGGCCGGATCCACCTGCTGCACACATCCCTCGTGCTCGTCGATGGCCTGAATGGCAGCCAGCGCCGTTGTCTCGCCCAATACCATATAGACGGGTTCCATACGGATACTGCCGTAGGCAATATGCGAGGCCGACAGGCAGACGGGCACAATCACGTTCCGGGCCTCCTCCTCCTTGGGCGTGACAGCGCGGTAGGATATTCCGTAAGGGCCGGCCGTCAGGTGACGCTGCACATCGCCCTCGTTCTTCACCATCCCGTTTACCACATACCGGCCGCAGTTGTGCGAGTCCATTGTGTAGGCACCCCAGGCGATAGGGTCATCCACCGCCTTCGTCTTCAGACAGTAGTCCTCCGTCATTACCATACGTCCCAACATACGCCTGGCCTCACGCACATACAGCTGAGGCGTGAAGTTCTCATTATCCTCGTATTCGTCCAGCGGATAGCCCCACTTCAGGAACTCAGCCTGAATATTGGCAGGCACACGCTTGTCCGTCCACAGGATATAGAGCAGGCCCTTGGTATAGTCCTCGTGCAACTTAGCTATGGAGTCGCGCTGCTCGTAGGTAGCTTCGGGGTAATCCCAACTGTACCCGATCATATCCGTTGAGAAACCGCCCTGGTTATTATTGTCCGTCTTCATCGCATTCCAACTGTTAGGCCCCGAGGAGTCCTTCATATAGGTCCATTTGATGCAGTCGCCGTAGCCGCTCCAGCCCTTCTTCTCCATCCAGCGGAACAGCAGCTCATAACGGCTGGGATCGTAATTGTCCGGCACCTTGTCCGTAATGGCTCGGAAGGGTGTATTCTTGGTCAGCGTCAGGCGGTAGTTGTATGCCTGAATGTGGTTGTCACCCTCGCCCTTATTACCCATAGGCTCAGGCATGATGCCCCAAAGAAGTCCGCTGCTGGGGTCACCGGGCACAACATACGGGTCAACCCCGTCGCAGAACTGATGCTTGTTCAGACACTGAACGCCATTCTCGGGCTCACCGTATTGCGAGGCAGGCTCACGGCCCACTGTATAGGAAATGCCGGCACGCGCCATCAGATCGCCCTCGTAGCTGCAGTCGATAAAGATTTTGGCATATACCGTCCTGTGAGGTGTCACCTTGGGGTTGGTACCGTCTTCCAACTCTATGCTCCGCACGTCATTGCCCTCCTTATGGGCGCTGACGATACGCCACTGGTACCAGATATCCTGATTGTCCTTGATGCCGGCATCGCTCAGGAAACCCTTGAAGGTAGCCAGCGCCACCTTAGGCTCGAAGTAGAAGGTAGGGGAGGCCATTCCGTAGTGATGACCGATACGACGGTAGAACTCGCGCGCGAACCCTTTTATAATACGCCTGTGACTGGTGCTGTCACCTATATCCGTCCAGCCAAGACCGCCGGCAGTCATACCGCCCAGACGCTTGGTGGGCGAAACCAGCAGCACGCTTTTACCCTTCAACTTGGCCGTATAGGCAGCCATAATACCGGCAGGGGTACTGCCGTAAATACAGATATCAACATTGGCAACGCCAACAGGCTCACCCTCCTGTGCAAAGGCGCAAAGAGAGATTGCCGCAAACGCGGAGAAAAACACTCTGCGGATACTGGTGTAAATGGACATAATGTGTAGTTTTTTGGCTAAAAATATTGTTAATCGTGTGCCAAAAGTACACATTAAGTTTGATTAGAGCAAATAAAGTGCAAGAAAAAGTAGGTTTGGTAGTCAAAAAAGTACATA
Organism: uncultured Bacteroidales bacterium; assembly: GCA_902775385.1. GTDB lineage: Bacteria > Bacteroidota > Bacteroidia > Bacteroidales > Bacteroidaceae > Physcousia. Next base: position 3,523 of record CACYMI010000097.1, read on the forward strand.
ATCTCCCCAATCAGCAGCACCACCTGCTAAATCGGACGCTAAGCAGGGGTGTTTTCTTCTTCTGTATTCTCCAAAGCCTGTTCTTGCTGCAACTGCTTCTTGCGCTTGGGGTTCTGACTGGCCCCCATCTTCAGCAGTCGGGAAGCGGGAGTGAGGATGCTCTGGCCGGATTCCGCCGTGATGGATTCCAACTTATCAAAGCTGTCCTGCGTCTTCTGCAGTTGCTGCTTCACGTTCTCGAACCGCTCGGCAAACAGCTGCACACGATCCACAATCATATTGGCGCACTCCATAATCTTCTGCTGGTTCTCCACCTGACGCACCTGCTTCCACGTCATCTCCAGGACACGCAGCATGGTGTAAAGGTTCTGGCTGCCGGTGATGATAACGCCCCGGTCATAGGCATCCTTCCAAAGGGTAGCATCGTTCGTGAGCGCCAACTGAAGGGCCGACTCCGAGAAGACGTACATCAGGACGAAATCCAACTTGGCGTGCCCCTCGGCAATATACTTCGAGTAGTTCTTGCGAGCCAACTCGTTCACATGATTGCGCATACTGGTCAGATGACGCTTCAGGGCATCCTGCCGCTGCGCCTCCGTCTCGGCGTTATGGTAATCCTCGAAGGCAGTGAAGGACATCTTGGAGTCGATAATCACATCGCGCTTGTCGGGGAAATGCAGAATGGCATCGGGGATAAGGCGGTGCCCCTCCTCCTCGTACACCACATTGCCGTCCTTGTCGCGTATGGTCTCCTGCAGGGTGAACTGCTCTCCCTCCTGAAGGCCCATTCCCTCCAGAAGCTGCTTCAGGCGAAGCTCGCCGAAGTTGCCCTGCGTCTTGTTCTCGCCTGTCAGGGCCTGTGCCAACTTATCGGCCCGCTCGCCCACCTGACGGCTCTGCTCTATGCTGGTCTTGATGGTAGCATCCAGTCGCTGCATGGTGGAGTTATGCTCGCGGTCGGAACGCTCCACCGCCTCACGCATCTGCTGAATATGCGTCTGCAGGGGCGTAAGGATACCCGAGAGCTGCTCCTTGTTGACCGCCGACAGCTCATCCGCCCGCTGCTTCAGAATCCTCTCAGAGGCCGTGTTCATCTGTTCGCGGATGAGGCTCAACTGCTGCCGCATCTGCTCCTCCTGCTGCTCCTTCTGTTCTTGCCGGAGTATCCTCTGCTCCTGTTCGTACTGCTCATGCTGAAGTTTCTGCTCCTCCTGCAGTTGCCTGGACACATCCAGCAGATGCTGCAACGCACCCACCTTAGAGCGCATCACCATCCCAACGGCAATACCTCCCAATACAAGTCCGATAAATAAATACAGAAGCTCCATATTAGACCCCTCTCTAACTCCCCCGAGGGGGAGTATAATTGTGAATTGTGAATTCGCTAACCGCTAACCCCTTAACCGCTAACCGATTTTTAAATCATTATCTATGAAGGCGATAAGGCGCTCTATGGCCTCAGCCTCAGGGATATTCTTCTCCACACACACCTTGTTCTTATAGAGCGACACCTTGCCGCGGGCAGCACCCACGTAGCCGTAATCCGCGTCGGCCATCTCGCCCGGACCGTTCACGATGCAGCCCATAATACCTATCTTCAGCGTACGATAGCGAGCATCAGCCTCGGCCTTCTCCTTGATGGCCGCCTTCACCCGACGGATAGTATCCTGCAGGTCGTAGAGCGTACGGCCGCAACCGGGACAACTGATGAACTCGGGCTTGTGCATCTGCACACGGGCAGCTTGCAAGATGCTCTGTGCCACAGGAATCTCGCATTCGGGCTCCTCGCTCAGACTTACGCGGATGGTGTCGCCAATGCCGTCAATAAGCAGGGCGCCGATACCCACGGCACTCTTCAGACGACCGTCCTCGCCCTCTCCGGCCTCCGTTACACCCAGGTGCAGGGGATAATCCATTCCCTCCTTCTCCATCTCCTGGCAGAGCAGACGGACGCTCTCCACCATCACCACCGTATTGCTGGCCTTGATGCTGACCACCACGTTGGGGAAATGCTCACGCTCACAGATACGCAGGAACTCCATGCAGCTCTCCACGATGCCCGCCGGCGTATCGCCGTAACGCGACATGATACGGTCCGAGAGCGAGCCGTGATTCACGCCGATGCGGACAGCCGTTCCGTGCTCCCTGCAGATAGCCAGAAAGCCGCAGAAACGCTCATCCAGTCGCTTCAGCTCCTGCCGGTACTCCTCATCCGTATATTCCAGATGCTTGAACTGACGGGCAGGATCCACATAGTTGCCCGGATTGATGCGCACCTTCTCCACGATGGTGGCAGCCACATCCGCCACATTGGGATTGAAGTGGACATCGGCACACAAGGGCACATCACCATAGCCGCGAGCCACCAATCCCGCCTTGATGTTACGCAGGTTCTCCGCCTCGCGTGTTCCCTGCGTGGTAAGCCGAACCAAGTCGGCCCCCGCATCAATAATACGGATACACTGTTCAATGCAGCCCTCGGTATCCATCGTGCTGCAGGTGGTCATACTCTGCACGGCCACCCGGTTCTGGCCGCCAATACGCAGCTTGCCTATCTTAACCTCGTGTGTCTGTCGTCTCATAAAATTTACAATTATGACCCCTTCCAAACCTCCCCGAGGGGAGGCTTCTTTAACGGCTGTCACTCCCCCTCGGGGGAGGAGGAGAGGGGTTTAAAATTTACAATTATGACCCCTTCCAAACCTCCCCGAGGGGAGGCTTCTTTTTAACAGCTGTCACTCCCCCTCGGGCGACTGGGGGCTTTTGAGTAACCACTAAATGTGGTTACGACCCCACAAAGGGGAGCGAATCCCCCATTCGCGACGGTGGGAAAAGGAGGAGAGGGGTTTTTAGTTTACCTTATAATTATATTTCACCATGGCCAAATCCTGATTGGCCTTTACTATCTTCTGCTTCAGGTCCTCCTTGTAAGCCTTCATCTTGATGGAGAGCACCTCATCGCCCAGTGCTATCATCTCAGCGGCCAGGATGCCCGCATTCTGGGCAGCGTTCACGCCCACGGTAGCCACGGGTATGCCAGGAGGCATCTGAATGATGCTCAGCATAGCGTCCAGGCCGTCCAGCATGCCCTTGATGGGAACACCAATGACGGGTAGGGTAGTGCTGGCGGCAATCACACCAGGCAGAGCGGCAGCCATTCCGGCACCCGCGATAATCACCTTAATGCCGCGCATCTCAGCGTTCTTGGCAAAGTCCTCCACTTCCTGCGGAGTCCTATGGGCCGAGAGAGCATTCATCTCGAAGGGAATCTCCATCTCGTCCAGGAACTTAGCGGCTTTCTCCATAACGGGCAGGTCGCTTGTGCTGCCCATGATAATACTTACAATTGGCTTCATATATTTTTGAGTTTATTTCAGGTTTCAAGTTTCAAGTTTCAGGTTTCAAGTTTCAAGTTTCAAGTTGGTAACTTTCATTCTTCACTTTTCACTCTTTCACTTTTCACTCTTTCACTCTTTCACTCTTCATTAAATCAACAGAATTCCTGCGAATCCGCAGATGATACCGATGAGCGTGCCCACCAGCGCCTGCGCCAGGCTATGCTGCAGCAGCACCATACGGCTTGTCATCACGCAACCCGACAGCAGGATAGCTCCGCAGAGCCACCATACAGGGTTGAAGCCGAAGATGACCGAGTAAGCCACCAAGGCACCAATCACAGCCCCCGAGCCCGCCGAGTGCATACTCACCTTCCAGAACATATTTACCACAATGCAGCATGACTGCACCAGCAGCGATACCAGCAGCACCGCCGTCAGGAAATGCGGCATGTGCATTCCGCTGAACACATACATACCGCTCAGGTAGCACGAGAAATGAATCAGGTAAGGCACAAAGCGCCGCTGCCGCTCGCGCAAGTCCTGCAGCTTCCATCCCAGCACTTTCCTGTACAGATAGACAGCCGACACGGGCATCAGAACCGTGAAGAAGTACACCACACCCAGCACCATCAGCCTGAACGCCCACGGGAACATGCTCATGTACGTAAAGGTAAGCAGTATCACCGTCCCGACCGTAGGATAGTACATCGGGCGGAACAAACTGCTGAACACTCTGGCTATGATAATATGTTTTCTCATCTCAGCGGTTAGCGGTTAGCGGTTAGCGAACTTATATTTTTCACTTTT
>CACYMI010000098.1 GCA_902775385.1 uncultured Bacteroidales bacterium
TGCTGGCAGTTCAGATTCTTATCTGGTGGACATTCCAGCTGGCAGCCATCATGACGGTAACATGCTTCTACGACCTGATGGAGATGTACGAAGAGCGTTTCCTGCTCCCCAAGCTGGATCCTGAACTGAAGAAGAAGATAGCTAGGGGAGTGGATGTGACAGATGAGGTGAAGGCATTGAAGAGGAAAATGCAGCACGGTGACTATATCTCCGTAACCTGGATTTACGACTTGTTCAGCCGGACTATTGTTCCCATCATCGGTGTGGCTTCAGTATTCTACAGTATCTATTGGGCATCCAAAGTCTTTGAGATGACAAGCCTCTGTGAGTCCTTCTTCCGTATGGATATTGTCAATCAGAAGAATCTGATCCGTATCTCCATGGACCGTCTGTGTCTGGTGGCTACACTATGGTTTGTGTTCCGTTATCTGAATTACGGCATACGCGGATTCTATTGTCATTACCGCCGTAAGGTCCTTGCCGAGAATGAGATGCTGAACCTTACCCTAGCGCGTAATGTGATAGGTATCCTGTGTTGGGGCATATACTTTATTATCGTACTGGTGATACTGAATGTGCCCAGGAGCGGTATCAGCATTGTCAGCGCAGGTCTGGCTACCGGTCTGGGTTTTGCCATGCAGAGCATTCTGGAGAACTTCTTCTATGGCATATCGCTCATGACAGGCCGTATTCATGTGGGTGACTATATAGAATGTGACGGTATTGCCGGAAAGGTAGAGAGTATCACTTACCAGAGTACTCAGATTGTTACAACCGACGGATGTGTGATAGCCTTCCTGAACAGTGCCCTTTTCAGCAAGAACTTCAAGAATATGACGCGTAACCACCGTTATGAGCTGATAAAGATTCCTGTGGGAGTGGCTTATGGCACCAATGTCGAGGAGGTACGGAAGATGCTGACGGAAGCCCTGATGCCCGTGTGTCAGGAGCGTAACGCCGATGGTCAGTGTATCACCAATATCGAGGAGCAGCCGCTGAAGGTAGCCTTTGTGGGATTCGGTGACAGCAGTGTTGACCTGGCCGTCTGCATCTGGATGCTTGTAGAGGAGAAGATAGCGCTGACGGGCCGTGTGAAGGAGATTATCTATAATACGCTGAACGAGCATAATATAGAGATACCCTTCCCGCAGAGAGATGTTCATATTAAAAACGATTAAGTTCCGGGCCAGTGCAGATTAACTTATCAGAGCGTACCCTTCACGTCAGGGAAAGCGAGGTGCCTTTCCTGCGGGGTAGGAGAGAGCATCATACCATCGTTGTCAGAATTACTGACGAACAGGGAAAGCGTATAGGGTTGGGCGAATGTGCTCCGCTTCCGGGCCTTTCCTGTGATGCGGATGCGTATGTCATGATGTCCGATGCTGCCCGTCTGATTAACGAAGCGCTGGTAAGCGAGGACTATACCAGAATGCTCAGCCCTTATCCCGCCCTTCTGTTTGCATTGGAGTCTGCCCTGTATGATTATCAGCAGAATCCCTTGCTTTATGACACCCCTTTTGCCCATAGTCAGGCCGGCATTCCCTCTTATGCTGTCATAGACGCGGATGGCTATGACCGGATGCTGAACTGTTGCAAGCGTCTGATTCTGAAAGGATTCCGCCATCTGAAACTGTGTATAGGCGAGGGAGGCAGGACTGATGTGCTGAAGGTAATCGGCACGCTCAGGTCACGTTTCTCGGCAGAAACACTACAACTGAGCGTTGATGCCCAGGGAAGCCTCGGGACGGATGAGGCAGAGGAACTGATAGGAGAACTGTCCCCATTGGGTATCCGTCAGTTAGAACAGCCCCTTGGACAATATCAGTGGAAGGAGACGGCCCGCCTTTGCCAAATGGCGCGGGAAACGGGTACTGTGCCTGTGGCCTTGGACGAAGAGTTGACAGGCGTGAACACACAGGAGGAGAAACGCATGCTCCTGGATACCATACAGCCTCAGCTCATTATTGTGAAACCCATGTTGCACGGAGGTATTACCGGTGCGGTGGAATGGGCAAGCGAGGCCATGAAACGTCATATCGGCGTTGTGCTTTCTGTTGCCCGGGAAGGTAACATAGGCCGGCGTAACGTAGCCCTGCTTGCCGCCAGAATCTTCGGTCCCAACTGTACCGAGGCGCAGGGGTTAGGTGCAGGTCCCCTGTACCGTGACGATACCGAAATGGATATCGAGATGCACGGTAACAAGTTATGGCGCAGTCCGGTGGAGGATAGTTGACAGTCGCCCCTAAATAATCATAATTCTTCCGGCAGCTGGAACAGCCTGGTACCGTTGCTGCCCTTTATCAGAATGGTTCTGCCGGTAAGCGGATGCTGTCGGATCTCTGCCTTCACAGCCTCCACATCCTTGAAGTATCTGGCATTGATACGGTGGCTCTGGTAGTTGAGCGAGGCAAAGTTCTCTCCCACCAGCCAAATTTCCTCCAAAGGCATTCCGGACAGTATGTCCATGATCTTACGGTGTTCCCGTTCGCTGTCTGCTCCCAGTTCACGCATATCGCCCAGGATAACCATCTTGTTCTTGGAGTCAATGAACTGGAAGTTGGTAAGCGCGGCAACCATACTGCTGGGGTTGGCATTGTAGGCATCCACAATCAGACGGTTACGTCCCGTATCGCGGAACTCACTCCGGCTGTTGCTGGGAATGTAGTTCTCAATGGCATGGCATATCTGTTCGGACGTAACGCCAAAGTGTAAGCCTACGGTAATGGCAGCGCGCAGGTTGGAGATATTGTAGGCTCCGATCAGATGCGTCTGGATGGTCTGCCAGGGTGCGTCATCCTCGGTCCTCCATTGCATCATTACAAACGGGTTGCAGGACTCAATGCGTCCCTCCACATAGGGAATGGCATTCTCATGAAGATGAAATTCACGCTCTTCGGCCATCTGCAGGAGGTCGGTGTCCAGTGCGTTCAGGAAAATCCTGCCGCCGCGCCGGTGCAGGTCGTCATACAGCTCCCCCTTGGTGTTCTTCACTCCCTGGAAGGAACCGAAGCCTTCCAGATGAGCCCGTCCCACATTGGTAATCAGCCCGTAGTCGGCCTTGACCATATTGCACAGGAAGGCAATCTCTCCGGGATGGTTGGCGCCTGTCTCGATGACGGCGATATCATGTTCCTTTCCGATGCGTAGCAGGGTACGCGGTACGCCCAGGTGATTGTTCAGGTTGCCTTGGGTGAAGAGCACATTGTATTTTTCTGACAGGATACAGGCCACCAGTTCCTTGGTGGTAGTCTTGCCGTTTGTTCCTGTAATCTGCAGTACGGGGATACTGAGCTGTCCTCGGTGCCAGGCTGCCAGGTGCTGAAGTGTCTGTTCCGGGTTCTCCACGGCTATATATCTGTCATCCCCCTCTACGGCAAAGTCCTTCTCTACCACAGCATAGGCGCATCCCTTCTCCAGGGCGGAAGCTGCGTACAGGTTCCCGTTGAACGAAGCCCCCCTGAGTGCAAAGAAGACGGAGCCTTCCGGACAATCCCTGCTGTCGGTGGTGACAATGGGATGCTGCAGGTAGATTTCATATAATTGTTCTATCTTCATAATGCTTGATTTTTTGCAATTAACGTCACAAAGTTAATTCATTTTTCCGATAATTTATAAATAATGTATAACTTTGTGGCAAATTACCGGAAAATATATGAAAGGTCTGCTGCCATATACGATTAATGTGGGAGGGAAACTCATGGATTTGGGCGAGCCCCAGGTTATGGGTATCCTGAATGTGACTCCTGACTCGTTTTATTCCGCCAGTCGGAAAAGCAGCGGGCGGGAGATTGCGGACCGTGTGGAGGCCATCCTGGCACAGGGCGGCTCCATAATTGATATCGGAGCCTATAGCAGTCGTTCCGGTGCCGATAATGTCTCTGTTCAGGAGGAGATGTCCCGCCTGCGTAACGGATTGAGGATACTGCGCGATATAGCCCCTGAGGCCGTGGTAAGCGTGGATACATTCAGGGCTGATGTGGCCAGGATGTGTGTGGAGGAGTACGGGGTGCAGATTATCAACGACATCAGCGGCGGTGAGCTGGATGAGCGCATGTTCGGAACCGTTGCCGAGCTGGGTGTTCCCTATATCCTGATGCACATGAAGGGAAATCCCCAGACCATGCAGCAGCAGCCTCATTATGATGATTTGCTGACTGAGATGCTCCGTTACTTCGGTACCAGGGTGCAGCAGCTGCACGAGTTGGGAGTAAAGGATGTCATCCTGGATCCCGGTTTCGGATTCGCCAAGACGCTGGAGCATAACTATGAGCTGATGAACCGTATGCAGGACCTGCGTGTCCTGGAGCTGCCCATCCTGGCAGGCGTGAGCCGTAAGTCAATGATATACCGCCTGTTGGGTCTGACGCCTGAGGAAGCCCTGAACGGCACGTCCGTGCTGAACACGCTGGCTTTGCTCAAGGGCGCAAGTATCCTCCGGGTTCATGACGTGAGGGAAGCCGTTGAGGTGGTACGGATAGTTAAAAAGATGCTGTCATGTTAGATTTCGGAATAAAGGACCTGATTGATATCCTGCTTGTGGCAGTAGGCCTGTTCTATTGCTACAAGGTGATGAAGCAATCGCGCTCCGTGAACATCTTCTACGGCGTATTGCTCTTTATCAGCTTCTGGATAGTAGTCAGCAAGGTACTTGAGATGAAGCTTGTGGGCAGCATCCTCGACAAACTGGTAAATGTAGGAGCCATTGCCATCATCATCCTCTTTCAGGAGGAAATCAGGCATTTCTTCTACAAGATGGGAGCCCGCCAGCGGGTGCATTGGTTCCTGAACTTCTTCCGTCCTGACAAGAAGAAGGACCTCTCGGAATTCGTACATGAGAGGGAGACCATCTTCCCCATTGTAATGGCCTGCCTGAACATGAGCAAGCAAAGGGTGGGTGCCCTGATCGTACTGCAGAACCATTTGCCCCTGAACGACTTTGTCCGTACAGGGGAACTGGTAAATGCCAAGATCAGTCAGCGGCTGATTGAGAATATCTTCTTCAAGAACAGTCCGCTGCATGACGGAGCCATGATCATCTCTAACAACAAGATTACGGCTGCCGCATGTATCCTGCCCATCAGTCACGACCTGGACATCCCCAAGGAGTTCGGTCTTCGTCACCGGGCCGCCAAGGGTATCAGCCAGGAGACGGATGCACTGGCCATCGTGGTCAGCGAGGAAACGGGCAGCATCAGCGCCGCCTACAATGATGTGCTGAAGGCCCATATATCAGCTGAGGAACTGGAACACCTGCTGATGAGGGGAAAGTTCTGAAAGTGAAGAGTGTAGAATGAGGTCTTTGCTGCCGCATGTGCGGAAATGTTGTCTCTGACTTCTCTGACTTCAAAGAAAAAGAACATATTGAATTCAAACATATAAAAACAGATAGTATTATGACATTAATGGAGAAAATCATCGCCCGTGCCAAGAGCAACAAGCAGCGCATCGTGCTGCCTGAGAGCCTGGAGGAGCGAACATTGACTGCCGCAGATAAAGCCCTTGCCGATGATTTGGCGGATATTATCCTGATAGGCAATCCAGATGAGATTTTTGCTTTGGGTAAGAAACTGGGACTCACCCATCTGGACAAGGCAGAGATTATCGACCCTGCCACCAGCCCTGTTACCGACGAGTACGTACAACTGCTGTACAACCTGCGTAAGAGCAAGGGTATGACACAGGAGGAAGCACGTGAGAAAGTGCTGAACGACCCTCTGTACTTCGGCTGTCTTATTATCAAGAGCGGCCATGCTGACGGTCAGATTAGCGGAGCCCTCTCCACTACAGGGGATACCCTGCGTCCCGCCCTTCAGATTATCAAGTGCGCTCCCGGCATCACCTGCGTAAGCGGTGCCATGCTGCTGATTACTGACAAGCCTCAGTACGGCGAGGACGGCGTAGTGGTTCTGGGTGACGTAGCCGTAACCCCCGTACCTGATGCCTCACAGCTGGCACAGATTGCCGTTTGTACCGCTCATACAGCACGTAGCGTAGCCGGCTTTGCCGATCCCCGCGTAGCTATGCTCAGCTTCAGTACCAAGGGCAGCGCCAGACACGAGGTGGTTGACAAAGTCATCGAGGCCACAAGGATCGCTCACCAGATGGAGCCCACCCTGAAGCTGGACGGCGAGCTGCAGGCCGATGCCGCCCTCGTACCCTCAGTAGGCGAGAAGAAAGCCCCCGGTTCCGACATTGCCGGCCGTGCCAATGTGCTGGTAGCACCCAGCCTTGAAGTCGGTAACATAGGATACAAGCTGGTTCAGCGTCTGGCCGGTGCCGATGCCATAGGCCCCATCCTGCAGGGTATCGCTCATCCCGTTAACGACCTGTCTCGCGGTTGCTCCGTAGATGACATCTACAAGATGGTCGCTATCACCGCCTGCCAGGCAATGGATGCGAAGTAAAGGGCTCTTTTTTAGAGTGAAAAGTGAAAGAGTGAAAAGTGAAAAATAATAGAATCGTAAATAAAAAGTGGGACATATAACACGACATGATAACGACTCTCCTCTTCATGTGAAAAGTCAGCTTTTTGCTGTCGCTATAGTGAATATGGTAAAGCAGAATAATGATTGGCGTGTTAATTGCTTGTTTCAACAGATTCTGCGCTCTGGCACCTCTATTCATGCGAATGTACGTGAATCTGAGTATGCACATAGTATTTCCGATTTCATCTCCAAGCTCACAATCTCACTCAAGGAGGCTAATGAGACAAAAGGGTGGCTTGAGATTCTATTTGAAGCGGATTGTATTGATGATGCGTTTTTCAATAGCTTATATGCTGATTGTAAGGAATTGATAGCCATTCTTGTTGCGTCGATTAAAACTGCGAAAAATAATAAAGAGATAATTGTATAAAATATAGAGTGTATATGAATAGTTGAAATTATCATTTTTCATTTTTCACTCTTTAACTTTTTATTTTATGAAGATATTAGTCTTGAACTGCGGGAGCAGTTCCATCAAGTACGCATTGTACAACATGGATGACAAGAGTGTCATCACAAGTGGAGGTATAGAGAAGATTGGTTTGCCAGACAGCTTTATCACCGTTAAACTCAATGGCGAGAAGCATAAGATGCAGCGCCCCATAGCCGAGCACACAGCCGGAGTCCAGTGGATATTCGAGGTGCTGACCCAGGGTGAGTACGCCGTGCTGAAGAGTCTTCAGGAGTTGGATGCCGTAGGTCACCGTATGGTACACGGCGGTGAGAAGTTCAATCAGAGCGTTCGCCTGACGCCCCAGGTTATGGAAGCCTTTGCCGCCTGCAACGACCTGGCCCCGTTGCACAACCCTGCCAACATCAAGGGTGTGAATGCTGTTACAGCTTTGCTGCCCAACATACCTCAGGTAGGCGTGTTCGATACCGCATTCCATCAGACCATGCCTGACTATGCCTACATGTACGCCCTTCCTTATAAGTTGTACAAGGAGTATGGTGTTCGTCGTTACGGATTCCACGGAACCAGCCACCGTTATGTCTCACAGCGTGTATGTGAGTTCTTGGGTGTAAAGCCCGAGGGTAAGAGGATTATCACTTGCCACATTGGCAACGGTGCCAGCATCGCTGCTGTTAAGGACGGTAAGTGTGTGGATACCTCCAAGGGTCTGACTCCGCTGGAGGGCCTTATCATGGGTACCCGCAGCGGCG
>CACYMI010000099.1 GCA_902775385.1 uncultured Bacteroidales bacterium
CGACATCGGGGAGATGCGGTTTGTGGCGCATCACTTTGATGACGCTACCCGGGGGAAGGCGCGTGACAGCGAGGGGATAGCCTACGTTCCGGGGAAGGGCCTCTATGTCTCGGCCGAGAACGACCAGCGGATTGTGCAGCTGACGGAGGAGGGAACGGCAACGGGGCATGGGCTGCAGGTGCCGGAATGCTTCGGCCCGGACAATATATGGCCTAACTATGGATTTGAGTCGCTGACGTACGAGCCTGCAAGGGGTGTGCTGTGGACTACTACGGAGCAGGGGCTCCGCTCGGATACCAAGGCTGCTGTTACGGCAGACAATCCCTCGCCTACCTTGCTGCGCCTTCAGGCGTTTACTGCGGACGGTGAACCGCTGAGGCAGCTGCTGTATCAGACGGATGCTCCTACGGCCAGGCGTAAGGCGCGGGCATTTGCCTTTATTTGCCTTTGGTGTTCCAGAGCTGCTGGCCATAGATGACAGTACGCTGCTGGTGATGGAACGTGAGCTGTACATTCCTAGGCGCTACAACGGGGCGAAGTGCCACATTCGCCTGTATAGTGTGAATACGATGACGGAGGCAGAAGGCGTGCTGCCCAAACGGCTGGTGCATAGTTTCAGCACGGGCATTCGCCTTTTGGGCAGGAAGAACTTTGCCAACTATGAGGGGATGTGCCTGGGGCCGCGTCTGGAGGACGGCAGGCAAACCATCCTGCTGATTGCCGATTCCCAGAACCGGGCCGGCAATGCCTTATATCACCTGAAAGACTACATCCGCGTGATAACTGTCAAGCCGTAAGATTCCCCATCGGCTCCCCGGAGGGGGAAAGGCGTTCTGAGATTTTGGGAGGATAGCGGAACCTGCGAAAGTTAAGTTAAACATATTTAATTTTCTACATTAATTGTCTGCGATGAAATCAGATATCACTATCTTTGCGGCAGAATATGAAATGTAACCAATCATTCAAGAACAAACAAACTAAACAGGAATATAATTATGAAAGTACTGATTTTGCAGGCTTCGCCACGTGCGAACGGTAATACTGCATGGATGGCAGAGGAATATAGGAAGGCTGCTGAGGCAGCAGGTCATGAAGTGACACTGGTGAATGTATCCAGGAAGAAGATTGCCGGCTGTCTGGCCTGCGAGTATTGCCATGGTAAGGGTAACGGGGCCTGCATCCAGAAGGATGACATGCAGGAGATCTATCCGCTGATGGCTGAGGCTGAGGCGCTGGTACTGGCTGCGCCTATCTATTATTTCACACTGAATGCGCAGATTCAGGCTCCCATCCAGCGTATGTACTGTGTGAACAAGCCTGCCAAGGTGAGGAAGATGGCGCTGTTGGTATCCTCCTACTCACCTGGTGTATATGACGGTGCCAAGGCTGAGTTCCGTGACATCTGCAACTATTGGAGCGCAGAGAACATGGGGGCTGTAACCGCCAAGATAGATGAGCAGAAGACGGAGGAGACCCGTCAGAGGATTGTGGAACTGGCCGGAAAGTTGTAAATAATGAGAAGGTTATTATTTTGCCTGATGGCTGTGATGGGTGTTATGAGCCTGCCGGCACAGGAGATATATAAATTCAAGGTACAGAATGATGCCGGCAAGGAGGTGTCCCTGCAGGAGTACAAGGGTAAGGTGCTGCTGATTGTGAATACCGCTACCCGATGCGGGTTCACCCCTCAGTACAAGGAACTGGAGGCGCTCTATGCGGCGTATCATGAGCAGGGGCTGGAGATTCTGGACTTCCCCTGCAACCAGTTCGGGGAGCAGGCCCCTGGTACCATTGAGGAGATTCACAAGTTCTGCACGGCTAACTTTGATATTCAGTTCCCTCAGTTTGACAAGATTGATGTGAACGGTAAGAACGAGCATCCGCTGTACAGGTACCTGAAGTCGCAGAAGAAATTTGAGGGCTTTGATATGAAGGACAATATCGGTAAGATGATGGACTCCATGCTGCGTAAGCAGGATGCCGGATATGACAAGAAGAGCGATATCAAATGGAACTTCACCAAGTTCCTGATCAGCCGCGACGGTAAGGTACTGAAACGCTACGAGCCTACCCATAAGATGACTGACATTGAAGCCGATATCAAGGTGCAGCTGGGAACCCGATGAAACGCCTTACCTTATTAACCGTCTTACTGACGGCATTCATCGCAAACGTAATCAGCATTCAGGCAAGTGACAGTTTTGTACGGGTCTCGGGTACCAAACTGCTGGGACGTGACGGAAAGAAGATAGTGCTGCGCGGCACCAACTGCGGCAACTGGATGGTACGCGAGCCGTACATGATGAACACCTCGGGCAACCTGGACCGCCAGTTCAAGTTCGACAGGATGATAGCAGATGTGTGCGGCGAGGAGAAAGTGCGGGAATTTGACCGCCTGTGGATGGATAACAACTTCTGCGAGGAGGATATGAGATTCCTGGCCGGGCAGGGCTTCAACACCCTGCGTGTGCCCATGCACTACAAATACTTCACCCTGCCCATTGAGCAGGAACCGGTAAGCGGTGAGCAGACCTGGCTGCAGGAGGGATTCGACCGCATAGACTCGATGTGCGTATGGGCCGATCGCTGGGGAATCCTGCTTATCCTGGACATGCATGCCTGTCCCGGTGGACAGTCATCAGGTGACATCTGCGACTATGACAGTTCTAAACCTTCGTTATGGGAAAGTGAGGATAACCGACTGAAATTAATTGCCTTATGGCGTAGGATTGCTGAACGCTACAAGGACCGGAAATGTGTGGCGGCATACGACCTGATCAATGAGACCAACTGGACACTGGCTAATAACAACAAGCTGCTGTGGGATACCTTCAAGGCCATTATCAAAGCCATCCGCGAGGTGGACACCAGCCACATTGTCATCCTGGAGGGCAACTCCTACAGCAATGACTATACAGGACTGCCCGCCACCAAGATGGATACCAAGATGATGCTGCAATATCACCGCTACGGCGTATATAATACCAGGGAACAGGTGCAAAGCATGGCGGATATGGCCGGCAAATACAACTGTCCTATATACATAGGCGAGTTCGGCGAGAACAGCAATTCGTGGACGGCAGGTTGCGTCCGCCTGTATGAGGAGGCCATGCAGTTTGCCGCCTGGACCTGCTGGCCCATGAAGAAGAGCAATATCAACAGCATCCTGCAGGTGAAGCGTGTATCCAGCTATGACAATATCATCAGCCAGTGGCAGGACGGAAACCGTCCCACGGCAACAGCCCTGTGGAATGCCCTGAAGGCATGGGCCGAAGCGCAGCATATCAGCAAGTGTGTGGTGCGTACCGACTATCTGGATGCCCTCCTTCGCCGGCCCTACAATGACGAATGTCTGCCCTTCACCGACTGCCAGACGGGCGACTACATCTATGCCGCCCATTATGACATGGGAGCACCGGGCAGAGCTTACTGGGATAAGGACGATGCATCCTACCAGTATAGCGGTGAGGATTTCACCTCATGGCAGAGGGGATGGACCTACCGCAATGACGGTGTGGATGTGTATGACAGTCCTAACGACACCAGAAGCTGCGGGTATTATGTGGGCGAGACCAGGGATGGTGAATGGCTGCAGTACACCATCGACAACCCTCAGGAGGCGGGCACCTGGCAGATGCAGCTGCGCTATGCCGTCAACTCCGGTTTCTCTGCCATCCGTATCACGGTCAACGACCGCCCCGTCACCGCCTCAACCAAACTGAATGCTACCGGCGGCTATACCAAATGGAGTACCAAGTCTTTCTCCGGTATAGTCCTGCCTCAGGGAACCCTGCGCGTCAGGATATATATCGAGAAGGGCGGACTGAACCTTAACTGGCTGCGTATCTATAACCGCAAGGAGGCTACAGAACAGGAATTGGAAGTATTGAAGCCGGATATTGACGAAGGGCGCAACCGGCTGCTGAACAGCGAATGTGAATTTCCGGGAGCATGGCAGACAGCCCAGCTGGCTTCCGTCAACAACACCCAGTACATATGGAACCAAACAACAGGCACCCCTTCGGAAGGAGACGGCGGAGCACTGTGTATCACATCGGCCCGCAGCAGGGCGATGAATACTGTGATATATCAGCCCGTTGAGGTAGTGGCCGGCCACACGTATTCAGCCGATGTGGCCGTACGGGGCGCTGACGGAAACGGTGATTTCTGGATTCAGGCTTTCATGCTGACCGGGAAGCCGAAGGACTATGCCGATACCGGTATGGACGAGGCAACGACTATCGGACAGCTGAACTCATGGAAAGATGCCTCGCTGGCTAATTATGACGGATGGATGTCTGCCAAGGCAAAGGCCGGCAGCAGCCATACTGCCGGTGTGATGAAGTGGAAGGCCAAGACTACCGGAACGGCATATTTTGCCCTGAAAGTGGGTACTAGTAAAAGTAGTTTCACCTACTCATTTGACAGTTTCATCCTCACAGACCTTACTGCAGTACAGGAGACAAGGGTAGATGAAATCCAGCGTTCAAACGGTCTCTCTCCCAAATGGGAGGGGCAAACCTATGACCTTTCCGGGCGAATGGTTAATCCGGAACCGGTCATTCGTAATTCAGAACCAAGGCACGGAATATACATTCAGAACGGACGTAAAATCCTGTTCTGACCTAACGGGAAGCGCTGAGCTTCAGAACCACATATTCCGACTGTGTTCCTATGCGGTACTTTCCGCCCCATATACCTAGTCCGCTGCTGACGTAGTAACGGGTGTTGCCCCGGCGGTATTCTCCCCAGGCGCATTCATACAGACGATGGGTGAGCCATGATATGGGCCATATCTGCCCCTCATGGGTGTGTCCGCTCAGCTGAAAGTCGATGCCGGCCTTTTCGGCCTGTTCCAGATGGTAGGGCTGATGGTCCAGCAGAATACAGAACCTGCTGCTGTCAGCCTGCCGCATCAATTTGCCTATGGCCTGGCGGTGAGGGTTGGTACGGTCATCACGCCCTATGATGCAAAGACTGCCTTCCTGAGCGCATGAATCCCTAAGCAGACGTATGCCAGCCTGGTCATAGAAACGCTGTGCCATAGCTTCCTTAGCATAATACTCATGATTGCCCAGGCAGGCATATACAGGCGCATTCAGCCGATGGAACTCCGCTGCCATATTCTCCTTTATAAGCGGCTGTACGCTGATGTCGATGATATCACCGGCTATCAGAATCAAGTCGGGACGCTCGGCATTCATCATATCCACCCAACGAGCCAGGTCCTTACGGCTATTATGATAACCCAGATGCAAGTCACTGGCCATAACAATAGTATAATCCTTATCCAGCGGCTTGACTGATGTCGCGTTCAGGAAAACCCTCATCTTCGAATAATAATGTATGTTTCCGCAAAGGAAAACCACCAGGAGTATGCCGGACAATGCTACAGAAGTGACAAGATTGGCATTGAGCCAGCTGCCGGGAATCAGATGAGCCAACCGGCCGATGTCAAGCAGCAGGAATGCCAGTGCCAGGTAAAACAGTACCAGGAGTGAAGTGGTGCCTACCTCGTAGAGCATACGTGCCAGGGGTAAGGGAAGACGGTCAAGGGTGCCGTTCAAGTCCAGGAAGAGCGTCAGGAAGCAGGCTAAGCCCAAACCTATGATTACGGTTTTCCATACACAGCCCAGCGGAAGCAGCATCCACAGATGCCAGCCCACAAATGTCAGTCCCAGAAGGGGTATGAGTAATACAAACAGGAACATATTCTGATTATATATCTATTCTATCCCGAGTATCTTATGGGTCTGAAGGGAGAGGTGCCAGTGCGGATGACGCAGGATATACCGCACACACTGGGCGGTTATCTGACGGTTACGCTCCTCATTGCCTGTATCGCAGGGCTGAAGGCACAGATAGGCATTATCGGACAGGGTACTGTAGCACTCCGGGGTATGCTCGCCGTCGAAAACCACCTTTATCTCATCAATCCTCTCCAATGCGAGGGGCGGCACATGAGCGGCAAACTGGTCCTTTGGCGACCAGGTCACCCAGTCAACGGCAGGAGGCAGCGGATGGGTTCCGTTGGTCTCAACAGCAACAAAAAAACCTGCTGAATGCAATTCCTCAACCAGAGCATCATCAGTCTGTAATGATGGCTCGCCGCCTGTCAGCACCACAAAACGGCAGTCTCGCCAGCGGCTGATGGCCTGTATGATATCCTGAGCGGTCATCTCGGTATAGGAGCTGAAGTCCGTATCGCAGAACGGGCACCTGAGGTTGCATCCGCTGAATCGCACAAATACGGCAGGACGCCCTGTATGGCGTCCTTCACCCTGCAGGGAATAGAATATATCGTTAATCCTATACATTACATCAGATATTTGGCATCGATGGGGAATTCATCATCGTATGCCTGTGCCACATTACCGAACGATTCCTCAACAATGGCCTTATAACATTGGGGAAACTGCCTCACTACCCAGGCCGCGATATTCTCAGCTGTGGGATTGAAGGGCAGCAGTTCGTTAAGATTGCCATGATCCAGATAGCCGTGAATGGCTTTCTTGATATGTGTGTAGTCTGTTACCATGCCGTTCTCGTCCACCTTGTCCGAGGCCAGAAAAACGGTAATCGTCCAGTTGTGGCCATGCAGACGGCTACACTTGCTGTCGTATGGCAGCGTTAATTGGTGGCTCCCGGCCACATCCATTTTCTTGGAAATACAGTAAATCATAGTCTAAAAAGCTTCCACCACACGAGGGTGGCGGGTAGGGAAAAACCTTTTTTCAGTTGTCTCGCAATATTGCGGCTGCAAAGGTACACAGAAAAAATGAAAAAATGAAAGAATGAAAGAATGAAAAAAGTGAAAGAATGAAAGAATGAAAAAGTGAAAGAATGAAAGAATGAAAGAATGAAAAAAATGAAAGAATGAAAGAATGAAAGAATGAAAAAGTGAAAGAAGGTTGAAAACTTGCAGGGATTGGAAAAGTTCATTAACTTTGTCGGCAGAAAGTTTTAAAGAAAAATATGAACGATAATCAGAAACAACGTATTCCGTTTGTGGACTGGCTGCGGGCAACGGCCTGTTTTATGGTGATGCTGGTGCATTCTGCCGAGCACTTCTACGGCGTGGTAACCCAGAAGGCAATTGAAAGTATCCCCGGCGGAGCCGGGAAACTGGAAGGCTTTGCCACCAATACCGGCGGACTGGCCGGTGACAAGGCTGTGCTTCTGAATGAGGCCAACAGGTTCTGGGTAGCTTTCTACGATGGAGGTATTGCACGCACGTGCGTACCTTTATTTATGGTAGTGTCAGCTTTCCTGCTGGTACCCATGAGGCAGGGCGTGAGCATGACGCAGTTCTACAAGCACCGCTTCCAGCGGATTCTGCCGCCAATGATTATTTTTATGCTGCTGTACGCCACCCTACCCGTTCTGTGGGGTGAGATGACGTGGGACGATACCTTGCGGATGCTGCCAACCCTACCCTTTAACTTCCCCGAGAATGCCGGGCATCTGTGGTTCATGTACCCGCTAATCAGCCTGTATCTGATCATACCTGTGGTTTCACCGTGGCTGGAGCATGCCAATGCCAGGGACGAGCGCATCTTTA
Organism: uncultured Bacteroidales bacterium; assembly: GCA_902775385.1. Classification (GTDB taxonomy): domain Bacteria; phylum Bacteroidota; class Bacteroidia; order Bacteroidales; family Bacteroidaceae; genus Physcousia. The sequence goes on from CACYMI010000099.1 coordinate 7,562, forward strand.
TCGGCCTGTTTGTGCTGAGCACCTTTATCCCCTGGCTGCACACTTTCGTGTCACCTGAGGTGTGGGGCGAATGTTTCTGGAACCGCTTCAGTATGCTGTGGTATTGCTCGGGTTACCTAGGCTATCTGGTATTGGCCCATTACATACGTTTCCACCTGAACTGGTCACGCGGCAAACGTTTGCACATTGGGGCATTGTGCTTCCTGGCAGGCGCTGCATTCACAGCCTGGTCTTTCTGGTGGAAGGGTGAGCCCCTCTGCCCTATTGCCACACCTGAGTTGGAGTGGTCATGGGAGTTCTGTACACCCAATGTGGCGTTAGCTACCTTCGGTGCTTTCCTGCTGTTCAGTTGCATAGGAGCCAAGGCCGACGGAACCGCTGAGAAGGGTTACCGGACTCCGCGCCTGATAACGGAACTGGCTAAATTGTCCT
>CACYMI010000100.1 GCA_902775385.1 uncultured Bacteroidales bacterium
GCATCATAGCAGTTCTGGAAATCCATCATGCCGGGATAGCTGGTGTATGCAAACTCATACCCGGGAAGGGCACCGGTAACCTTACCGGCATTATAGCAGTCCGATATATACAGTTTACCCTCAGACGGGGCTACCATGGCAGCCGCCATACTGTCGGCTTGTATCCTGCCCAGGTTATAAGAGTCCTGCAGATTGACACTGGCCAATTTAAGCGTATAGCCGATGAAGCCTGCGGCATAGCCGCCCCTGGCTGTAACCGTAGCCGCGGTACTGCACTTCCTGATAGTGATTTTATAGGTTCGCATGTATCCCACAAGCCCGGCTACGTAATTGTCACCTGTTACTGAGCAGGATGCGTCCAGATGCAGGTCCTGTATCTCAACGCCGGAACCTACCGTACCGAACAGGCCAACATTATCCTTGCCCGTAATATGCAGGTTGCTTATGGTATGCCCGTTGCCGTTGAACTTGCCCAAATAGGGTTTCTTCTGAAGTCCGATGGGTGTGAAGGCCTCACTGAAGTCCTTCATGTCAAGGTCAACATTCAGGGCGGCGCTGGCACTGGTTTCTCCGCCGTTTACAATCTCGGCAAACTTGCAGAGGTCGGCAGGCGAGTTGATCTGATATACTCCGTTTATCTGCTGCAAAGTACCGTAGTACAGCATCTGGTCCATCCATGCCACGCGGTCACGGACAAAGTTGCGTACGCGGTCCACCTCGGCCTCCCAGGAACCGGGGACCTCGGGGTTGAGTGAAAGCCACTGGTTAAGGTATGGCCAGCGGAAGAAGTTCAGGCGGGCAGAGGCACGTACTTCCCGGCGGAGCGAGTCCACGTCGGCAGCTAAGTCATTGGGATTGAAATTACCTTTGAGACGGAGCATGGTCCACATTTCCCGCAAGTTGGCAAAAACCGAAGGGTCGGAAAGTACACGGCCTACAAAATCACTCCAGTTGCCGGTATCACGTACCTTGTAGGTCCAGTCCATACGTTGGTTGGCCGGGTAGGTGGTCTGGTCATTCTCAAGGGCAAGGTCGGCATCCCATACAGGACCAGTATAAAAGTGATCATCACCACGCTCCTTGTACAGGAATACCTGACAGAGCATATCGGTATTACCGTTGAACTCGCTGGTAAGGAAATGCCTGAGAAAAGTCTCCATGTCAAGCACGGAGCGTGTTCCCTTTTCGGAGTCGGTATAATTGGAGCCGAAGACCACGCTCTCCATATTGTTCCACGTATCCTGGATGTACCGGAACTGAATGGGTTGAATGATATCCTCGTCAGGGTCATGGACGGAGATGGGATTCCCGTACATAGAATAAAAATAATAAGGTTCGCGCGAGGCATTATTATCCACCTCAACGTAATAGCCACCCGTGATGGTCTCATCATCGGTATCTGTCTCAGTCATTTCCGTGATGTCGATACGTCCGGAATGCACATCCACATGATCAGCCAATGTGTAAGTGCCGCGATAGTCGCCATTTACAACAAGGTCAACCACCTGGCTCCAGGGGGTCCACTGCATCTCTGCACGTTTGGACATGGCCCAGGCTACCGGGTTACGCATCAGGGTCTTGTCACGGTAGCTGTTGATGAGTACCCACTTCTTGGCCTTAACGGGGGATTCGTTCTTACCGCCCTTCATCACGTGATGACTCTTTCCGTCGTTATACTTGATACGGAAGGCCTTGTTCTCATGCGAGGCAGAATAGTTGCCTCGTACACGGAACAGAACAGGGTATTCCTGCAACATCGTGCCGTTATCGTAAATCAGTACCGACTGGGACTCGAAGTCCTCGCCACGGTTTACCGGCAGTATATTGTCCTGGACATGAATGCTCAGCGTGGGCAGGTTGGTAATCTGGTAGAACCGGCTGTCATCACCCTCGCCCGCATGACCGTAGAACTTCAGTTCGGCAACATTACAGTATGAGCCGGTACCGCCTACATAACGGACGTAACGGAAACCGCGGCTTACATTCACCTCTGTGCTGGTATAGGTGCCCTTAGCGGGTATGTCCCCGATAAGGTAGAGGGGAACAGCATCCATGAAGTCCGGACTGTTGGCTCCCTCGAAAAGGCTGAGCAGCATGCGGTCCGGCCCGGAGGAAACGGATGCCGGCATATAGTCAATGCGGGTAATGACATGGGGCTCGCCTAAATCAAGGCCGACCCATGAGAAGGCATTCGCATTGGTACTGTAATAGGTGGACGGACTGTTGTCAAAGGCCAGTGCGGCCTTGGATGCAGTACCGGAAAAGATAACGGTGCCTGTCAGCTGACGGTCAACCGACGTGTCATAGGCATAAAAATTCAGCTGCATGGAAAGCAGGAGAAATACCGCAGTAAGAAATTTACTCAATTTCATGTCGAAAATCAGTTCAAAAAGCCGTTTACGGGCTTGCTTTGGATTAAACCGGACGCAAAAATAAATATAAATTTTGGAATAAGCAAAATATTTCACTATCTTTGCAAGAAAACTGAGAAACATTAAAATCATGGGAAAGAAGAAAAACGGAGGCAGCCGCCTCAAGAAGAAAAACCTGGAACAGATGGTAATAGCGCTGTTCGAGGAACAGCCCAACCAAGTTTTTGAACTGAAAACATTATATCGGGAACTGCACCTTAATACTCATCCGGCCAAGATGCTGCTGATGGACATACTGGAGACATTGCTGATGGATGACTATATTAAGGAACAGCCCCGTTTCAGCTACCAGCTTAATACACCTACACAGGTGATGGAAGGTATATTCCACCGTAAAGCTAACGGCAAGAACACCTTTGAACCGGAGGACGGCGGAGAGCCGGTCCTGGTGGCGGAACGCAACAGTATGCATGCCATGGACGGTGACAGGGTACAGGTAACCATGCTGGCACGCAGAAAGCACCACGTACGCGAAGCAGCCGTTACGGAAATCCTGAAACGCAGCGACAAACAGTTTGTAGGTACACTGCAGGTAAGCAAGAACTATGCCTACCTGCTGACGGAGGACCGTACACTGGCCAATGATATCTTTATTCCCAAGTCCAATCTGAAGAAAGGGCAGACGGGCGACAAGGCGGTTGTAAAAATTGTAGAGTGGCCTGAAAATGCCAAGAACCCTGTAGGCAAGGTAATAGATATCCTGGGAAAAACGGGCGAGAACAATGCCGAGATGCATGCCATATTGGCGGAATACGGTCTTCCATACGAATACCCGGCAGCCGTAGAGAAAGCGGCGAAGAAGTTGAAACTGGATATCAGCGCTGAGTATCCGCCGGATAAAGGCCGGCCTGTGGGAGGTTGGCGTGCATATTGCCGATGTAAGCCATTACGTGACGGAGGGCTCTATTATAGACAAGGAGGCACTGAAACGCTCCACCAGTGTCTATTTAGTGGACCGTACCGTTCCGATGTTGCCCGAGCATCTGTGCAACTACGTCTGCTCACTGCGTCCCGATGAGGAGAAACTGACGTATAGTGTCATCTTCAAAATGAACGAAAAGGGAGATGTGAAAGACTGGCACCTGGCCCACACGGTGATTAAGAGTGACCGCCGGTTCACCTACGAGGAGGTTCAGGAGGTGCTGGAGAACCATCACGAAGCCAGCGAGGAAGACTACAAGAATCCAGGTGATAAGGCTCTCCCCCCGGGGAGCGGGAAGGGGGTTCCTGCTGAAGAATTCGCGGAGCCGCTTATCACCCTGAACCGACTGGCCAAGGAGTTGCGTAAGAAACGCTTTGCCAACGGAGCCGTGGACTTTGACCGATGCGAAGTCCGCTTTGAGATTGACGAAAAAGGGAAACCAACCAGTGTATATTTCAAGGTGGCCAAGGATGCCAACAAACTGGTGGAAGAATTCATGCTGCTGGCCAACCGTACCGTAGCCGAAAGTATCGGTAAGGTTCCCAAGAACCAGAAGCCCAAAGTCCTGCCCTACCGAATACATGAATCACCGGATCCCGCCAAACTGATGAACCTCTCGGACTTTGTCGGGAAGTTCGGCTATAAGTTGAAGACCAACGGATCAAAAGGCGAGATGAGCAGGAACCTGAACCGGATGCTGGCGGAAGTAAAGGGAAAGAAGGAGCAGAATATGATAGAGATGATTACCCTGCGTGCCATGATGAAGGCCAAATACAGCACACACAATGTGGGTCACTACGGCCTGGCATTTGACTACTATACGCACTTTACCTCGCCTATCCGCCGCTACCCAGACCTGATGGTGCACCGGCTGCTGACAAAGTATGCCCAGGGCGGACGTTCTGTCAATCAGGAAAAGTACGAGGAACTGTGCGAGCATTGCAGCGAGATGGAGCAGACGGCAGCTCAGGCCGAACGTTCCAGCATTAAGTACAAGCAGGTGGAGTATATGAGCGAGCATTTGGGTGAGACGTTCGTAGGAACCATCAGCGGTGTGACGGAATTCGGCATCTACGTGGAGGTGGATGAGAACAAGTGTGAGGGCATGATTCCGCTACGCGACCTGGATGACGATTATTACGAGTTCGACGAGAAAAACTATCGTCTGCGCGGCAGAAGCAAGCATCATTGCTACAACCTGGGAGATTCAATAAAGGTACAGGTGGCAAGAGCCGACCTGTACCGTAAACAGTTGGACTATAAGCTGGTGAGATAGAACCCGTCCCTCCCCGGGGGGAGGGAGTCTGGAGTCTGGAGTCTAGGGTCTGGGGGCTGGGGGCTGGGGTATCAACTGTCAACTGTCAACTCCCTCCCCCTCGGGGGAGTCGGAGAGGGGTCTTTTCACTTACCAAATATCCTCGGGTGTGTCGGGATTGTCATAGATTTCTTTGGGACAATACTCTATGTGGTCCATATAGAACTCGGAGGTGGTATTGTCCAATACCGACTTAATCTTCAGATAATACGTCTTATCCGGATCGAGGGTGGCGCGTGTTATGATACGACGGATAATGTTGCGGTTCACATTATTACGGGCTGTCGTACCAGGCTGTTTAAGGATGAGGATACTCTCCTCCCCCTTCATGAAGCCGTTGTTACGCATCTGCTTATCTACCTCTGCGTTTTGATCGTCGTCATGATCAGAATCTGCTGCCCATCCCGTAATAGGATCCACACCTCCCAGGGTAAGGTTTACGGGAATGCCCGTTACAGGCAGACGGTTGGGGTCATCGCCAAAATAGAACTGCCCCACCCCGCGGTCAGAATTGGTAAGGATACGGTAACGCACCTCGTATGTGCCGCGCTTGGGTACAGGCGGCAGGGTAAATACCAGTTCCCAATGGCCCACACATTTTACCTCATCGCCACAAAGACTTCCGAACTTCAGTCCGTATGCATTATAATATACAAAGGTAGAACCCTTGTTGATGCTCAGATTCCCAATATACTTATATTCATCATCGTCGGGGAAATGTACCCACTGATGAGCAGCATCGGTCAGGGGAACACGACGGATATCGTTGTTCATCACCTCGGGGAAGAAACTCATACAGTCCATACGGATACGGCTTTTGGCCAGATTGTTACGCGTAGCATCATCATAAGCCAGAGGAGCATCTATGGCGTAGATATATCCGTTGGCACCTATATGTTCGTAGAGTGTCTCGTCCTCCTTAAAGACGCGACAACCGATCTTGTCGGGATGGCAGGCTATCTCGTGTCCCGTACCACGACGGGCATTATCGATGACGGGGAAACGATTCAGATATACACCATCCGACTCAGGGCTCTCATATATCTTAACCAGACGACGTTGCCCTAATGGGACATAGTACTCCATCACAGGAATGCTATATTTGTAGGGACTTCCGGAATAGTCGTATCCCTTCTCGTTGTAATGGAAAACCAACCTGTCTGGTGACATCTTAAAGGGCAGAACATGGTACGTGGTCCATTGATACAAGAGGTTGTTGGGCATCTTGTAATTATCGTCTGCAACTGCCTGAGGATAATAGTTGCCCTTGGCAACCCAACTCTGCACATCGGCAGGGGTTATCTCCGAAGCTGGCTTCCCTAACTTCTCTTCCCAAAAACTGTCAGGTTCGGCAAAGATAGTGAACCCGTACTTTCTATGACGGGGCGCATAGGAATAACCACCCGTCATGGTTGCCAGTCCGTTGGCTGGTGTCTTCTCCTCAATCTTTCCTCTTATATATAACTGTTCGTACACCTCATCCTGGCGCTTTGACAGGGTATCCATCAAACCACATGCTTTGCATAATTTTGCCATTACCACGAAACCCTGCTTGTAACCTTTCAGATATTCGTCGAGCACACCGGCTAACGTGACATCCGTCGGGGCTATTACCTTCTCTACCTGATGTATCATTCCGTTTATCGTACGGATATCACGGTTGGCAATACTGATAGGACAACTACGGTTGATGTATATGCTGTCTGGGTTACTACCATAGGATACACTTAGTTTCAGCTCGTTCATGTTGCTACGGGGAAACTCTTCGTTATTCTGTGCGGGGAACATGCAAACCTCATAGTACTCCTCATCGCCACCGTCTATGATACTATTATAAACAATCACCTTACGAAGGGAATCCGCAATCAGACTGTCAGGAATAGCCTCCCATGCCGGAGCAGGGATGATTCCACTTTCCGTTAACTGATGGAGATACTCATCTATAGCCTCGTTTGTAGGAGCAAAAACCGTGAAGTTTCCTCTAGCACTCAGAAGCTGATAAACGGAGCTCTTACTTTGGGGACTGATAGGTACTTGCTTCAGAAGATCTACATAAGAAGAATAGGAATCGTGCTGCAGCATATAGCTAAGTACAGTATGATCCTTAAAAACATATCTCTGGGATGTGTCTATGGTTTCGGAACATGAAATCAGCAGCCCCAATTCAGCCACTATAGATAATAGCAATAAAATCCTTCTCATAACGTGGAATGTTTTATAATTTCATGCAAAAATAATAAGAAAGTATAATACGATGCAAGGGAATTGCAAACAAAGTGGGATAAAATGTGCAAATTTCGGAAACCGGACAAGATAAAAATGGTTACACCTTATATATAAATGAAAGAGCGAAGAATTAGACTTTAGGCTCTAGACTTTAGACCTTAGTCTTTAACCTGAAGGCTGCGTGAGCAGGCTCGACCGCAGGTCAAACTTGAAACCTGAAACCTGAAACTTGAAACCATCTATCATCTATCATCTATCACAAAAAATAGGGCAAGGAAACATCGCATGTTCCTTGCCCTAATATGGATTTAGGATATTTCTCTCTTACTTCTTCTGGTTCTTCTGGAATTCCTTTACAGCCTTCTCTAACATCTTCTGATACTCTGGCATGCTCTGAAGGCGGGCAAAGGTGACGCTGCCACAAAGACGACCGGCATCAACATCGCTCTGGTAATGGAAACCTACAATCACACGACTCTGCCCCAACTCGTATGCCACCTTCATAATCTCCTCCGCATGAGCAGGGTCAATAACCATCAGTGTCAGACCCACCAGCCATGAGGCATGTGTATGACCGGAGGGATAGCTGGTGAAATCCTTGGGATTCTCGTGGTCGGGCACACTTGTCGGCTCCTTGAACTGCTGATAGGGACGAACACGATGGAAGTAGGCTTTTGCACTGGCACCACCCTGCTGCTCTGTTAAGTGAAGACGAGAGAAGAGGCGGTACATCTCGGGATATTTTTCGGCAGTCAGGTCGACACCAATAGCCTGACCATAACGCTCCATGAAGTAACGGGCACAGATACCGGCATCAGCTATGGCCTGCCTGCCACGTTCTGTCTCGCGAATGGATTTACCCCACTGGTACTGTGTCCAGTCATAGAAATAACGGGAATCAGTAAGTGCAGGAGGTGCTGGCAGAACCTTCTCCATGTGGGGAGCGTCTGCTGCAAAGTAAAACGGTTCGAACTTTTCTTTAGTTACGTCATCCTGAGCATAAGAACAAAGGAAAAGTGGCAATGCGAGTGCCAGGAAAAGAAATTTCTTTTTCATAATATTCATAGCATTAATGATAAAATAGTTTGTTTGCGATGACAAAGTTATCATTTTTTCAGCTTTAATCAAACAAAACCGAGGAAAGTAGGGTAAAATTTTGCTTATTTTAGATGCAAAATTTGCACATTATTGCAAAAACATTTAATTTTGCGGTAAAATTTTAACCATAAACATAAAACAAAGGATGAAAAAAGCTAGAATCTATTCATTATTAATGTTCATTGTGGCAGGCTCGCTATGCCATGCACAGAAAACAGCATTGCAGGATTTCCCCGAAGGCTTTACACCTGAAGAGGTAGGACACCGGTTGGCTTACCATTTCGTGGATGCCAAACATGGATTCTGGGGTGGTAGTAACACCAAATACATCAGTTATCACGAGGTATGCGCCTGGAATGGTGCCATTATGTTCGGACGTGCAGCAGGCGATCAGAAGATTGTTGACTTGATGCGTGACCGCTTTGAACCCTTCTTTGGCCCGGAGAAGGAATTCCTGCCCATAAAGAATCATGTGGATATGAACATGTTTGGCTCACTGCCACTGATGCTTTACCAAGTATATAAGGATGAACGTTACAAGGAAATGGGTTTGTCCTATGCCGATACCCAATGGGAACTGCCTAAGGATGCCAAGGAGAGCCAGAAAAGGCTGGCACGCAACGGCTATACATGGCAAACACGTATGTGGATTGATGACATGTACATGATAACCATTGTACAGTCTTGGGCTTACCGTGTAACGGGAGACCGTAAGTACATAGACCGTGCAGCCCACGAGATGGTGAAATACCTGGATGAACTGCAACGCCCGAACGGACTCTTCTATCATGCTCCTGACGCCCCCTATTACTGGTGCAGAGGTAACGGTTGGATGGCTGTAGGAATGACAGAGGTATTGAAGGCTTTGCCTAAGGACAGTCCTTATTACAAACGTATCCTTAAAGGCTATCGCCTGATGATGAAAAGCCTGTTGAAATATCGTAACGAGGAAGGCATTTGGAACCAGTTGGTTGACCAGCCCGACTTCTGGACGGAAACCAGTGGCTCCGGTATGTTCACCTATGCCTTTATCTGTGGTGTAAAGGAAGGTTGGTTGCCTGCCAAGACCTACGGACCTGCTGCCCGAAAAGCATGGATGGCAATGATTCCCTATATTAATGATAATAATGATGTACGCGAGGTATGTGTGGGAACCAACAAGAAAAACGACTTTGACCACTACCTTGACCGTCCACGTGTTGCCGGCGACTATCACGGACAGGCCCCTTATCTGTGGTGTGCGGCAGCTTTGCTGGAATAATATCTGAATTTACCAAAGAAGACATAAAATGGGAATAAGAAAGACATTGGTTGCAGCAACGGCATTGCTATTCTCACTTAGCATATCAGCTGCAGAGAGAGCATCCGTAAAACTGGACTCCAAATTGGGACACGGAGGACAGCAGACATGGATGATGATAAAAGCCTCTGACGCCAAAGGGACTGGGGCGGAAATATCCTCCAGGGGATTCAATACAAGTGACTGGGCCGAAGCCATTGTGCCAGGTACGGTCCTGACCAATCTGGTGGAGCAGAAGGTTTATCCTGACCCCTACTTCGGGCAGAACAACAAGCTGAAGAACAACCTTATCCCTGATTTGGCAAAAGCCGGACGCGAATTCTATACCTATTGGTTCCGAACAGAGTTTGAGGTCCCTGCCAACTTCAAGGGCCGACGCATCTGGTTAGAGCCCGAGGGTATCAACTACCGTGCGGAGATTTGGGTAAACGGCTATCTGACGGGCAACATGGCTGGCATGTTCAATAACCAGCCCTTTGACATTACCGACCGTGTGAAGGCAGGCGAGAAGGCAGTCCTGGCCATACGGGTATATCCCGTGGACGTACCGGGAACCAGCATGCCCAAGACCTGGGGCGCTGTGGGTGAATGGCACAACGGCGGTGACGGATGGATGGGACAGAATGTAAGTCAGCTGATGACCATCGGCTGGGACTTCACCTTCGAGGATGGTATTCGCGACCGCAATACGGGTATCTGGAAGAGCATCCGCCTCTATAGCACAGGCAACATCCAACTGCGCAACCCCTTTGTGACATCCAAGCTTTCCCACCCCGACTACGACAAGGCGGCAGAGACCGTAAGCGTGGAGGTATTCAACCCCAACACGCAGACTTTTGAGGGTATTGTACGGGGCAAGATCCTGGACACGGACATCACGTTAGAGAAGAAGGTAAAACTGATGCGCGGCGAACATAAGGTTGTTACTTTCACACCCGAGGAATTCCCTCAGTTGAATATAAGCCATCCCCGCCTGTGGTGGCCCAAGAACAAAGGGGAGCAATACCTCTACACGTTGCAGCTGACATTGACCAATCTTTCCAACCACCTGACGGATAGCCTGCAAACACGTTTCGGCATCCGCGAGGTAATAGCAACGCGCGAGACACCCGACAAATCCAAGATGTTCGTTATAAACGGACACAAGACTTTTATCCGCGGTAACAACTGGATTCCCGAGGCTATGCTGCGTACCGATGACAGCCGCATGGAGACAGAACTGGCTTATACCGACCAGTGCGGTATCAACCTGCTGCGTCTGTGGGGCGGCGGCATCGCAGAAAGCGACCGCTTCTATGAGCTGTGCGATGAATACGGTATCATGGTATGGCAGGAATTCTGGATGACAGGTGACACGCGCCATCCCCTTGACGAGTCTCTCTACCTGGCAAATGTGGAGAGTACCGTGAAGCGTATCCGCAACCACCCCAGCATCGTGTTCTATGTAAGCAGCGGTGTTCATGACGGAAGCCCCTACAAGCAGGTGAATCCTATGCGACACTACGAGAATACCGCATCGGACCGCGGCAGCCGTGTGGACGGATTCAATCCTGAATACGGAGCCCCCACCCTTCCCATTGCGGAGAGTCTGCGAGAGATGATGCCTGCGCAAGACCTATGGCCCATCAACAAAGAGACCTGGGACTATATGGACGGCAACGGCTTCCATCTGATGAGTACGCTCTATACAGACATGACCGACAAGTACGGCGAATCAAGTAATATTGAGGAATTTGCCCGTAGAGGTCAGATGGTGGGAGCCATCAACAGCAAGAGTATATGGGAGGTATGGAACGAGAACAAACTAGGCTATGGAGACCGCTGGTGCTCGGGTCTGCTCTTCTGGTATCACAACTGTCCGCAGCCGCAGGTATGTGCCCGTATGTGGGACTGGATGCTGGAGCCTACGGCCTCGCTCTACCATACCATGCATGCACTGGAACCTGTGCACGTTCAGTATGACTATCTGACGAATACGGTATCAGTGGCTAATGACTATCTGCAGGAGCAGAAGGGACTTACCGTTACGGCACAGGTATATAATATGGAAAGCAAGCGCCTGCTCAGCCTCACTGCCAAGACTGACGTTCCTGCCGACGGAGTAGCCAACGATATCCTGAAGATTGACTTCCCCGAGGACATCTCGCCCGTACACTTCATTGCCTTGCAGGCAAAGGATGACAAAGGAAAGGTGGTAAGCCGGAACTTCTATTGGCGTTCCACCAACAAATATGAAGGCAAGAATACCGTTACAGGACCCTGTACGGCCGGGTTTGAGCCCTTGGGTAACATGGCTGCCGCCAGGCCAGCCGTTAAGGTAAAGACTTTGGCAGACAAAGACAATATGCACCAATGGCAAGTAAGCATCAGGAACAGAGGAAGCAGGATCGCTTTCTTCTGCCAGCTCCTGCTAACGGATGACGAAGGAAACGCCGTTCACCGCACACACTACTCGGACAACTTCATTACCCTATTACCAGGGGAACAGGAGACAATACTGGTACGTACTCCCATAACAGGGAAAACAAATTACCGGTTCAAGTTCAACGAGAACATGCAACCCTCAAAGAATATTGCCCTGTAAATCAGGGCAATATTCTTTTCTTACCGTCTATGATGTAAATGCCCTTTTTAAGTGAAGAGTGAGAAGCCTCCCCCGTCCCCTCCAATGGGAGGGGAGAACTATTTGAGAGTTTTCCCTTGAATATCAAACGACCACTGAGGTCATAAATGGCCCCCTCTCCTTGGGAGAGGGATGGGGTGAGGCTGTTGGGTCTGATAATGCCGTCCTCATACTCGCTTGCCGTCTGACCGTACAGGGCAAATTCATAGATGCGGGTTGTGTAACCGTCGCCCTGTTCGCCGTGCACCATCTGCAGGCGGAAGGCGGTAGCCGTAACAGGTTCTGACAGAGTACGGGACACCTTGTTTGTCTGGTTATTGGAGATGTCATCAAAATCGACCCATGACTTGTCATTGGCCTGATATTGCAGCTTGAACGCCTCGGCTACATAGCCTCCGCTCTCACGGGCTGCACAGAGCACCATCCAGCGGTCCACCCTTACAGGCTCGGCAAAAGTGTATTGCAGGTAAGGGGTCTTACTCTGTGAACTGGTAGCACACCATTTGGTAGTAGGGTTCACATCGTTGGCAAACTTGCCGGCTTCATTGGAACCGGTCTGATGAGAAGCCGTTACGGTCTTAGGCGACAGACGGTTGTCCTGAGATACCGCACCCAGCTCATTATAACCAATCTCGGTAGTGAGGGGTGTGAAGGCGGTAAGGTCATCTGTATGGCTGGCCGATGTGGTAGCTGCGAACAGGAAAGTCTTGCGGTCCTTTGTGCTCAGCTTTACCTGACTGACTCCATCAGGCAGAGGAATACAGTACTTGTACATATACATGAAGGTCATGGTCTCATTACTCTTGCCGCTGATGTTATGGGCATGAGACGAGGCGAAGGCTACGTTCTGCTTCCGATACGAGCCCTCCATATTGGTGCAGGAGAGCGGATTGCCTATCTTACCTGAATAATAGGGGACATCTGCTGTTACGGTCTCTTCCCCGTCCAGGGTGACAGTAACGCTGCTGCCTGCCTCCGTGCCGCTTGCCATCAGCAGATACAGGCTGTTCTCTCCCTCCTTACGGTCAAGGGTAATGGTACTGGCTGTGGTCAGGCGCATGGCATTGGTCTTACTGTCGGTACGGTTACCCATGACAAAACGTATCCCGTCCACAAGCATGGTATCCGGAATAAGTTCTGCCGGATAAGCATAGGTGCTATAGGTAGCATTGGCATTGTTACGCAGTCTGTCATAACTCATCAGGTCAATATTACAGGTAAATGAGGCAGGGGTTCCTTCCGCACGCTCTACCGGACCGGTGACGGGGGACTTCAGCCTGACAGCAAAGGTCTTGGGCTGGTAATGGCCGATGGAGAAGGTAAGTTGGGAGTCTTGAACTGAAAGCGTAGAGTTTTCCACTTCTTCCTCCAGCGCATTTACCTCGCGGGCTGAAAGAATCACGGCAGGAAACTGGAGTGTTACATCCTGCTGGTCCTGACCGGCCCATTCATATACACGTACAATCAGCTCGTCCGTCTCCTCGGCCTTCTTCAGCGCCTTGACGCTTACCTTACCGGTATTGAGGGAGACGAACGCGAGTGTCCGTCCCATAGTCCCCTTATGCTTAGGAGCGATGAAGCCCATGAGCGGCTGGTTCAGGCGGGCAGCCTCGGCCTGGGTCAGCTCGCTCCACTTGCCGTCATGCGGGAAAAGTGAATAGGTGTATGTATTGGGGCCGATGTCCATATTGGCCTGATGATCATAGTTCTTGCAGGAGGGGGTATGCTGCAGTGTCAGGCGCAGGCTCTTGGCATCCGGCTTGTCCCAACCGTATTTGCAGTCATTGAGAACGGATACTCCGTAAGTGGATGTGCTGTGGTCGGCCCACTGGTGACCGCACACCTCATACTCGTCACTGCTGCGTACACCGCGCTGTATGGTTCCTAACGAAATGTCATACGTATCCTTGGCGGCACTGAAGTAGAAGGGGAAGTTTACCTTGAGCATGCGCTCCGGCGTCTGCCAGTCAACCTCGTTCACGCAGTCGATACGGTCCGAGATTGCCGTCATCCTCACATACTGGATAAAGGTGGAACCGGCCGTCTGACGGACGATACGGAAGGACTTGCGCAACGGGCCGTCCTCCACCAGCTGAATGTCCGCCCCTCCGCTTACGTAGGCCGAGGGAGTACGGCACACATCGGTATAACTGATTTCCCATGCCGGCCACGTATCCTCGTGGTCATATATCAGCTGCTGACGGACGGGGCTGTTAATGAGGGCACGGGACTTGGCCTCGTCATACAGGCGC
>CACYMI010000101.1 GCA_902775385.1 uncultured Bacteroidales bacterium
TTCCGTGCACAGCTCAGAGGTGTTATAGATGTGGACTTCTTTCTCTACAGGTTATCAATGATCTGCGGATAGACACAGAGATTTACTGGTGAGCCGAAAAAACTCGTTTTATTTTTATTCCCGAACGAGAGTATCTTGGAGACGTAGTCTCAAAGATAGTGCAAACCGAGAGTAAAACCAAATCTCCCCAACAAAATTATCCGAAAAAGATTATCCGAATCGGATAATTTTAATATCACCCCTCCAAATCGGGCAATTTCACAAATTTCATCACATACTCGTGCGATGGCTGATGAGAGCCGATGGTTATCGGCCTCAGAGGGTATGAGGTGTTTCGGAACACCTCATAAAAACCTCATGAAAACCTCATAGAAACCTCATGCAACCTTCAGCGGAACCACCTTGTAATAAGCAACCCGGCAACGGTCCGTATGCTCATATCCCAGTTCCTTCATAGCATGACCTAAATGGATTCTTGCGCTATGGTCAATCTTCAAACTGGGATATTCACTCTGAATCATCTCCAGCATCTGCTTACCATTGAAGGTCTTTACGTTATCCCCTTCTTTAGGCTTGCGAAAACATACTGAAATCATATCCGCCAGATCCTTCTTTTCAGAAAACTCTATGTTCAGCTCCTGAATACGGGCCACCTCCTCATTATTGAACCAGTAGGGAGCCTTCTGCTCCCTGAGTTCATACAGCACCTGGGCATACAGCTGCTCATAGTTGATTTCCCCTACATTATCTATATACTGTCCTTGGGGAATCTGAATGCAGATGTAACGTCTGCTTCCCGTAGCGTCCGTCAGGGGATGGGGATTGTTGGTGGTTGCCACAAAGGATGCGAATCGGAGCCTGTCCTCCTGAGCGCATCCGAAGATGGGGCGCCCGTTCACCTTACTCTTGGAGAGCGTCTGCTTCAGGGCAGCATGCTGGCTGGGTCGGATGGCATCCAGCTCATCCAGGTTCACCAGCAGGTTGTTGGTCAGCGCCATCTCCTTGTCAAACTTGTTGCTCAGGTTCAGATGATCCAGATAATACTGGCGCAGATGCTGCGGAAGCAGTCTCCTTAGGAAAGTAGTCTTTCCGCATCCCTGATGACCTATCAGCGTAGGAACACATTCGTTGCCATGCAGCGTATCCATCTGCAGCCAATGGGCAACAGTAGAGCGCAGCCAGATGGAAAGGTAGGACAGTTGTTCTGAGCTGACTCCTGGCAGACGGCTGAACAGCGCAGCCACATGATTCTGCCCGTCCCAGGCAGGAAGAGCCTCCAGAAACTCCTCAATGGGATTAAACGCTGGCACTTCCTCAGAGTGGATATACTCCACAATGTCCGTCCTGGGGTTCCCCTCAGCAATCTCCAGGCGTTTGACCCTGATGATGATGCTGTTCAGGGCTTCCTGCGTCAGCGGACGGTAAGTTGCCTTCGGCTGTCCGTCAGCATCTTTGGTCGCAAACTCAATCTTTCCGTTCAGCACATTTCTGCGAAACAGATAATTCTCACACAGGAACTGCTCAACGGCGAGCATCCCTTCCAGAGAGGCGTTCATGACCTCTCCGTTAACAAGCAATTCGTTACTCATAACAGATAGTTTTAAATGGCTAATAAATTAAATATGGTCTCGTGTGCTTTCCCTTGATGCTATCTCCGAAAAAGTTGTGCAAAGATACAAAAAAAATCCGCGTTCTACGAATAAATGAGCAAAAAAAGACTTTTTTCTTACCTTCACTCCTTTTTTTCTTAAGGAAGTTCAGCGGCCGCATCATAAATGGGGTTTTCTGAGTGATGAGGTTCGTATGAGGTTTTTATGAGGTTTTCATGAGGTTCGGGGATAAACCTCATATCCTTTCCGCCCGATAACCATCGGGGTTCAGGAGATATTTTATGAGGTTATGAGTTTCGGAAGCAAGCTTGCTCCTTGCCCCCATGGAACTTCAGAAAGTTGAATTATAAGGGATGGTTGGTAAATATTATTGACAATATAAAAAGTGCTCCGAGTGCCGGGAATTGCGCTATGACCAGGAAAAATTTACTGCCTAACTGGGGAATTTTTACTGCCACGTTAGGGAGTAATAGAGCACCTGTGTAACTCCTCCGGATAAAAGAGAATGGTTCTCGGAAAAATATTTACACCCAGCCTATTCCTGTGTGTTTTATAAGAAAAACCTTTAAAACAACTTAATTTGTTTACCGTTTACCGTTTACGGTTTAATAGGTCTGGGGTCAAGAGTCGAGGGGCAAGAGGATACTTCAACCCTCAGCCTTCCGTAGCTCTGAGGTTATTTGAATTTTGAATTAAAGACTGCTGGTTACCACAAACAGTTTGTCGTTGCGCCTTACTTTCGTTCCTTCGGTTGAGATGCTGACGCACCATCCTTTTTTGGCTGTTTCTACGGGGCCGTTGTCATCGCGGATCTCATTGGCCGTCAGTCGCAGGCATCCCGTGGTGGGGCCGGTAACCATAATCTGGTCGCCTTTGTTCAGTTCGCAGGCCTCAATCTTGAACTCGGCTACGCCTAACTTGCTGAAGTAGCGGACCACCTTGCCGCAATACACCTTCTTCTCTGTAGCCAGGCTGCCGTAGTTGGCTGTGTATTCCATGATGGTGCTGCCCTGGTAGTATCCGTCCCAGAAGCCTCGGTTGAACACACGGCTCAGGCGCTCGTCCCACTGGGCTTTCTGTTCCTCTGTAAATAAGGGGGGCTCCTCGGGATGGTTCTTGTCATGCAATACAGCCTCTATGGCTTCGTTGTAGCAGCGGACCACCGTATCGACGTATTCAGGGCCGCGGGCACGTCCCTCAATCTTCATCACCCTTACGCCGGAATCCATCAGACGGTCCAGGAAGGAGATGGTCTTCAGGTCGCGGGGACTCATGATGTACTTGTTCTCGATGTCCAGCTCTGTACCGGTCTCCACATCTGTTACCGTATAGCGCCTACGGCACAACTGCATGCACTCGCCACGGTTGGCACTGCGTCCCCAGTTGCTCTGACTCAGGTAACACTTGCCGCTGATAGCCATGCACAGCGCACCGTGGCAGAACATCTCTATGCGGATGAGTTCCCCCTTGGGGCCGCAGATGTGCTCTTCCTGAATCAGACGGTAAATCTCGGCCACCTGGTCCATGTTCAGTTCGCGGGCCAGCACCACCACATCGGCAAACCGGGCATAGAAGCGCAATGCCTCAATGTTGGAGATGTTCAGCTGCGTGCTCAGGTGTACCTCCTGACCTATCTGGTTACAATAGCTCATTACAGCAATATCGCTGGCTATCACAGCGCTGATGTTGGCCTCTTTGGCGGCATCCAGAATCTGACGCATCAAAGGAAGATCCTCGCCATATATAATGGTATTGACCGTCAGGTAACTCTTTACACCGCAGAGGCGGCATTCCTCGGCAATGCGCTTCAGGTCGTCTATGCTGAAGGTGCTGGCCGAATGCGCCCGCATGTTCAGGTTCTCAATACCGAAGTAGATGCTGTCAGCTCCTGCTCTCAAGGCAGCTGCCAGGCATTCAGGTGAGCCCACAGGGGCCATTATCTCAAAGTCTTTTCTTTCCATGCTGCAAAGGTATGACAAAAAAACGAGACAGCTATTAGGCTGCCTCAGTTTTTTGGGGATTGGGAATTATCCGTAATATGTGGCAGGGGTGTTTCAGCATCCCATACTCTCGCGGTAGAAATCCAGCATCTCCAGAATCTCCTCGCGCGAGGCATTCTGGTTGATGCGGATATCGCCGATATCTGCCATCAGGGTGAAGTTGATGATGCCCGACTGGTTCTTCTTATCGTGCGTCATGAACTGATACAGTTTGTCGTACTGCTTGCAGTCGAAGGTGAAGACACCGTAGTTCTCCTTAATGAACTGCAGCGTCTGGTTAAGTTTGTCATGCGGAAAGCCCAGACGCTTGGCGCTGAGATACAGCTCACATACCAGACCCCAAGCCACCGCATAGCCGTGCAGGACGGTGCGGTTCTCCTCCAGGGCCAGGCTCTCCAGGGCGTGGCCGGCTGTATGGCCCAGATTCAGGGCCTTGCGGATGCCCTTCTCTGTGGGGTCTTCCTCCACAATATGCTCCTTAATGGCTACGCTTTTGGCTACCACTTGCTGTAGGCAGTCGTAGTCAATATTATCCAGGTCAAAGTTGATAAGCTCTGCCCAGTTGGCGGTATTGCTGATGATGCCGTGCTTCAGCATCTCGGCATAGCCGGAGCGGATGTTGCAGTCATCCAGCGTGCGCAGGAAACGGGCGCACAGGATAACCGAGCTTGCGCAGTTGAAGACCCCGATCTCGTTCTTCAGTCCGCCGAAGTTGATACCCGTCTTTCCCCCCACACTGGCATCCACCATACTTAGTAGGGTGGTGGGGATGTTGATGTACTGAATGCCGCGTTTGAAAGTGCTGGCTGCAAAGCCGCCCAGATCCGTAACCATGCCGCCGCCCAGACAGATAAGCAGGCTATGGCGGGTAGCGCCTCCCTGCTGCAGGGCTTCCCATACGCTGGAGAGCGTCTGTAGCGTCTTGTGCTCATCCGTAGCCCCGATGGTTATCATCCGCGCATCCTGCAGGTAAGGGTAGTCCCGTATCACCGGCCAGCAGAGCTGAAGAGTAGTGGTATCGGTAAGGACAAAGAGCTTATCGTGGGGACAGCGCCCGACGGCCTGTTGCAGGTCGTCTTGCAGGTTCTGGCTGATGATTACGTCTTGTTTCATTATCATTTGTTAAGAAGTCTGTACAAAATTGCCGCAAAAATACAAAAAACCTTGAACATTGCGCATTGAAGGGCACACATTGTTTATAAAAAGTGAAAAAAATGCTAACTTTGCGCCGCATTAATTAAACCATACACCCAAAGGTCGGGTCTTAAAAGGGAAGTTAAAAGGGAAGTTAAAAGGACAATACCGTAACAGGGGTATAACAATCTTCCTGCCCCTTGCCCTTTGCTCCTTGCCCCTTGCCCCTAAAAGGAAGCGCAGCTTCCGAAACCTATATGAATTATAAATTGTGAATTAAGAATTAAATGAAGCGTTTCTTATTATATATAATGGTAATGTTGCTGTGCCCGGTGATAATGACGGCACAGAAGGTGACGGTAAGCGGACTGATTATGGACGGTACCAATAACGAGGCGCTGCTTGGCGCTACTGTTGTGCTGCTGCAGCCTAAGGACAGTACACAGGCAGCCGGCGTGCTGACCGATGCCGAAGGTAAATTCAAGCTCCCTGCCGTAAAGGCCGGCAGCTACATCATGCGTGTCTCCTATGTAGGCTATACGTCGCAATACAAGAACCTGACACTGGGCAAGGGCGCCAAGACCGTGAATGTGGGAACCCTGACCCTGCAGGAGAACAGCCGCCTGCTGAACGAGGCAGAGGTAGTGGCCAAACTGGCTCAGGTGGAGATGAAGGCCGACACTTTCGTCTATAATGCCGAAGCCTTCCGTCTGACCGAGGGCTCTGCCCTGGAGGAACTGGTACGTAAGCTGCCCGGAGCGGAGATTGACGATGACGGCAACATCAAGATCAACGGCAAGAGCGTAAGCAAGATAATGGTGGAGGGTAAGGAGTACTTCCAGAACGATACCAAAATGGCGCTGAAGAACCTGCCCAGCAAGCTGATTAAGAAGCTGAAGGCATACGACAAGAAGAGTGACTACAGCCGTATTACCGGCATAGATGACGGCGAGGAGGAGACCGTGCTGGACCTGACCGTTAAGAAGGGAATGAAGGACGGCTGGGTAGGCAACTTTGACGGAGCCTACGGCACATCCGACCGCTACTCCGGCAACTTCAATGTCAACCGCTTCCTGGACCACAGCTATACCTCGGTTGTGGGAAGCCGCAACAACACCAATGACGGGCGCGGCCGCTGGGGCGGAGGCAACAGCGGAATCACCACCAGCACCATGGGCGGTGTCACCTTCGCCTGGGAGAACGGCAAGCCCGACTATTCTGCCGGCCTGCTGAAAATGGGTGGAAACGTACGTTACAGCAGGACCGACAGCGAGAGCGAGAATAAGACCAACCAGGAGATGTACCTGCCAGGCGGTAAGAGCCAGTTCTCCAACTCCAAAAGCCAGGGACAGAACATGAATCAGAACGTGAATGCCAACTTCCGCCTGGAGTGGTTCCCCGACAGTATGACCAATATCCTGTTCCGGCCCAACTTCAGCCATTCCAACGGAGACAACTTCTCACATAACCATAGCGTAACCTTTAACGAGAGCCCCTTTGAGGCTGGTCTGACCGATCCCGTAGAAGAGTACAAGACCTGGGCGGACCCCAATAAGATAAGGGTAAACGGTAACGAACGCTTTAACAACGGTGACAGCTGGAACAATAACATCAACGGTGACCTGCAGGTCAACCGCCGCCTGGTGGTACCCGGCCGCAACCTCACCCTGAATCTGGGCGGTTCGTACAGCGAGAGCAACAGCAAGTCCTACAGCCGCTCGCTGGTGAACTACTACCAGCGCAACGGCGAGAAGACCGCCACCTACCAGAATACCGAGTCCCCCTCCAAGAATTACAACTACCAGGGCCGCCTGAGCTATACCGAACCTATCCTGAAGGGGACGGTACTGCAGGGCAGCTACCAGATACAGTACCGGTTCCAGGACAGCGACCGCGAGATGATGGTGTATGACCAGCTGGAGAAAGCGCTGGCGGATCACGGCCTGACCGATGTGACGGCACTGGACCTGTACAACGGAACCTATAACGGCATGGATTTCTCAAGCTACGGTATCGACCTGAGCAACCTGGTGCGCGATGCCCAGAACAGCCAGTACGCCACTTACCGCGAACTGAACCAGTCGGTAAACCTGATGCTGCGCCATACCAGCAAGTTCGAGAACGGACAGGAGCTGCGCTTCAATGCGGGAGTGGACTTCCAGCCCCAGCGTACCGATATGGAATACCAGCGGGGAGCCGTGGACACCTCCATCGTACGCCATATCCAGAACTGGGCGCCACGCTTCAATTTCCGTTGGAAGATCAGCGACACCAGCCAACTGCGTGTCCGCTATAACGGCACAATGAACCAGCCCTCGATGGTCAACCTGATAGAGGTGATGGATACCAGCAACCCACTTTATGTAAGTACCGGTAACTCCGGTCTGAAAAGCTCATGGAGCGACCGCTTCAATATTGACTACAATGACTATCTTACAGAGCGCCAGATGGGATGGAACATCAGCGCCTGGGGCAATATCAACCGCCGCAGCATCAGCAATGCCACCATCTATGATACCGAGAGCGGACGCAGCTACAGCCGTCCCATGAACATTGACGGCAGCTGGAACGCCGGCACTTGGATGGGATTCAATACCGCCATAGGTTCCAAGAAGAGCTTCAACCTGCATTTCAATCAAAATCTCAACTATTCCAATAACGTAGGCTATATCAGCAGTAACCTGGACGACGGAGCCAGACAGTACATCGACGGAGAACTGAGAACCTCCGTCTGAACTACCGTAATGACCTTTTGGAGGTAGGCGTGAACGGAGGCATGAACTACCAGCACGCCCGTAATGACATGCAGCAGAGCGGAAACCGTGACACCTGGATGTTCAACTACGGCGGAAACATCGTCCTGAACCTGCCCTGGAACATGCAGTTCAGCAGCGACATCTCGCAGCAGAGCCGCCGTGGCTATGACGACAAGAGCATGAATACCAACGAACTCATCTGGAATGCCCAGATCAGCCAGAACTTCCTCAAGCAGAAAAATGCGACGGTCAGCGTCCAGTGGTTTGATATCCTGAAACAGCGCAGCAGCATCAGCCGTAACTATAGCGCCACCAACCGCAGCGATACCTGGACGAATGCCATCCACAGCTACGTAATGGTTCACCTCATCTACCGCTTCAACCTGATGGGTAATAAGGAAGCCCGTGCTGCCGGCATGGGTAACATGAACGGTGGATGGGGCGGTGAAGGCCGTGGCGGATGGGGCGGTGGCCGAGGCGGCAGATTTTAATTCATAATTGGGGGGCGAGGGGCAAGGAGCAAGGGGCAAGAGTATAGTTGTACCCCTGTTACGGTATTGTCCCTTTTAACTTCCTTTTAACTTCCCTTTTAACTCCCAGAAGTTCTAACCGCTAACCTCTAACCGCTAACCCCTGAAAAAGGAGAAGTTCACGCTGCCGTAGGCTCTGTGATCTACGAAGCGGGGGTGTTGTGTAAAATCCTGTGTCTTACCGTGTTCCAGGACAAATAGTCCGTCCTCGCGCAGCAACTGGTGCGATAGGATAATGTCCGGCAACTGCTCCAACTGGGGCAGGGCATAGGGCGGATCGGCAAAGATGAAGTCGAACTGCTCATGACACCTGCTCAGGAAACGGAACACATCGGCCCGTACGGGGAAGGCATTCAAATCCTGCAGCTTCTCTACAAATGAGCAGATAAAACTGTAGTGCAGCGAATCTGCCTCAACGGATACCACCCGGCTACAGCCTCGGCTCAGCAGCTCCAGCGTAATGCTGCCTGTTCCCGAGAACAGGTCCAGGGCCGTGGGCTCCTCGTCAAAGTCAATATATCCCTTCAGTACATTGAACAGATTCTCCTTGGCAAAGTCCGTGGTGGGTCGTGCCTTGAACGTGCGGGGCACATCAAAGTGGCGCCCCTTGTATTTTCCGGTTATAACTCGCATACTATGGTATTGGGGATAAAGCGTTTGGCCTGATTCAGCAGTTCCGTACCTGCATTGTTAAGGTACAGCGGCTGTGTCTGCTCATTCATCTGCAGGTTCCTCCATACTCCCATAATATAATACAGACGGTCCGCGTCGTTGTCCACCGCATACGTAGTGGCAAAGTGCAGGCGCTGCTCCCTGAAACAGCATATAAGCATATTCCTGGGTGCTACCATGGCATAGAAGTGGATGTCGCCGTCCTGCAGTTTGCGGTCCGCATTGGCAATCGTCTCAATGGCCCGCCCCTCCAGGCTTACAATCTCCACATCAGGATAAACAGCCTGAACGGTCTGGCGTATCTGCTGGTTCAGGGAGAACAACTCCACCACCTCCAGCGAGGGCAGGATCTGGTAATGAACCTCATTCCGGCTGACCTTCAGGGAGGGGAAGGTCAGGTTGTAAAGGGGGAACACTTCCTCACGGCGGAAGTATTCCAGGGGGACGCAGGTGCTGGGCGAGAGCACCAGCAACTCCACGCTCCGGAATTCGTATTCCGCCAGGCGGGGACGGCGCAGCGCCTTCTCCAGCAACTGGTACAGAGGCGTACTGCCGTCAGCCGTCACATCCTCCTTCTGTACCAGAGAATTGTCCGAGGCGTAAAGGACAGAGAAAGAAAATCCATCCGAGAAAAGTCGGATGGATAGTCTGTATGTATTATGCAAATTACTCCCAGTTACCTGCATTGTTGTTCCAGTTACCACCTATATCACCAATCTTCAGGCCAGGATAGGCACCCTTGGCATCAGCCTCCTCGGCACGGTTGTTGATAATACGGCTGCCCTGCTTGCCCATACCCTTCAGGAACGAGCTGTCAGGAGCGCAGCACTCCATCACCTGGATAATGGTACCGGAACGTGTGGTGTTGGGGCATGCCACAAGACCGAATGTGTCACCCTCGGCAAAGGGGATGTAACGCAGAGAGTCAGCTACGAAACCATCGTAGTTGTACAGCGAGTCCTTCAGCGAAACCCAGATGGTGTCGCGGCGGAAGTCCTGCAGACCGTTTGCGGCAATGGCAGCCTGGTCACCGCTGGCCACAATCTCGGCAGCCCTTCTCTCGGTAAGACCGGCATCCATCTGCTTGTCGGTAAGCACACCCTGCTTCATGACGATGGGCAGACGTCCAGTCTTGACATACTGGATAAGAACTGACCAGTCAGGGCAGTACTCGCCATACTGAGCCTTATAGGCCTCCTGTGCCTCGCGGATTTCCAGCAATCGTGCCTTCACCACGTTCTCGCGGGCTCTTACGTCGGCATCAAAGTCCTCTGTATCCTGGATGCTGCGCCATGTGATAAAGAGCAGTCCTGCCACACAAAGCCCTAAAAATACATTAATTAGCTTCTTGTTCATGTTGTTATTTGTGATTTATTTTGTATATTCGCAACGCAAAAATAAAGAATTTAATTCACATAAACGATTTTTCGCGATTTTTTTTCAGAAAGAATGATGATAAGTGACAAATTAGGCGTTCTAATACGCGGGAATTTTGCCCATGAACCCACGTTTGAGCAGATAAAGGTCATATCCGAGTGGGAGGAATTCCTGCTCAGCAGAAATCCCCATTCGCTGTTCCTGCTGAAGGGGTATGCCGGAACCGGAAAGACCTCGCTCGTAGCCGCCTTGGTAAAGACGCTGCTGCAGCTGAGGCAGCACGTTATGCTGCTTGCACCCACAGGCCGCGCCGCCAAGGTGTTCTCCTCCTATGCCGATGCGCCGGCTTTCACCATTCATAAGAAAATCTACCGCCAGAAGTCCATCGTGGATATGGACAGTTTCCAGCCCAACATCAACCTGCACAAGCATACCCTCTTCATTGTGGATGAGGCTTCCATGATCTCCAACGAGGGCCTCTCTGGTTCTATGTTCGGCACCGGCCGACTGCTGGATGACCTGATGCAGTTCGTCTATTCCTGCGAAGGCTGCCGCCTGATTCTGGTAGGCGATACCGCCCAGTTGCCCCCTGTAGGCGAGGAGGAAAGTCCCGCCCTTAGCAGGACCGTACTGGAGGGGTATAACGTGGATGTCACCGAGGTGAACCTGACCGAGGTGGTCCGGCAGGAACGGGAGTCCGGCATCCTGTGGAACGCCACGCACCTCAGACAACTGATGCAGGAAGAGTTGTTCTGGGAATTTCCCCGCCTGAATGCTGCCTTCCCTGATGTGTGCGTTATGCCGGGCGATGAACTGATAGAGGCGCTGGAGGACAGCTACCATCGCTGCGGCACCGACCAGACCATCGTGGTTACACGCAGCAACAAACGCGCCAATATATTTAATAATGGTATAAGGGGCCGCATCCTGGACTATGAGGAGGAACTCTCCGGCAACGACCTGGTAATGATAGCGAAGAATAATTATTACTGGACCAGCCTCACCCCCCGCCCTCTCCAGGGGGAGAGGGAGCTGAATCCTAACAAGAACTCTTCACCCCTCCATTCGGAGGGGATGGGGGAGGCTTTTCTGGCCAACGGCGACGTGGCCGTGGTGCGGCGGTTCAGGAATGAAAGGGAGCTGTACGGCTTCCGCTTTGCCGACGCTACCCTGCGGTTCCCCGACTATGACAACATGGAGCTGGATGTGACAGTCCTGCTGAATACCTTGCAGAGCGAGGCGCCTGCCCTTACCCGTCAGCAGCAGGAACAACTCTTCAATGCCGTATGGGAGGACTATCCCGAGATACGCGACAAGCGTGAGCGTATGAAGCGCCTACGTCAGGATCCCTATTATAATGCCCTTCAGATTAAATATGCCTATGCTGTAACCTGCCATAAGGCGCAGGGCGGACAGTGGCAGCATGTGTATATCGACCAGGGCTACGTTACCGAGGAAATGCTTACGCCTGACTATTTCCGCTGGCTCTATACCGCCCTGACCCGTGCCACCGAAAAGGTTTTCCTGGTCAACTGGCCCAAAGAACAGACAGAAGTTAATTAGTGGTAAGTGGGCTCGGTTATATATAGTGCTGCGGCTCTTTTCTGTTCGTCTTTGACGGCCCGATAGATAAAGTCGTTACTTTTCAAATCTGAAAAATAAAGGAGAAGCTCTGCCTTGCGGCGAGGAACTTCTCCTTTATTGTATATTGGAAGTTGAGCTGCTTTATGCTGTGAGCAGTTCGATGAGCTTTTCTACTGCGGCATGGATGCCCTCGGTATTCTTGCCGCCTGCGGTAGCGAAGTGGGGCTGACCGCCGCCACCACCCTGTATGAGCTTGGCCGCCTCGCGGATGTTCTTGCCGATGTTTACGCCATTGGCTACTACGCTGTCGGAGGCTGCGGCGGTGAGCAGGGGCTTGCCCTCTGCTACGGAGCCGATGACTACCAGGCTGTTGGCTACCTCGGCACGGAGCTGGAAGGCAATGTCCTTGACAAACTCGGCGCTGAGGGTGGTGTAGGCCTTCAGGACGGTGATGCCGTTAATCTGGGTCTGATGGGCTATCATGTCTTTCTTGAGGTCGGCTGCTTTCTCGCGCATGGCATCCTCTACCTGCTTCTTCAGAGCCATGAGGTCGGGGGCGTTATTGAAGAGACTTCTGAGGTCGGCAATCAGATCCTGCTGCTTGTCGAGGATGTCCTCTAAGGCCTGGCCTGTGATGGCCTCAATTCGGCGTACGCCGGCTGCGATACTGCTCTCGGAGATGATGCGTACCATTCCGATGCATCCTGTGCTTTTGGCATGGCAGCCGCCGCAGAATTCGATGCTGGAGCCGAACTGTACTACACGTACTTTGTCTCCGTATTTCTCGCCGAAGAGGGCTACGGCGCCCAGCTTCTTGGCTTCCTCAATGGGAGTGTCGCGATATTCCTGCAAGGGCAAGTTCTCGCGGATGCGCTCGTTG
>CACYMI010000102.1 GCA_902775385.1 uncultured Bacteroidales bacterium
TCCAAGGAATTCTTTTAAAAAAGTCGCAAACTCCTTAGAGTAGCGAGTGCCCTTGGCAACCATCTGCCAGTCCTTCGAAACGCTCTTGCCTTCAGCGTCCTTCCACCTGCGACGACGCACATGAAGTACGGTGCGGTACTCACGGATGGGGAAGTCGTTCATGCAGGACTCTTCGTAAAAACCGTTTGGAGACAGGTCTGTACGAGCATCTGGAGCTTTGTCCTTCTCGTCAAGATAAAGGTGAAGACGTGGTTCTCCACTATACTCGTCTGTACGGACCTTAACCAGGTCGAAATACTCTGTCATCTCGCGGGGAAGGATAACCTTTGCCAGCATCATGTAAGGATTCTCGTTCATTGATGTACTATTTGAGAGCAAAGGTACTAACAAATGGCGAGAAATAAGCAATTAAACTAATTTTTCAACACAGGGTTTTGCAAGTGACCCCAACACAGGGTTTTGCAAGTGACCCGTTTTTTTGCGGTTAAATCACTCACCAAATCGTATCTTTGAGCCTGCTTCGCAGCCTCGAAGATAGGCTGCACCTCGGAAAAACTCAAATAAAATTTGGTTTTTCTCTCGGTTTGCACTATCTTTGCCCCCGCTTTAATGATACATTATATATTTTATGAGTGTTATTACACTGAATCGCCTGATGGAACAGACTGTATCCGAGTTGTCCGAAAACAGCTCGCTGCATAGATTGTTCCATAAACATAAAGACGGCGAACCCCTACCCTCTGGAAACATTTTATCAGAGATAGTAGATTTGTGCCGTGCCATCATCTTTCCCGGATTTTATGGTAACTCTACCCTGAGCAGTCAGACGCTGCCCTACCACATGGGTATGAATGTGGAACGCCTGTACACCCTGCTTTCACAGCAGATTCAGGCAGGACTTTGTTTCTGCAAGGACGAGGATGACGAATGCAACGGTGAACGCAACTGCATGGCGGCCAAAGCTCAGGAGCTGGCTGCTGAGTTCATCAGTCGTCTGCCACAGTTGAGAAGCATATTGGCAACAGACGTTGAGGCTACCTACAACGGTGACCCTGCTGCCGAGTCATACGGCGAGATTATCAGTTGCTACCCCGTCATCAAGGCGGTGACCAACTACCGCATAGCCCATGAGCTGCTCACCCTGGGTGTACCCCTCATCCCCCGCATCATCACAGAGATGGCGCACAGCGAGACGGGAATCGATATTCATCCGGGAGCTACAATAGGTTCGCACTTCACCATAGACCACGGAACAGGTGTGGTGATTGGCGCTACCTGTATTATCGGCAATAACGTGAAGCTGTATCAGGGTGTGACCTTGGGTGCCAAAAGCTTCCCGTTAGATGAGAATGGCAATCCTATCAAGGGGGTTCCCCGCCATCCGATCCTGGAGGATGATGTGATTGTATATAGCAATGCAACTATTCTGGGCCGCATCACACTGGCCAAGGGAACGGTGGTAGGCGGTAACCTGTGGGTTACGGAGAGCACCCAGCCGGGCGAACAGCTGGTTCAGGCCAAGAAGCGAAAGAGCCACGTGGTAAGACCCGAGGACTGGGGAGGACTGTGAGAGATGAGAGATTAAAGATTAGAGATTAGAGACTTTAGTCATAACAATAAAATAATTTCATGGAGTTTGAAATGATTGCAAAGACCTTTCAGGGTCTTGAAGAAGTGTTGGCAAAGGAACTTACGGACCTGGGAGCCGACAACATACAGATAGGCAGACGCATGGTAAGCTTTACCGGCGACAAGGAGATGATGTACCGCGCCAACTTCCAGCTGCGTACAGCCATCAGAATTCTGAAGCCTATCAAGCACTTCCGCGCTACCAGCGCCGATGAAGTGTATGATGCCATCAAAGCGATTGACTGGACCGAGTACCTGACCAACGACACTACCTTTGCCGTGGACAGTGTGGTGTTCAGCAATGAGTTCCGTCACAGCAAGTTTGTGGCTTACAAGGTGAAGGATGCTATAGTGGACCAGTTCCGCGAGAAGACAGGCAACCGCCCCAACATCCGTATCAACAATCCTGACCTGCAGCTGCACATCCATGTGGCAGAATATGACTGTACCCTGTCATTGGACAGTTCGGGCGAAAGCCTGCACCGCCGCGGCTACCGCCAGGAGAGTGTGGAGGCGCCCCTGAACGAGGTGCTGGCGGCCGGTATCATTATGCTGACAGGATGGAACGGACAATGTGACCTGATAGACCCTATGTGCGGAAGCGGTACGATTGCCATTGAGGCGGCGCTGATAGCCAGAGGCATTGCACCAGGTGTTTACCGGAAGGAATACGCCTTTGAGAAGTGGCCCGACTTCGATCAGGAGCTCTTTGACAAGATTTATGAGGATGACAGTCAGGAGCATCCCTTCGAACATCATATCTACGGCTATGACATCAGCCGTCCTGCCGTTGCGATTGCTACCACCAATGTGAAGGCCGCCGGCCTGAGCAAGGAGGTAAGCATCCAGCAACAGGATTTTGCCAACTTCACGCAACCACAGGAGAAGAGCGTCATCATCACCAATCCGCCCTATGGCGAGCGTATCTCGGCTCCCGACCTGCTGGGCCTGTACAAGATGATTGGCGAACGCCTGAAACATCAGTTCGTGGACAACGAGGCATGGATACTAAGCTACCGCGAGGAGTGTTTCGACCAGATTGGCCTGAAGCCCTCGCTGCGCACGCCGCTGTTCAACGGCAGTCTGGAGTGCGAATTGCGTAAGTACCAGATATTCAGCGGCAAGTTTAACGAGATGCGTGCCGAGGGCGGTGACATCAAGACGGCCAAGGAACGTCGCATGATGGCAGACCACAAACGCTTCAAGCAGCACCGCGAGTTCAAGGACAAACTGGAGGAGAATCCCAAGGAGCGTATGCGCAAACCCAAGAGGGATGACTGGGGCGAGAATCGTCGCGACTTCAAGAAAGGGAAGGGTGACCGACGCGACTTCAAAAAAGATGGCGGCAAGGGCTTTGACCGCGGCGGCAAGAAACCCTTCGACCGCAACAAAGGCGGTGATAGGAAATACGGCAAGAAAAGATTTTTCGACAATAACGATGAAGACTAAACTGATATTAGCCTCTTTGCTTATTTTGGCTACACAGGCAATGGCACAGAAACTGTTCACTTTGGAGGAACTGAACTTCGGCGGCAAGAACTACAGCGTTTCCGTTCCGAAGCGCTGGAGCTACAGCTGGCAGGAGGGGAAACTCATCTTCAGGGACGGCGACAAGACGGTTCAGGTGAACCCTGCCACAGGCAAGACGACTGAGTATCAGGAGCCTGAGAAGCAGAACAGGCCCAATCCCAGGGGGCTGCTGGAATGGTGCAAGGCTTCGAATGCCGCCGCCTTCCATCGTGACGACAACCTGTGGGTCCGCTATGCTGACGGACGTGATGTGCAGATTTCAAAGGACGGTTCACGCGAGATTGTCTATGGCAAGAGTGTGCACCGTGACGAGTTCGGTATCTACAAGGGTACCTTCTGGAGCAACAGCGGCAGGAAGCTGGCTTTCTACCGTATGGATCAGAGCATGGTAGCTGACTATCCGCAGGTGAACACCTTCAGGCGTGAGGCTGAGCTGGAGCCTGACAAGTATCCTATGGCCGGCATGACCTCGCATCAGGTTACGGTAGGGATCTTCGATCTGGAGACGGAAAAGACCGTATATCTGAATGTGGGTGACCCTACGGACCGTTATTTCACGAATATCGCCTGGGGACCGGATGACAGGACGCTGTACCTGTATGAGCTGAACCGCGACCAGAACCGTTGTACGCTGGATGCCTATGATGCGGAGACGGGCAATAAGGTCAGGACACTCTATACCGAGACGAGCGATAAGTATGTGGAACCCCTCCACCCCATTACCTTCCTGCCCTGGGACAGCAGTAAGTTCATCTACTGGAGCTGGAAGGACGGCTTTACACACCTGTACCTGATGGATACGGCCGGAAAGGAGCTGGGTCAGCTGACCGGCGGCAAATGGGTGGTGAAGGATATTGTGGGCTTCTGCCCTGCAACTAAGAGTGCCATCCTGATTACGAAGGAGGCCAATGACCTGCAGCGTAATATCTACAGACTGGATCTGAAAACAAAGAAGCGTACCCTGCTGGACAACGGAAAGGGCGTTCATCAGGCTAAGCTGTCAGAGGATGGCCTATGGCTAGTGGACACATGGCAGGAGCCCGATGTGCCCCGCGCCTGTGCCGTCACCAACACTAAGACGGGCAAGAGTACGCTGCTGCAGACGGCTCCCGACCCCTGGGAGGGCTGGTATCAGCCTATCTTCGAGAGCGGAAGCGTGAAGGCGGATGACGGTGTGACTGACCTGTACTGGCGTATGGTGAAGCCGGCGGACTTTGACCCCGCTAAGAAATATCCTACCGTGGTTTACGTATATGGCGGTCCGCACGCACACAGCATAGAGGCTTCCTGGCATTGGGCCAGCCGCAGCTGGGAGACGTACATGGCTCAGAAGGGCTATATCCTGTTCATACTGGATAACAGAGGCAGCGAGGACCGCGGTCGTGACTTCGAACAGGCTACTTTCCGTCATCTGGGTCAGGTGGAGATGCGTGACCAGATGAGCGGCGTGAACTATCTGAAGACGCTCCCCTACGTGGATGCTGACAGAATAGGTGTGCATGGCTGGAGCTTCGGCGGCTTTATGACGACTTCGCTGATGACGACTTACCCTGATGTATTCAAGGTGGGTGTGGCAGGCGGTCCTGTAATAGACTGGAAGTGGTATGAGGTGATGTACGGCGAGCGCTATATGGATACGCCCGAGCAGAACCCTGAAGGCTATGAGCAGACGAGCCTCATCAACAAGGCCAAGAACCTGAAGGGCAAGCTGCAGATTATCATCGGCATGAATGATCCTACCGTGGTGCCGCAGCATGCCTTGCAGTTCCTGAATGCGTGTGCCGAAGCCGGCACCCAGCCCGATTTCTTTGTCTATCCCGGTGAGGGCCATAATATGGCGGGGCACAAAAGCGTGCATCTGCATGAACGTATAACACAATATTTTGAAGATTATCTGAAGCCCGCGAAGCGGTAATATATAAATAATATGACAGAAACAAACAATTCCCTTTTTGAGGGTCCTATTCTCCTTTTAGGAAGTGGCGGTCGCGAGCACGCCTTAGCATGGAAAATCGCTCAGAGTAAGAAGTGCAAGAAACTGTTCATCGCCCCGGGTAATGCTGGTACAGCTACAGTAGGCGAGAATATAAACATGAAGGCTGACGACTTTGATGCCATCAAGGTTTTTGTATTGAGAAACCGCGTCCAGATGGTAGTGGTTGGTCCCGAAGACCCATTGGTAAAAGGCATCTACGACTATTTCAAGAACGATGCTGAACTGAGAAACATTCCCGTTATCGGTCCCAGCAAGGCCGGAGCCGTACTGGAAGGCAGCAAGGATTTTGCCAAAGGCTTCATGCAGCGCCATAACATCCCCACAGCTGCCTATCAGACCTTCGACGGCGAGCATTTACAGGAGGGAAAGGCCTTTCTGAAGACCCTACAGCCTCCTTATGTATTGAAAGCCGACGGTCTCTGTGCCGGCAAGGGCGTGCTGATTCTGCCCACGTTGGAAGAGGCAGAGAAGGAACTGGAGGAGATGCTGGGCGGTATGTTCGGCGGTGCCAGCAGCCGCGTGGTAATAGAAGAGTTCATGAGCGGCATCGAGTGCTCTGTATTCGTACTGACTGACGGCAAGGACTACAAGATTCTGCCCGAAGCCAAGGACTACAAGCGCATCGGCGAAGGCGACACAGGCCTGAACACCGGCGGTATGGGCAGTGTAAGTCCCGTACCCTTTGCCACAACGGAGTGGATGAGGAAGGTGGAGGACCGTATCATCCGTCCTACCGTAGAGGGCTTGGCCGCCGAGGGCATTGACTATAAGGGCTTTATCTTCTTCGGCCTTATCAACCGCACGAACACTCCCACCGGCGAGCCTGAGCCTTACGTTATAGAATATAATGTTCGCATGGGCGACCCTGAGACGGAGTCTGTGATGCTGCGTCTGAAGAGCGATATCGTGGATCTCTTCGAGGGTGTGGCAACAGGTACTCTGGCACAACGCAACATAGAGTTCGACGACCGCAGTGCTGTCTGCGTGATGCTGGTAAGCGGCGGCTATCCCGGCAGCTATCAGAAGGGCTATCCCATCAGCGGCATCGATGAGGTTGAAGGCAGTGTTGTCTTCCATGCCGGAACGGCTGTGAAGGACGGCGAGGTTGTGACCAACGGCGGACGTGTGATTGCTGTCAGCAGCTATGGTGCCGACAAGGCCGAGGCACTGCGGAAGAGCTTTACCGAAGCACAGAAGATTCAGTTCAAGGACAAATACTTCCGCAGGGATATAGGAGCGGATCTGTAACACGCTTGAGACACAACAGGTTTCAGAATAAGGTAGCAGAGAGCTCACTTACGATGCCCGTCTGCTGTATCCTGGCAACCGTCCTATGGTGGTGGCCCCAACGGGCTTTTGCCCTGGACAGTATGCTGGGATGGGTATTATGTGCCGTTACCACTTACATCTGCATGGAGACGAATGCTAAACAGCACATTGTGCGCATCCGTACCCGCATGATGTCCTGTGTATGGCTGATGCTGGCATCCGGCATGGCTTTCATGCACACCTGGGGAGCACCGGCCATCGGCGCTGCCTGCCTGGCGATAAGCTACTACCTGCTGTTCCGCTGTTACCAGCTTTACGATTCCACCTCATGGGTTTACCACAGTTTCCTGTTTCTGGGACTGGGCAGTATATTCTCTTCCCTCATGCTGTTCATGGGCATCCTTTATTACATCTACCTGATATGCTTCCTTCGTTCCCTTACATGGAGGGGATTCTGGGCAGGCATACTGGGGATGATAACCCCATACTGGTGCCTGGCAATATGGTACCTTGCTACGGGAAGGATAGAAGAGATACAGGAATTCCTCACCTCCACCATGGTTTGGGAGCCGGTCTCATGGCAGGCATTGGCAAGCATGCCGCTGACCAATACGGTTACCATCGGCATTGTATTCCTGCTGAGCCTGGCGGGACTGTTCCATTACATGCAAACCAGGTACAATGATAAGATTCACGTCAGAATGATACTCTACATCTATACATCGCAGACAATCCTGCTGATGGCTTATCTGCTGCTTCAGCCCGGCCAGTATGAGAACATCATGGCCCTGCTGGTAGTAAGTTCCAGTCCGCTCATAGCCCATTACTTCTCACTTACGGGCAGTTGGTTTAGCAATATGTTCTTCATCCTGTCCCTGCTGCTCTGCGGCACAATTGCCTACTTCAACCTATGGATGCCGTTTTAGAATACATCATGTCCATGGGCTATTGGGGAATGGGCATTGCGGCATTCGTTGCCGGCAGTGTTTTCCCCTTCAGCAGCGAGACACTGCTGGCCGGCCTTCTGTATGCCGGTCTGAAGCCATGGTCACTGTTTGTCAGCGCCACCATCGGCAATGTGCTGGGCAGTATGTTCAACTACTGGGTAGGCAGTCTGGGAAAAGTGGAGTGGATTGAGAAATACCTGCACGTCAAACGGGAAAAGGTGGAGAAGACGCAGCAATGGCTGCAGGGACGCGGAGCCTGGATGGGTTTCTTCTGCTTCCTGCCCGTTCTGGGAAGTGCCTTGTCCGTGGCGAATGTGGGCTTCTCCTTCATCAGTATTCTGTTTGGCAAAGCCATACGATACGGGATACTGATAATGATTCTTAATATGGTTAAAGGATAATAAATTTGGCCGGGAAGGGGAAAAAGAAGAAGAAAAATAGTATTTTTGCACTGCGAAACGATAAAAACAAACAAATAACACCTTTAAATGAAACAGTTCAGACTAGTTGACAACCTATTG
>CACYMI010000103.1 GCA_902775385.1 uncultured Bacteroidales bacterium
CAGTGCCTCTCTGTCGAGAGTCCCTGATGGTGCATTTGCCCTTTGGGCTTATAAGAACAAGCTCTTAACGCCCAAGAGCAAACACCCCATCACCGCCTACCGTCGGATTAGCATCAGACACAATCAAAAGTGAAGAGTTAAGAGTTAAGAGTGAAGAATCATAATTTTCCGTCTGACCTCATATCTGTAGATATCCTCTGCGAATTTCCATCATCCATATTTCGATATTGATAGGACTGATGTTTTCCGTTTATTTGTTGAGAGAGTGGAGTTCGACAGAACGGGTCAGTGGATTGGAATGGGGCTGCTGGAAGCTTGCTTACAAGCAGACACAATCCAAGACAAGCAGACACAATCCAAGCCGGTGACGGAAGCACGGCAGTGCTGCTCTCTCAATAAAGAATAAAATCGGTTCAGATTATTTACAAGATCTCTTGCCCGATAGGGCATAGGAGTAAAGAAACAACCTTTAACCACAAAGGAAGAGGGGATGCAGTTATACTGCACCCTTCTTCACGAGGTATTCGGCAATCTGGACGGCATTGAGGGCCGCACCCTTCTTGATCTGGTCAGATACCAGCCAGAAGGTGATGCCGTTGGGGTTGGCCAGATCCTTGCGGATACGTCCTACATATACGTCGTCACAATTCTCATGGAAGAGGGGCATGGGATAAACCTTGTTCTGGGGATCATCCTCGAGCTGCAGGCCGTTGCCGTTACGGACAGCCTCCTTGAATTCCTCTACGCTGACGGGACGCTCTGTCTCGGCCCAGATACTCTCGCTGTGGCAGCGGAGTGAGGGAACACGTACGCACATGGCTGAGCAGTCGGCATCGGTGTGCATGATTTTCTTGGTCTCGTTGTACATCTTCATCTCCTCCTTGGTGTAACCGTTATCTGTGAAGACGTCAATCTGGGGGATAACATTGAAGGCCAGCTGATAAGCGAACTTCTCAACCGTGGGCTTCTCGCCGGCCAGTACCTGGCGGTACTGCTCGTACAGTTCGGCCATGGCAGCGGCACCCGCACCGCTGGCAGCCTGATAGCTGGCAACATGGATGCGCTTGATGTGGCTGATGTTCTCCAATGCCTGCAGGGCAACAACCATCATGATGGTGGTGCAGTTGGGGTTGGCGATGATATTGCGGGGGCGGTTCAGGGCATCCTCGGCATTACACTCGGGAACTACCAGGGGCACATCCTCGTCCATACGGAAGGCACTGCTGTTGTCAATCATTACAGCGCCGTGTTTGGTGATGGTTTCGGCAAACTCCTTGCTGGTGCCGCCTCCGGCACTGGTAAAGGCTATATCCACTCCCTTGAAGTCATCGTTGTGCTGCAGAAGCTTCACTTCAATCTCCTTGCCGCGGAATGTGTACTTGGTTCCGGCACTGCGCTGGCTGCCGAAGAGCAACAGTTCATCAATGGGGAAATTTCTCTCGTCCAATACTCTCAGGAATTCCTGACCTACGGCACCACTGGCACCTACAATTGCAACTTTCATATATAAACAGAATTTTATTCTATCCCAAAAATCTGGTGCAAAATTACACATTTTCTCTTAATTCCCGTACATTAATCACACTATTTCCATTAAAAATGCGTAACTTTGCAACGTCCAACATGAAAAATCATGCTGAAAGATGATGCAAATATTACATTCTATACCTGTAACTACTGCCCTGGTCACTGATCCCACGTGGATATTCAGTGTTGTGCTTTGCATCATCCTGCTTTCCCCCTTGCTATTGAGCCGTCTGCGCATCCCGCATGTCATAGGTCTTATCCTGGCCGGTGTGCTGGTGGGCAAGTACGGGCTGAACATACTGGACAGGGACAGTTCCTTTGAGCTGTTCGGACAGGTGGGTATCTACTACATCATGTTCCTGGCCGGACTGGAGTTGGACATGGGCAGCGTACAGCAGTATGGACGTGACGGTATCAAGTTCGGTATTGCCACCTTTCTGATTCCCTTCTTCTTAGGACTTGTCACCAGCTACTATCTGTTAGGATTCAGTATTTTCACCAGTGTGCTGATGGCCTGTATCTACAGTAGCCATACCTTGGTTACTTATCCTACGGTGGGCAGATACGGACTGGGCCGTCACCGTGTGGTGGTGAAGAGTGTGGTCGCTACTGCCTTTACGCTGCTGGTCAGCCTGTTGGTGCTGGCCTTTGTCATCGGCAGCCTGAAACCGGACACGAACATTCTTACGTGGGTCAGTTTTGGTCTGAAGTGCAGCGTATATGTCGCCTTTATACTGATTGTCTTCCCCCGTTTCGGACGTTGGTTCCTGCGCCGTTACAGCGATAGCGTCATGCAGTATATCTTTATCCTGGCTCTGGTTTTCCTAAGCGCCTCCCTGGCCAAGATGGTAGGACTGGAGGGCCTTTTAGGTGCCTTTCTGGCCGGACTGGTGGTGAACCGTCTGATTCCGAAGACCAGTCCGCTGATGTCACGCCTGGAGTTTGTGGGCAATGCCATCTTCATCCCTTACTTTCTGATAGGAGTGGGTATGCTGATAGATGTGCGTGTGATGCTGGGTGACCTTCAGACCCTGTGGATTATCCTGGTGATGGTGGTTACGGGCGCCGTATCCAAACTGATAGCCTCTGCCGTGACCGCATGGCTAAGCGGTGAGGATCGCAATGCCATGTGGCTGATGTTCGGACTTACCAATGCGCATGCCGCAGGTGCCCTGGCCATTGTGATGATCGGCACCAATCCCGAGGTGAACCTGATGAATGACCAGGTGCTGAACGGAACCGTGATGCTGATACTCTTCAGTTGTGTTATCAGCGGCTTTGCCACTAACAGGGGCGCCCGCCAGCTGGCATTGAGCGATGCCTCGCTGGAGGATAACCGCGGTTCCTATCACGGAAAGTGCCTTATTACCTACAGTCAGCATGTGAATGTGGATGTGATGACGCAGCTGGCCATCCTTATACGCAATCCCTATATTCCAGATTCCCTGATGGGCCTGTGCGTATCCTTCGACGGGCAGGAGGAGGAAAACAGCAACGAAGTGGGTAACTACCGTATGGGCAAGCAGATGCTGGAACGTGCCCAGGAGATAGCGGCTGCGGCGGATGTGCCTATGGCCACGCTGAACCGTATGAGCACCAATATTGCCGGCGGTATCCTGCGTACCATGAAGGAGTATGACTGCGGTGAGGTGGTGATGTGCCTGGCCGACCGTACCACAGGTATGCTGAAGTCCTCCCTGGGACCCATCATCGATGATGTGGTAGGAGGCTCGCACCGTGAGGTGATGATTGTCCGCAGCATCGTTCCCCCTGGTACTATCCGCAGGATTCTGATTGCCGTTCCCCAAAAGGCTGAGTATGAGGTAGGTTTTTACAAATGGCTGGAGCACATCTGCCGTATAGGCGAGCAGCTGGACTGCCACCTGGAGTTCCATGCCTTTGCCGATACCTTACCTTATATAAAAGGATATATGCAGCAGAAGCACAGCAATGTGCGTACCAAATATGACGAGATGAACCTGTGGACCCAGGTAATGAGTCTTCAGCACCAGACCGATGCCAACTGCATGCTGGTGGCCGTAACCGCCCGTCCGGGCTTTATCTCGTACCAGCCCCAGTTTGACAATCTGCCCCTGCAGATACACCGTTACTTCGGCCATACCAGCGTCATGATTCTCTATCCCGACCAGTGGGGTGACCCGCTGGATACCGTATCGGTCTTCACACCTAACGGTACGGCTGTCACGCGTCAGCAGAGAACCCTTGGCAGCCTGATACGCCGTCTCTTCCTTACACAGAAAAAGTCTGCCGTGGTGATGTTGGCAGCCCTTTTGTCCTTGCCTGCGCTGGCTCAGCAGGCTGACTACGGCAAGATGTCGTCCTACGTCCGCCAGGCAGTCATCCGGCAGACAGCCGAGCGACGTAAGGCGCCTGCCCTCCGATACCGGCCCCCCCTTATGAGTGCCATTGTACAGACTACCTCGCCGCAGGTGCTGCGTCAGTATGACTGTAAGATACAGGCTCATTGGGGCAATCTGTATATTGTCACTCTCAGAACCAACCATCTGGCAGCCCTTTCCCGCGAACCTCATGTGCAGCGCATTGAGGCAGGCGAGCCTTGCGTTGCCAACATGGATACCTCACGTGCCGTTACCAAGGCGGATGTCCTGCATAGCGGCATGGTCGGTGATACCCCCTGGACGGGTAGGGGAGTGGTTATGGGAATCATGGACATCGGCTTTGACCTGACCCATCCCACTTTCTATTCAGCTGACGGACAGCAATACCGTATCCGTTCCTTCTGGGACCAGCTGGACTATACCGGACAGGGTGACAATAAGGACAGTATGCTCGTTGGCTGTGAATATACCAGCCGGCAATCCCTCCTGCGTAAGGCCTATGCTGCCGACGGACTGCTGCAGTTCCACGGAACGCATACCGCCAGCACGGCAGCCGGCAGCGGATATCTCAGTCAGTATATAGGTGCTGCCCCCGATGCCGATATCTGCCTGGTGGCCAATGCTGTCAGCAGCGACCGCTCCTTAGTGCCAGACTCACTATGGTATCTTTACAACACGGCAAGTGACCTGCTGGGTTTCAAGTATATCTTCGACTATGCCGACCGCCACCGGCAGCCCTGTGTCATCTCCTTCAGTGAGGGGCGCAAACAGGAATTGTACGGTGACGATATGCTGGCATTCCAGGTGCTGGATTCAATGCTCACCCCGGGGCACATTCTTTGCTCCTCGGCAGGGAACGACGGTATTAACCTGACCTATCTGCATAAGCCCGTTGGCAAGGCCAGTGCCAGTGCCATGCTGATACTGCGCGGCACCACGGCCAAGAGCTGCGGCTATAATCTGCGCAGCAGCGCCAAGCATAGGTTTCAGCTGCATTTCTATGCTACGCCTAATAATAAGAAAGGTATGTTGGAATATTCTACCGATCAGATTTACAGTCAGCCGGACAGTATTCTTACGGATACTGTCAGCGTGGGTGTGAAGGATTATATGATAGTGCTGGCCGCCTATCCCTCATGCTACAATCCGGAGCAGGTGGCTACTGAACTGTACATCAAAGATGTTACCCAGACCTCCGGACCTAATTATCGTATTGGTTTAACGCTATTAGGGGAAGATATTGAGGCTGAGGCTATTACGTACAGCGCTCCTTTTGAGAATCCAACCAATTATCCGGAGTTTGCGGATGCCGTAAAGTCACACAGTATCAACTTTCCTTCCTGCTCGCCCAACATCATCTGTGTGGGCAGTACGGCCTACCGTACCGGTGTGCATAACTACTCCGGCGACTGGCTTTCGCTGAACTACGGCTCAGACGGTATGCGAGGCACCAACACCAGTGTAGGTCCTTCACTTGCGGGACTCATCAAGCCTGATGTGATGGCACCCGGGCAGAATATCATTGCTGCTTTCAGCAGTTATTACTCCGAGGCCAATCCCACCTCCGATGACCGTGAATGGGATGTGGAGCGGTTCCAGTTCAGCGGGCGCCAGTATTCCTGGTCAGCCCAGTCAGGCACCAGCATGGCCTCGCCCATCGTAGGCGGTATCATTGCCTGCTGGATGCAGGCCTTCCCCAACCTGTCCTATCAGGATGCCATGGAGGCTATTGCTGCCACCTCGCGTCAGCCGGATGCTTCGCTTTCCTATCCCAATAACTGGTACGGTTGGGGTGAGATCGATGCGGAGGCAGGTTTACAATATCTGTTTGAGAAGTTTGGGGAAACGGACGGGCTTTTAAGTGAAGAGTTAAGAGTGAAGAGTGAAGAATTTTGGTCTGGTGTATATGATGTTAGCGGAAGGAAGATTAAGGGGCAAGGAAACCCCTCCCCGGCCTCTGCCCTCCGTCGCGAATGGGGAATCGCTCCCCTTTGTGGGGCCGAAAGCACATTCAGTGCTTTCTCTAAAGACCCCAGTCGCCCGAGGGAGGGAGCCCTTGGGGCAAGGGGCAAGGAGCAAGGGGCAAGTAACCAACTTGTTAATTCGTTAAAGAAGGGTCTGTACATAGTAAATGGGAAGAAGGTTGTAAAATTGTGAATTACGAATTATGATACAGCTTAAAGATATAACAAAGAGTTTCGGGTCGTTGCAGGTGCTGCGCGGTATTAACCTGCAGATTGAACGTGGCGAGGTTGTTGCTATCGTAGGTCCCAGCGGAGCCGGAAAGACTACCCTCTTGCAGATAATGGGTACGCTGGACAAGCCGGATGACGGACAGGTACTTATTGATGGGCAGGATGTTTTCCGCCTGAGCGGAACAAAGCTCAGCAGATTCCGTAATGAGCACATCGGTTTCGTTTTCCAGTTTCATCAGCTGCTCCCGGAGTTTACGGCCCTGGAGAATATCATGATTCCTGCCATGATAGGCGGGACCGGCAAGGCTGAGGCCCGAAGGCGGGCCATGGAGTTGCTGGAGTTCATGAAGCTGACGGAGCGTGCTGAACATAAGCCCAACGAGCTCTCAGGGGGTGAAAAACAGCGTGTGGCCGTTGCCCGTGCGCTGATCAACAAGCCGGATGTTGTTTTTGCCGACGAGCCAAGCGGATCACTTGATTCGCAGAACAAGGAGGAACTGCACCGCCTCTTCTTTGAGCTGCGCGATCGGATGGGGCAGACCTTTGTCATCGTAACCCATGATGAGACCCTCGCTGCCATGGCCGACCGTACCATTCATATCTGTGACGGAAAAATCTCTACCCCGGTTTAGGGAAAATCCCCCTGTTGTTTAGGGATATTCAGTTTGGGGACTGTCGTATAGTGCGTACCTTTGCAATGTCGAAGGACAAGAAAACTGATTTACAAACAATTTAAACTATACGATTATGAAGCGCAACAATTTCTACATGATGATAATGGCAGCCATGATGTGCATGGCAAGTGTTAACGTTAATGCTCAGGGTCGCCGGGGCGGTGACTACCGCGGTGGCTATGAGGGTTACCGTCATGGCGGTCACAGCCGTGAGATGGTGATGCATCATAACGGCCGTATGGAGATGCGCGGCGGCCGGTATCATGAGATGGGGCGCCCGCATGTAGTAGTAGCCCGTCCCCATGTAGTGGTAGAGCATCGTCCTGCCCGTCATATTTACGTCGGTGGCCGCTACTTTGATCCCTGCTGGGAAGGACGTATCCGTTACGAAAGCGGTCGCTGGGGTTATCTTCGCGGTCATGACTGGTACTGGTATGACAGGTACTACGAGCCCGATTATTACTTCGGTCATCCCGTAGCTCACTTCCACCACTGCCATGTGTCTCCTGCCGCTGCTGTTGCCGGTGCTGTCGGTGCTGTTGCCTTGGGCGCTCTTATCTCAGCCCTAAGCTATTGATGGGCGGACCCTCCCCGGCCCTCCCTGTAGGGAGGGGGGACCGCTCAACGTCAACGTCAACTGATTTTAGTGGTTAGAAGTTAGAGGTTAGTGAACTTATATTCTTCACTCTTAACTCTTGATTCTTGACTCTAGACTTTTGTTTGTGTCTGATGCTAATCCGACGTTAGGCGGTGATGGGGTGTTTGCTCTTGGGCGT
>CACYMI010000104.1 GCA_902775385.1 uncultured Bacteroidales bacterium
TGCAGTATAGTCCGACCGATGGCCGTGTCCGACATCTCCCTGACCGACTGGTTCACCCTTATCTTCAGTAATGTGCTGCTCTGGACACTCGCCTTAGCCCGCCGCAGCCTTACCTTCTGGAAGGGTGCTGTACTTGTGGCGGCATATATGGTTTACCTTTTATTTATATTATTCCTGTAATCTGAAGTTAAGATGAAACAGTTTCTTTTCGTTTTCTGTATTGCCGTTAGCCTTGCCTCCTCCGCTCTGGCTCAGGGACCCTGGAAGCTCAGCCTTCATTGTCCAGAGGAGAACGTACACCTGTACCTCGACCTCTACGAGGAGTCCATAAACGTACCCGGCATGGATATGTTCGGACCCATGAACGGATACCTCGGCGGCAACATCTACGGCGTATGGTCTGTCACCAGTTTCAAGATCCAGGACGACAAGGTAGCTACGCTCCGCCTCAGTAACGACCTGGGCAGCGAGACCCAGAAAGCCACTCTTACCCAGCAGTCCGACAGTCTCTATATTCTCCGTTTCGACGGCCTGAACGTAGTCAAGCGCGCCATCGGCAAGAAACTGGTAAAGATACCCTCTGAATTCAAAATGAGGAAGGATGTCCCCTAAGTATGCCATAGTCACCGGCGCCGCCTCGGGCATGGGGCGGTACTATGCCCTTCAGCTGGCACAGATGGGGTATGGGGTAGTCTTGGTGGATATCAACGGCGAGGCCCTGCAACAGCTCTCCCGCCAACTGACGGAGCAATACGGTGTACCGGCTCCTGCACTCTGTACCGACCTCTGCCAAGCTGATGCCGCGGAGCGGATTGTCGCCCGTTGCCGGGAAAACCAGTGGCAGGTAGAGGTGCTTGTCAATAACGCCGGGATGCTCATCACCTCAACAGTCGAGGATACCGATCCCACGCGCCTGCAACGGATTATCGCCCTGCATTGCACCACCCCCTTGTTGCTATGCCGGTATTTCATCCCGCTCATGAAGGAACAGGGTAGGGGATACATCCTCAACATCTCCTCCATCTCCGCCTGGATGGACTGGCCCGTAATCGGAATGTACGGCTCCACCAAACGCTTCGTCAAAGGCTATTCCCGCCAGTTGAGTATGGAGTGCCACGGAACCCCCGTCAGCATCACCGCCGCCGTCTTCGGCGCTGTTGACACTCCCTTGCTCAGCGGTCTCACCCTGGCAAAGTACCGTAAGCTCATGTATGCCCTCGGTCTCATGATAACGCCCCAGAAGGCTACCCAGAAGGCTCTCCGGGCCATGTTCCGACGTAAGACTACCGTCATACCCGGCTTCCTCAACCGACTGACCATCCTCTTCTGCCCCCTCATCCCCGCCTGCTTCCTGCAATACATGGCAAAGAAAGTCAGGGTGGTTGATAGATAGATGATAGTTCACTAACCTCTAACCACTAACCTCTAACCTCTAACCACTAACCTCTAACCACTAATCTATGTCCTACAAAGTACAATTTGGTCAGTCTGACGACTACCGCCGCGAAGAACTTATCCGTGCCATAGAGCGCACCATCCAGGGTCTCACCCTTCAGGAACTTGAAGCCCTCTACTATGACATGAGTACCAAGAACTATATTAATGATGCCCTCACTTAAATAACAAAAAAAAGACTCCTACAGGAGTCTTTTTTTATTTTAGAAGTGGAAGCTCAGGTCGAAGCCGAACTGGAAGGGAGCACCCCGTTGCGCCATAAACACCTCACGCCCCGTAGCCTTGCTCGAGAAAGCAAACGTATTATAACGACTGTCCGTAAGGTTGCGGCCCCACAGATTCAGACGGCACAGACCGAAGTCGGCACTGACAT
The DNA here is from genome assembly GCA_902775385.1 of uncultured Bacteroidales bacterium. Classification (GTDB taxonomy): domain Bacteria; phylum Bacteroidota; class Bacteroidia; order Bacteroidales; family Bacteroidaceae; genus Physcousia. Next base: position 1,829 of record CACYMI010000104.1, read on the forward strand.
GAGCCCCCATCACCGCATAGAACTTCTGACTGTAGGTATTCGCCTCGTCCCACCAGATATTACCCTGGCCGTTCATATTCAGACCCACCGTTACACTCTTCAGCCAGTCCTTGTCCGTATCAAAGGTATAGTCAGCCATAGCCGATAGCGTATGCGCCGGAATGTAAGGCACCCTCTTGCCGCTATAGTCCACCTCGGTAGCCGAGGCGCTTGAACTGGTCTTGGTAGAATATTCCTTGAAGGCAGCGTGCGTATAGCCATAACCCAGGCTCCAGTTCAGGTGATTGCTGACGGCACTGCCGCGCAGTGTCAGCTCCAGTCCGCAGCTGTAGCTCTTGCCCGCATTCACCATCTTACGACCGTAACCATAATCCTCGGTAAAGACAGAAAGCTGCTGGTTGCGGATCTGCATGTAGAACAGACTCAGGTCGGCATGAATCAGGTTGTTGAACAGATTGGCATGCGTACCCAGCTCATAGTTCCAGGACTCCTCAGGCTTGAACTTGATACCCTCCTTGATGTCGGCACAGTCAGCGTCATGATGCTCCATTACCACCTCCGTAACCGGAGTGCCGCCCTGCATCATTCCAATCGCCTTCTGCAGGTCGCCCTGGATAATGTCACCGAACATCTGGATATTGTATCCGCCCGCACGGTATCCCTTCGTAACCGTAGCATAGACGTTGCTGCCGTTGTCAAACTTGTATGTCAGACCGAACTTGGGCAGCAGCTGACTGAAGCCCGCATGGTCCTTGCCGATGTAATCCGTATAGATCTTAGTGGGAGAGAGGGTTCTGCCCATGATAGAGAACACCGGATTCTCGCTGATACCCACCGCATTGAAGTCAATCTCAGAGCGCGTATAGTCATAGCGCAGGCCCACCGTAGCGCTCAGCTGGTCCGTCAGGTCGTATTCCGACTCATGGAACACGCCCAGGTTGAACTGCGGTGTACGGAACAGGCACGGGATGTTCATAGCCATGTCAATGTTAATGCCTCCGGCACGCTCAATGGCAGCCATCGCCTGCTCCCTGGTCATACCCCTTCCCGTCATACTGCTGATCATAGCGCCTGAAATCTGCTGCTCCAGCATCCTGGGGAAGTAAGTGCCGAAGGTGTTCGGCGCATCCGTCCTCAACCACTGGTAAGAGACGAACACACCGTTCGTCCAGTGCCAGCGGCTCCGGTTATTGCTCTTCAGCGTAAACTCCTGCGTAATGGCATTGCTCAACTGAGCCTGGTCCACCACAATAAAGTCCAGCGCCGAATAGTCATTGTCCATCAGCAGGTTATCCTTCAGCATCTGATAGCTCGTATTGGACTGGAAGTCGAAGCCCTTGCCCTCAACCTTCACAGCAACACCCGTGTTCACCATATCACGCTTGTACTTACCCTGATGATTCTGGTCGGGGTCGGTCAGCACCTCGCCGCTCACAGGATCCAATATACCATAGGGATAGGCATGCTGGTTCACATGCTGGTACTCAGCCATCCAGTCGATGCTCACACGCTCAGACGGCTTGTATATCATACGCACCCTGCCGCCGGCCTCGTCCATGTCATCCGTACGCTCACCGGTCAGTGTATTCCGCCAGAACCCGTTCGTACCATTGTAAAACGCGCCCACGCTGAAGGCCAGCTTGTCATTCACCTTATTATAATGGCTAACCTCCGCATTGCGGTACATACGTGTGCCGAAGCCCAGCTTCACATCCGTACCCTGATAGTTCATCGGATTCTTGGTGTACTGACGCACCAAACCGCCTTCCGAGTTGATACCGTACAGTGTACCCTGTGGGCCGCGCAGCACATCCACACGGTCCAGCTGCCACACGTGACTGTTAAAGGCCGTCTTGTTCATCAGCGGAATATCATCCACATAGATACCCATTGAGGGGCTGTTCACACGCGAGCCTATACCCCTGACGTAAATCGACGAGGTAAACCTGGCTCCGTAGTCCGGCATCACAAAGGCGGGCACGTAGGCGGATATGTCCCTGAGGTCGCGCACATTCAGGCTGTTCATCTCATTGCCTGTCAGAACCGTCGAACTCAGCGCCTGCTGACGCATACTCTTAAACTCCTTGTTTTGCGGAATGAATACCAGCTCATCCAGGTTATATACCCTGGATGTATCTACAGCCAGTTCCTCAGTCTCAGCCTGGAGGGTAAATACCGTAAAGGCAAGAAGTAATGCAGTAAGGGTGCTTCTTTTCATCTTCATTGTTTTATTTTCTTTTCAAATTGTATATATTATTCTGACTCAATAATTGCTTTGGCTATGTTGGTAGCCTGCGTGATACGATGCCCCATACCTATGCCGTCACGCAGGTTACCGGCGATAATCAGTCCCCGGTACTCATCCTGAACAGACTGCACGGCGCTGAACCGTCTGCCGCTGTCGGCATGATACTGCGGAATCGCCCTCCTGTGGCGCGAGATATGGATAAAGTCGGGCTCTGCCTCGCCGGGGAACTTCAGCATCGTATGCAGTTGCTCCCTCACCAGCGCCTTTACCTCCTCATCGCTCATATCCAGCATCTCAGGGTGCCTCATGCCGCCGATGAAGAACGAGAACAGCGCTCCTCCCTCAGGCGCCCTGCCCGTAAAGCAGGCCGAGGGGAACAGCACACCCAGTATCCGCTTCTTCTCAACCGACGGAACCAGTCCGCCGAAGGCGCGGTAGTCACCGCCGAAGGTGTCCGGCATGCCCACATTCACCTCCATAACAGGCGCATACTTCAGGGATGCGATCGCATCCATCCGCTCCTTATCCACAAAGGGGAGCAGCTCCGGCAGGTTATAGGCACCGCAGGTAGTAACCACCCAGCGGCTCTGCAACCGTCTCACCGTACCCTCCGCATCCGTATAGGCGGTCAGCCAGCCCAGCGCCATAGGGCTTACCCTTACGTGGCTCACCCCGGTAGTGATATTCTCCCTGCCGATATAGTCCGCCTCCGCCTCCGTAATATGGCTCAGACCGCCCAGGGCCGAGAAAACCTTCTTCGTCGCCAGTCGGTCACGGTCCGTCTTGGGCTGCCTCATCCTGGCAATACTGCCACGGATAAAACTGCCGTAGTCGCGCTCCAGCGCATACAGTTTAGGCAAAGCGTATCGGGTAACCAGCTGATAGGGGTCGCCTGCATATACGCCCGAGATGAACGGATCCACCGCATAGTCCACATAGGACCGGCCCAGTCGCCTGGCAGCCAGCATACCCACGCTCTCGTCGGGGTCATTGCCCCTCTTTCGCCAGGGCTCACCCAGGATACGCAGTTTGTCAGTGAATCGGAATAGGGGAGTAGTAAGGGCACTTACAGGACCCGAAGGCAAGGCACGGAACCGGTCGCCCTTCCATATCAGGCGCTTCTTGGCCGCGTCAGGGGCCGTCTCCAGCCGGCATTTGCCCTCCGACTGTATGTACAGCTCCTCCATCAGCTCAGCCACCTCGGGGGTAGAGACAGCACCCGTTGAAGGCCCCGTCTCATATATATAATGGTTATGGCGCTCCGTCCGTATCTGGCCGCCTATCCGGTTATCAGTCTCAATCACATTTACCCTGATACCCTTGCGTCTCAGCCAGAAGGCCGTAGTCAGGCCGGTCAGACCTGCGCCTATCACCGTAACCTCAGTTGTGTCTATTATCCCGTCGTTAATCATTTCGGGTGCAAAGGTACTACATTCCTCTCACCCTCACAATCCTCATTTTATAGGATTTTAGCGAGTTATTTTATCATATTGTACCATCTGATTTTATCCAGCATCGCCTGGTTCCAGGTAGTGTTCTTGGCTTTCTGATAGCGGCAGTTGCCTGTAGCAGAAGGCGTGAAGACGGTCATGGCATCCTCCCTGAACTCCACAGTTCCGCGCTCAGAGAGCAAGAACAGCTCATCACCCTCCACAGCCTGAATCACCGGCATCGGGTCCCACATCATCTGTCCCGTGTTGCAGTTGCACCTCATATACACCTGCTTGATGGGATGCGCATCCGTCCAACTGACATCGCTGATCACCTGCTCAGGCTTGTACTCCACGTTCTCGCCAACCTCCATCGGCGAGAAAACCATATCCACATCCTTCGGCCATAGCCGGAAGAATTCCCGCGCAAAGGCAAAGCTCTTCCTGAAGTTGAAGTCTGGCTCCACGGAGTTATGGAACACGCCTCCCATCAGGTAGATACATTTCACCTTCTGCCGTACCAAGTCCACACCGTTGAGCGGTGAGTACTGGTCAGGCTCAGAGGCAAGCAGCTGCGCCAAGGCTGTCACAAACCCCACTGAGCAGATGCTCACCGAATGGTCGGGCTGAGCGGATAGCAGACGGCGGTAAAGCTCCCATCCGTCGGGCAGGGTAGTATAGTCCGTAATAGAGCGGCGGAACATCAGCTTACCGTTCCCGTCCGTATAGTTAGGCAGCTCCTTGTAGTCAATCCAGACAGGGGGATTCTTCACCCCGTTCCGCACCATTCCCACAGGCAGGAATCCGTGCCCGAAGTACGTATTCATCACATCCGTGCAAGCAGCATATTCCTCACCCTCGCGGTCGGAAACAACGCCCAGCAGACGGCAGCGCCCCTGGTCGTGGTAACGGTGCAGCATCTCCAGGCCGAACAGGTCATCGGTAGAGGAACCGATGTCAGTATCATAGATAATCAGCGTTGGGGTCTGTTCAGGGGAAGGCGGCACCATACCGTCGTCCTTTGAACAAGATGCCACTATCATACCGCCGCAAATCCATACGGCCAGCATCCGAATAATACTCTTAAACATTTTAACCTTTTAACGTCATCTTACGTTCATCCATATTTCCCATTTTGTGGACAAAGATAGTGCAAACCGAGAGAAATACAAAATATAAGATATTTTATTTTTATTTCCGAGGTGTTAGCCTCAAAGAGTGCAAACCGAGAGAAGAACCACCTATATCCCTCCCAGCTCCTGCAAGTTAATATCATCACTGTTGATGAGTTTGTTAGGTTGGGCTTTCTGAGCCTCCCACGTAGCAGGTATCGTACCGTTCATCTGACCCAGAACAGAGGCCGCACGTCTTTCCAGCAACAGTTGGAATGTCTGTCTGGCCTTGTGGAATTGTTCGTTAGTGTAGAAGGCATTGGATTCCGTTCCTGCGATTTCTCCTATCTCCTTCCCGATGGTGGAAAGGGCCTTCTCAAACTCTCCGCCCAAGATGTATTCATTGCACAGGACATTCAGGTAATGATAATATCGCGCCTTATAAGTCTCGTTGGCAAGCAACCTCATAAAGAAGGCGCGTTTGGATACGTCAGCCAGGAAAGGCGTGTCGATGGGGAAATTGACTATCCTGCCGATTTCCTCCTTGCTTCGCTTGCCGGCATCAGCAGGCAGAGCCATTTCCTGTGACTGCTCCATCCGCCTCACGCAGATAGTAGTTTTGCTCATTATGCCCCGTCATGCAGTCATAGTTGACGGCAATGGTCTGCAGCGCCATGTATTTCATCACGTTCTCAATGTCCACATGCTCGTCAATATTCTTGTCTTCCGCCACACTCCTCAGCGCTTCCACTATGCGCTGCACGGAAGCCTCGCCACCCTTCACCTTGGCATAGTTGGCTATATCGGCATAGTTTTCAATGTTCTCACCCGTGTAGGCAAGGTTATGATAAGGCTTGTAGATGTTGCTGACCTCATCTGGCCAGTTACGGCGGGCAAAGTTTTTGTCCACAGGCTCCACCATCAGGTAGCATCCGAACGGTTTTCCGTTCACAGATATTCTGGCATAGTTGGTCAGTGGAGCGGGAAGTCCTATGTAGCGGCACATGTCATATACGATGGCATCCTTCATCTGCGTGGCATCCCATATATTGTTGTTCAGCAGCAGTTTCGTCAGGCCGTGACAGTCCTGCCCCTTCTCATACTTGTTCAGTTTCAGCGTAAAGCTGTAGCGGTCAGACTTCATCAGCTGTACATCATCCAGACTGCTGGCACCCTTCGTTCGGATGGCCACATTGCCGAATCGCTCCCCGTTTATGGTGACGTCACATCTGCGATATTCCTTGTCCGAGGCTTTCTCCTTCATTTTCTGCCACGTAGCTTCCGGCATCTCCAATTCCACCGTGCTGATTTCTCCAAGCGTGAACAGCGCCTCAGCATATTCCTTCCTCTCTTCAGCCGTCCTCTGCCTGGTGGTGCAAGCTGCCAGGGCAAGAAGAGCCGTTAAAGAAATTACAACTTTCCTAATCATTCTTTGTTATTTTTGATGCAAAGTTATCAGGAAAAATCCTAACTTCCTCCCCCCTTTATACTTAATTAAGATAGTTTAATTTGGTTTATAGGCCCCCGAGCCCCCTAAAGGGGAGCGTAGGACGTTATGGTAATGTCCGATCGTCAACAGGAAGCAGTTCAAAAAGATGTTTTAGGAAATAATCGGTCGCTTCTAATAATGGCGTCAAATCGTTCTTTATAACATCTAAAACCAAATCCGTGTTGATGTCAAAATATCCATGAGCTAAATGGTTGCGCATTCCTATAACATCGCGCCACGGAATTTCCGGACGTAAGGGTAAGAGTTGATGAGCTGTCTTATCATCAATCTTCCGGAATCCTTCGCCTATGGCTTCTATGAGCATACAACTGGCAGCTAAGGTCTTCATTCCGTCAGGAGATAAAAGCCAATCGTCTGCTTGGGAAATTTTCTCATTCCATTGCTGAATGTCAAGGATCGCACTCTTGATTTGCTGAAGTAAATCTTCAACAATTTCCAATTGCTTATATGACAGGTATTCCATCTGTTTCTATTTGTTTACGGAAAAAAGGACGAATATTGCGATGGTCCTGAATCAAATCCACATTACAACCTAACAGTTCCTCCAGATAATGTGCAGCGGCAGCATGGTTGTAGAATTTGGGAGGCATGCTTACAAAGAGGTCAACATCGCTTCCTTCATGATGTTCGTCACGAGCAACAGAACCGAATATACGCAGTGAAGTAATGCCATAACGTTCCTTGAGTTCGCTGGCATGACTTCTGATAAGCTCTATGTATTCTTTTCTTGACTTCATATTTCAATGAATAATTATCAGAAAACCTCGTTTCGTACTGCAAAGTTAACTATTTCTTATATTCAAACCAAGAAAATGCGAAAAAATAAATGCCGCGGTAGTTAAACCGAGGCGTAGTCGGACCCTCTCCCTAACCCTCTCCCGTAGAGGGCTAGGGGACGTTGTACTTTACTGAGTCACAAACACTCTCCAACTGCCTTCCTTTTCTCCACGTGCAACGTACTTCTTCTGAATCAGCTGGTCAAGGAGTTTCTGAATGGCGGCGATACTGATGCCAGTCACTTCTTTCATATCAGCCAATGTAAGCGTTGGCTGTGTACGCATCGCATTTAGTATTTTGGTATAATTTGGTGTACGGAAAGCAATCCGTTCACCATCATACCACCACACGTTTTCATCCTTTTCACTCACAAAGAGTACGTCATTATATACCTCTGTAGCCACAAGTTGATTAAAGTATTTCAAGAACGGTTTAATGTTCTTAATATCAGCATGTGCACCATCAGCTGGCACAGGGCCAACCTCTAAATCTGTCTGATGTAAAGCCTCTAAATATTCACTCTTTTTACGACTGCGCACAACAATCATAGGATAATTATGACGAGCCAAAATGAAGTTCACCATAAGTCGGGCTATACGTCCATTTCCATCCTCAAATGGGTGAATACGGATGTATCTATAGTGGAATAATGCAGCCAACTCTATTGGAGAAAGTTTTCCTTCCTGCTCCGCTTTGTTATACCAATCCACCAAGTCGGTCATCAAACTGGATATCTCTTCTGGTGAGGCGTATTCGAATCGGTCACCATAGCGAGTGATGACACTGTTAGGGCGAGTCTTATATTGTCCGGCATGGATTACATAACTTGTTTGTACACCTCCAGGGAGTTCACGATACACAGTATAGTCTTCACGGAGTAAGGTCTTATGCAGCGTACGGATGAAGTTCTGTGTCAGAGGCATCTCCTTCACCGCTGCTTCCTCAGACATCATCCGTAGTCCCACATTACTCGCAGTCATCTCCTGTACATCACGCACATCGGCTTCTCCTATTACCTTACCAAATAGCAGCAGAATTTCCGTCTGACCATAAGTCAGCGTGTTTCCTTCAATATGATTGCTATTGTAGTTGAAGTCCACGGTGAAACGACGGCTAAGTCTGTCTCTATCCTTTTCCGACAATGGTTGCAAATCTTGCCATGCGGCCAATGCCTTTTTTATATTCAGATACCTCATGTGTTCACAAAATATATTATTTCATGCGGCAAAGGTACAAAATATATTTAAATGGTTGTAACATTACAACCTTTTTAATACAATTCTATCGATTTTTTATCAAAAAACCACAAAAGAACATTAAAAACAATTTGTTTTTTGAATTTTTGAATGAACCTCCTATGCCCATGAGGGCAAGAGATCTTATGAATAATCTGAACCGATTTTTATCTCACGCAGATAGCGCAGATAGTTTGCTTGCGCCTGATGCTGTGCCTCTCTGTCGAGAGTCCCTGATGAGCTGTTCCCCTTTGGGCTTATAAGAACAAGCTCTTAACGCCCACAGTGCAAACACCCCATCACCGCCTGCCGTCGGATTAGCATCAGACACAATCAAACGGAAATCCAGCAGATTATAAATCATAGAAATAGATAATAATTGAGATGAAGCATCTAATACCCACCGCGA